>SVNN01000013.1 GCA_015066905.1 Ruminococcus sp.
ACAGGACAGCCGCTGACACAAGGCATTGTCATGCAGTTGAGGCAGCGCTTTGCCTCTTCGACTGCCATCGCCTTGGAGTAGCCGAGGGTAACCTCCTCAAAGTTCCGTGCGCGTACCTTGGGGTCCTGTTCGGGCATCGGGGTTTTCTTTTCAGCCATATTTGCCATCGGTTACTTTGCCTCCTTCTGCTTGTCTGCCTGTGCGAGCATGCGGCAAGTGTGCTCCTGCTCGCGATAGGTGCTGTTACGGCGCATCAGCTCGTCGAAGTCAACGAGATGGCCGTCAAAGTCGGGGCCCTCCACACAGGCGTAGCGGATCTTTCCGTCTACGGTAACACGGCAGCCGCCGCACATGCCTGTGCCGTCGATCATGATCGGGTTGAGGGATACGATTGTGGGGATGTTGTACGGTTTGGTGGTCAGACAGACGAACTTCATCATCGGAACCGGACCGATTGCGATGACTGCGTCATACTGGATGCCGGCGTCGATGCGCTCCTGAAGTGCATTGGTGACAAGACCCTTTCTGCCGTAGCTGCCGTCATCGGTGCAGAGGATGAATTCGTGGCAGACTTCCTTGAATTCGTCTTCGAGAATGACGATATCCTTGCTGCGGAAGCCGGCGATGACGTCAACGGTCACACCAGCGCCGAACAGCTGCTTTGCCTGCGGATAGGCGATCGCACAGCCGACACCGCCGCCGACCACGCAGACGCGCTTTGCACCTTCGGGAATCTCGGTCGGGATGCCGAGCGGGCCGACGAGGTCGAGGATTGTGTCGCCCTCATTCAGTGTGGAAAGATGCTCTGTCGAACGACCGACGATCTGGAAGATGATTGTAATTGTGCCGTGGCTGCGGTCATAGTCTGCGATGGTCAGCGGAACGCGCTCACCCTGCTCGTCGATGCGGAAGACGATGAACTGTCCCGCAAGCGCCTTTTTTGCAATGTACGGTGCCTGAAGCTCCATCAGTACAACCGAGTCGTTCAGAAACCGTTTCTGTACGATTTTATACATAAGCTGTGTACACTCCTTATTATAAACAATATCGCTTTATTATAGCACACTTTGGCGCATGAACGCAAGTATTTTTCGCAAAAAACGCAGTTTCGGCGCAGATATCGTGCAAACAGAAAAATATCAGGCAAATGTCGTTGACATTTTGTGAGATTTTTGGTATAATTAGTATAACTATTGAAAGAAATTGAGGGGAATTGAGTCTGACTGAAAGCCTTGATTGAGGGGAGTGAGCTTTCTGTTATGCACACCAAGCAGAGAAAGAGGATCGGCGTACTGATCTGCGAATGCGACGTGCTCATCCAGCAGCGTATGCTGCGCGGGATCATCACGCAGGCGCAGGAGCTGAATATGGATGTTGCAGTGTTTTCCAGCTTTCTGAACAACATTCAGGACGACAGCTTCAGCCGCGCACAGTACAACATCTTCCGTCTGGCAAATTTTGAGGAGCTGGACGGTATTATCTACGCGCGGCAGACAATCTACAATGAAAAAATGAAGCGGGAGCTGGATCACCGCTTGTCGCAGATGAAGATTCCGGTCATCGTTCTGAACGACGACACCACGGCGTTTCAGTGCGTGATGCCGCATGACCGTGCGCTGTTTCGGCGCCTGACGAATCATCTGATCGAAGCCCACGGCGTGCAGGATATTTTCTGTCTGACGGGACCGCGCGGCATCTATTCCGCCGAGGAACGTCTGAAGGGTTACCGCGACGCACTGGCGGAGCATGATATTCCATGCGATGAATCGCGCATCCGGTACGGAAACTTCTGGTTTGAATCAGGCTATGCGCTCGGTGAACAGATCGTCAGCGGCGAGGTTGCCCGTCCGCAGGCTGTCATCTGCGGCAATGACCCGATGGCGCTTGCGCTGTGCGAGGTGCTGACGCAGAACGGGATTTCTGTGCCGGACGATATCCTCATCGCGGGCTATGAAGCAACGAACGAGGGACGAGAAAACCCGATTCCGATCGCCTCTTACTCCAACGACGCCTTTGCAACGGGCGTTGAGGGGGCAAGACGGATGTATGAAGCGATCACGGGCGCACCGCGCGTCGAGATCGACGTGCCGCGCGGCTATTTTTCTCCTGCAAAAAGCTGCTCGTGTGCGCCGGATCCTGAGCAGACTGCACATGAGCTGCGCCGTGCCAAGCGGAACCGCGAAGATGAGATGCTGCTGCGGTGCAGTATGATGAGCGAACGGCTTGCAGCGTGTGAAACACTGGATGAAGTCGCAGAGATGCTTTACTCGCTGACTTACATGATCCGTGATATGGACAGCTACTGCCTGTGTCTCTGTGAGGACTGGGAGGGTTCGCTCCGTGCAGATGGCACGGAGGAATACCGCACAGAGGGCTACTCCGATATGATCCGCATCAAGCAGGCGGTCGGAAAAAGCGTGGAGCATCTGCGTGACCGCACCTTCCCGAAGGAAGAAATGTTCCCGCGGCTGTTCACACTGAACGATGGTCCGTGCACCTATTACTTCACGCCGCTCCAGCACAACGACCGCATCTTCGGCTATTCTGTACTGACGCTGCATGGCAAGGGTGCTGCCTATTCCGGCATTTATCCGCGCTGGAGCGCACATCTGTGCAACGCGCTGGAATTTGTCCGTGTGCGGAACTATTTCAAGAGCGTCCAGAACCGTGTGCATCTCGCCGAACGGCGCGATCCGCTGACGGGACTTTACAACAAGCTCGGGTTTGAGACAGCACTTGCCCAGCGGTTTGCATGGGCGCGTGAACAGGGGAAGAATCTCCTGATCTTAGTGGCAAATCTGGATAATCTTGCGGCGATCAACGATCATGGCGGCCGGCTGGAGGGCGACAACGCAATGATCCTCTTTGCAAACGCCATCAGCAAGAGCTTTTCCGGCAACGAGCACTGCGCCAGAATTGCAGGCGGCAATTTTGCTGTGGTCGGCTGCGGTGACTACTCGCCGGATTCGGTTTCGCGCTTTACCAACGCAATCTCAGGCTATCTGGAGCAAAACAGGGGCGAAGACGAAAAGCTGGAGGTATCCTTCGGCTGCTACTGCGGTCCTGCAAATGAAGTGAATGCTTCGGAGGAGCTGTATCAGATCGCGTACGCAAATATGGAAGAACACCGCAAGAACTGGCGCACAGAGCGCAATACACCGTATTATACCGAATTCAAGAAGCTGCGTGAGCAGATTTACAGTAAGCCGCAGGAGGACTGGTCGATCGACGCGGTCTGCCGCAGAATGATCCTCAGCCGCGGCTATTTCCAGAAGCTGTACACCCGCTGTTTCGGAATCAGCTTTACGCAGGACGTGATCAACAGCAGAATCAACTACTCCAAAAAGCTGCTTGCTGAAACGGATATGATCATCGCCAATATCGCGGCGCAGAGCGGATATGACAACTATGTACATTTCATGCATCAGTTCAAGAAAATCGTGGGAATCACGCCGACCGATTATCGCAAACGGAAACGGGCAGGCTGAATTTTCTTGCGTGAAATTAAAAAAAACACTTGCAATTTTTCAAAAATGTGATACAATGTAGGTAAGTGATTGAAAAGTCACAAAATTCTACGGAGGTGTTTTACCAATGGCATACCAGATTTCTGATGAGTGCATCATGTGCGGCGCATGTGAGGGTGAGTGCCCTGTAAGCGCAATTTCCAGCGGTGCTGATAAGTATGTAATCGACGCTGATACCTGCATCGATTGCGGTGCTTGCGCAGGTGTTTGTCCTGTTTCTGCTCCGAACGCACAGTAATTGCGGCTCGCAGCAGCGTCCCGAAGCCGTTTCCGGTGTCGGGACGCTTTTGTTTTTTTAGGGCTTGCAACTTTTCAGCGGATATGGTATACTATTAAAGATGACGCCTGATTCCTGTATGGCATAACGGAATCATCAAAATTGTGTTTTATAGGAGGAATCCCCCGATGTATCATACATTCAGAAAAGCGGGCGCGGCTGTGCTCGCAGTACTCTGCGCAGCATCCCTGTTTGCGATGACCGGCTGTGACGACGAAACCACCTCGCTCCAGCCTGTTGAGAGTGAATATGTTGTTCCTGTTCCTGATGAAAAGGTGGATGAGACCACCGATGGCGCTGAGCTTTCCGGTAAGGTAGGCGAGGAGATCGTGTATCAGGAAAACATCATCTTCAAGGTGGACGCTGTACGCGAACTGGATAAAATGCGCAGCGCCAGCACACGCATCCTCTTCTTTGAGGTGAGTGTCACAAACAATTCCGACAAGGAGCTGGATCTCAGCTTTCTGACGCACTTCTCTGCGGAGGTCGGCGACAAGACCTATGAAGCAGGTCACTCTGCGGTTGCAAACCAGCAGGCAACCAGATATTATTACGAAAAGGGTCTTTCGCTTCTGCACGCACCGGTGCCTGCAAAGGCGGATGCAACGGACGCAAACCCGAATACGGTAAAGGGCATTGTTCCGGTGATGGTTTCTGCTGACTGGAAAGAGGTAAATCTGGTTTATATGCCCCAGAAGTATACAACAAACGACAGAGTCGTTGTAACTGCCGATGAGGCATCGATCCAGCACATCACAGAGACTGAGACCGAATAAGATACACAAAAAAGCGGAATGCAGAGGCGTTCCGCTTTTTGGAATTTATCGACGCAAAAAACGGAAGGCGGAAGACAGGATGCTGATTGATTTTCATGTACACGCGTTTGCGGACCGGATTGCAGAGCGCGCGGTAGCCAAGCTGATGGGCGTTGCCAAAATTGACGCAGAAACCAACGGAACCATTGCCGAAACGAGAGAGCGGCTTCGCAGCTGGGGCGTGGATCGTGCGGTATTGCTGCCGGTTGCTACCAAGCCCTCACAGCAGCGGACGATCAACGACTGGGCAAAGGCGGCGGAGGACGCGCTGTTTGTTTCGTTCGGCAGCATCCATCCCGACGCGGCGGATCGGCTGGAGGAGCTGGCATATATCAAGCAGATCGGTCTGCACGGCGTTAAGCTGCACCCTGATTATCAGGATTTTTTTGCCGCAGAGGAGAAGATGTTTCCGATATACGAAACCTGCGCTGCTCTCGGACTGCCGATCGTTTTTCATGCGGGTTTCGATCCGCTTTCGCCGGAGGTGGTACATGGCAAGCCGGAGGATTTTGCGAAGATTGCAGCGCAGTTTCCGGCGCTGACCATCATTCTTGCGCACCTCGGCGGACAGCTTTGCTGGGATGCGGTGGAGCAGCATATCGTCGGCAGGCGTAATGTCTATCTGGACACCGCATATACCTCAAGAGTGCTGTCGGACGAGCAGTTTCTGCGGATTATCCGCACACATGGTGCAGACAGGATCCTGTTCGCAAGCGACTGCCCGTGGGATAATGCACAGACGATTTACAACAGACTGCGCGCGCTCGGTCTGACCGAAGCGGAACAGTCGCAGATCTTTTATCAGAATGCTGAGCGCCTGCTCGGTGCGGAGGGATGATCGAAAATGAAGCTGATTTCTTGGAATGTAAACGGACTGCGTGCCTGCGTGGGCAAAGGATTTCTGGACTTTTTTCATGCTGAGGACGCGGATTTTTTCTGTGTGCAGGAAACCAAGCTGCAGCCGGATCAGATCGCACTGGATCTTCCGGGCTATCACCAGTTCTGGCACAGTGCGGTGAAAAAGGGGTATTCTGGTACGGCGATCTTTGCAAAGGAAGAACCCCTTTCGGTCCAGTATGACTTCGGGGATGATGTGCACGTCGGTGAAGGACGCGTCATTACGCTGGAGTATCCTGCGTTTTATCTGGTCAACGCCTATGTGCCGAATGCCAAGCAGGAGCTTACAAGACTGGAATATCGCATGGAATGGGAGGACGCCCTCCGGGCGCATCTGGTCGGGCTGGATCAGAAAAAGCCTGTCATTTACTGCGGCGATCTGAATGTTGCACATCAGGAGATCGACTTGAAAAATCCGAAAGCAAATGTGAAAAATGCGGGCTTTACGCCCCAGGAGCGCGGCAAGCTGACTGAGCTGCTGGCGGCAGGCTTTACGGATTCGTTCCGTCATCTCTACCCCGACCAGGCGGGGATCTATTCCTGGTGGTCGTACCGCTTCCGTGCGCGAGAGAAGAACGCAGGATGGCGGATCGACTATTTTCTCGTATCCGACCGTCTTGCGGCGCAGATCCGCGAGAGCAGAATTTATACAGACATCTTCGGCAGCGATCACTGCCCTGTCGGGCTGGAGCTTGCCGAGTAAAACGATCTTTCTCAGGAGTTGAGGACTGACATGAAGGAATCCAGAAGCGGAAAGCAGCTGCTTGCATTCTGCGAAACCTATGCGGCGGACTGCTTCCGCCTTTGTCTGCTGGACACAGAAAACTGGGACGAGGCGGAGCATGCGCTTCGTAACGCAATGCTGCGCTTCCGCAGAAAGGGTGCGGCAAAAAAAGAGCTTGTGGGTGCGTGGAATATTCTTGCACAGAAAACACTGCGTGCCAGCAAGTCGTTCCGCGCTGACCGCATCCGCTCGGAAAAAATCTCCGAAAACGCGGAGGCAATGGCGCGGTATCCCGGCAGTGAGGCGCAGGCGGCACTATTTGCTCAGATCATGGCACTGCCGCAGTGGGAGCGCGACGCGGTCGGTCTGGTGTTTGCGATGCGTCTGACCAAAACGCAGGCGGCAAAGCTGCTCAAAAAGACGGATGACGAGGTGGACCGCGCGGTTTCGTTCGCGCCTGCTGAGGAGATCCGCAGCTGTCTGGAGCAGATCACATCCTCCACCAGGACAGAAAAGCTGGTGGAGGCGCTGAAGATCGGCGCTTCTGCAACGCCGGAATATCATCTCAAGAGCATGACAGCGCTGGTGGCGGTCGTGATGCTTCTGAATGCTGCGGGACTGATCGTGCTGTATCGCCTTGTGATCGCGAAACAGCCGAATCCGGACTTCTTCGGTGAGGGCGCAGTCGTGCAGTTTGAGGAGTCCAGCGAATTCACGGTGCTGTATAATGAACTGCTCAACGAGCTGACGAAATATGACTACAATCTGACCTATTATCAGCTGGATGACCGGTATCGTCCGCCTGCGGAGCAGTATCCGCTGTTCGAGGGCGACTGGGCGGACAATCCGCGCGGCACAGAGCTGACAGAGCGGTTCGGCTATTCTGCAGCGTCAGTCTGCGGTGAGGGATGGTCCTTTGCCGGTGCGGTGCATTCCGTGACCGTCTGCCGCTACACGAAGGTGATCATTGACCGTGAGACCTTTGCGATGACGCCGACCAATCAGGAATATATCGTCTGGTACGACGGACAGACGGACGGTATGAACTTCAGCCAGGACAGAATTTATCGGATCGCGTCTACTACGGCGAAGTTTACCGAGGCGGATCTGGAGGGGCTGGAGGTGATTGATCCTGACACCACCGCGATCGAGGCGAAATATCCCGGCTGTTCGGCTGTGATGCAGTATGTGAAATACTGGGATGCAGAGCAGGAACGCTGGAATGTACGCACCTGTGCGTCGGTGGTCGGTGATCAGGCGCCGCAGGGTACTGCCGCACAGCCGTATACGATATTGGAACCGACCCAGAACGCGGATATCTATCAGCCGGGGGACGACACCAGGCTCTTGTTTTACTGTGACGAAGACGGTACGCCGCTGGATTTGGTGACGAAGGCACTGTGCATCCCGATGCTGGCGGAGGAGGAACGAAACCCCTCCTTCTACTGGGAATTCACCGCGGAGCGCACGCGTCTGCGCTCTGTGCCTGAACTGATCGGTGCCGCGCCTGCGGATGCAAAAGACGCGCTGGCTGCTGCGTAACTGCAGACGGAGCTGATCGACGAGCCATCCTCCAAGCCGGCGGGTACTGTGATCTTCTGTGAGCCGAAGGCGGGTTCTTCGGTTCCGTTCGGCACAACGGTCAAGGTTTATATCAGCACAGGAACGGCAGAAACGGAATAAAACAAATCGGCTGCGGGATGTAAAGATCCGGCAGCCTTTTTTGTCACAACTTACGAAAACGGGGTGTGAAATTTGGCGGAAGGGGCGCAAAAAAAGAATTGCACGGCGTGGAAATCTGTGCTATAATGAATCTATAAAGTAAAATCGTGCCTAAATGATTGGCCGAACATGAGCGTGGGGAAGCGGATATAATCATACAAGGAGGAATTTATGATGTTCAGCAAAAAAATTCTGACCGGTCTTGTATCCCTTACGGTGCTTTGCGCGTCGATCAGTACGCCTGCACCTGCGGCAGACGCAGCCGTAACACAGCCAGAGCTTGCGGAGGTTTTATGTGAAGCGTGGGAGAGCTTTGATACTTCCGTGAATGTGTCTGCATATGGTCTGACCTCAGAAACATATGTCGATGCGATCTATAATACATATTATGCAAACCCCTACTACTTCCATATGCAGGGCTTCGGTGCTTCGCTCCAGAGCGGCAGCAGCTCGAAGATCTCCAAGCTGACCTTCCAGTATGGTATGGACGAGGAGGAATATGCACAAAAGTGTGCGGAGATTGACGCGCGCGTGCAGACCGCTGTTTCGGTCATCGACGACAGCTGGTCGGAGGTGGAGATTGCAATGTATCTTCACGACTGGCTTGCCTGCAACGGTGCATATGATCTGGACTACAACTGCTATAATGCATACAATATGCTGGTGGATGGTCTGGGCGTGTGTCAGGCGAGTTCACTTTCTTACATCGCGCTGGCACGTGCAGCAGGACTGGAAGCCTATATGATCACCAGTGATGAACTGGTGCACGCATGGTGCGTGGTCAAGGTGGATGGTCAGTGGTATCACGTTGACGTATCCAACGATGACGGACTGCCTGATGTCAAGGGCTATGCGTCCCATCGCTATCTGCTCAAGAGTACGGAATATATGATGGCGGATTCGTATCACGCGGCAGATGACTGGTGCATCCGCGGCATTGACGATGCAGAGGTTGTCTGCGACAGCACGAAATATGATGACTATTTCTGGAACGCTTCTGAAGCCTCCTTTGACCGTATCGGAGATGGCTGGTTTGTGGTGACAGGATCAGATCCCTCTGCTGTATCTTCGCTCTCGCAGGTTGGCGGAACGTACTATATCTACCGTTATGACAGCGAAACGGACAGCTTTGTCGGTACGCAGATCCATGCGGTGAAGGATTATTGGAGCGTGAAGGACGGCTCCGGTTCTTACCGCAGCTTCCTGGGCTTCAACGGTGTGTATGACGGACTGCTCTACTATTCGACCAGCGACGTGATTTATCGCATGAATGCCGACGGCAGCAGCGTGCAGGCGTTCTATACCCTGACGGAGGAGGAGCGCGAAGTCGGTTCGATCTATGGTCTGCACATTGATGAAAACGGCGTGCTGTATTATGACGTTCGTCCGAGTCTTTCGACAGAGGATACGGAGATCCTGGAGCAGGAGATTCAGCTTCAAACGCGTGAGCCGGAGCAGACGACAACAACCACAGAAGAAACCACAACCGTGACCGAGCCGGAAACAACGACAACCACGGCAGAAACCACGACATCGGAAGAAACGACGACCACGACTACCACCGCGGAATCCACAACGACGACCGAGGAGACGACAACAACGACATACGGCTGGACAGAAACCACGACCGCGGTCTGGATGACAACGACGACTACGACAACAACAGAAACATCGACTACCACAACAACTACGACAACGGAATCTGCAGCTACGGAATCCACCACAACGCCGGAGTCTACGACGACCACGACGACGCAGGAATCTACCACAACAACAGAAACCACAACCACGACAACAACCGCGGAATCCACAACCACGACAACGCCGCTTGTAACGACAACGGCTACAACCACAACAACGACTGCCACGACTACGACAACCACAACAACAGCTCCGCCGATCGGCCTGCGCGGCGATGTCCTTGTGGATCAGGCGGTGACAATTGCAGATGTTGTGCTGCTTGCGCGTTATGTGTCGCAGGACAAAGAGGTGTCACTTTCCGGCACAGCACTGATAAACGCAGACTGTGATCGGAACGGCAGCATTGACGCGGAGGATATCACACAATTGTCGCTTGTTCTGTGCGGACTCAGTTCTTTCTGATCAGACGGAACTGCAAATAGGTTAAAATATCATCACATAAAGAATGCGGCGTGTGGATGAAAAATGCGCCGCATTTTGCACTTTTTTGTGCATTTTTGAGGATATTGTGTAAAAAAGACTTGCTTTATGATGAAAATAGTAGTATAATTTATGTGTATACAATTACATTGCTGCACGCATACAGTGATAGTTCGTAAAAACAATTTCCGTATTTCGGATGAAAAACAAAAAAGGGGAACACGCTTATGGCTGGTGGATTTGCACCGACAATCGGCATATGTCTGGGGCATCTGCAGGATCTGACAAACGCAGAGCAGGTTCAGGCACTCAGTGCATATGCTGCGGAAAAGGGTCTTCGCGTTAAGATATTCGCCTCCTTCTCGACCTTCCAGAACAGAGATAATCACGACATCGGTGAACAGAGCGTATATGATCTGATCCGCTGGAATGAACTGGACGCGGTCGTCATCATGGGCGAAACGATCGGCGACAGGGAGATTACCAAACGCATCATTGCGGCTGCGGACGCAGAAGGGGTACCCGTTATCACCGTGGATCAGGCACACGAGGGATGTTACAACGTCATACATGGTTATGATGCAGCGTTTGAGGCTGTGGTGCGCCATGTGTTTGAGCATCATAAATGTACACGCGTCAATTTTCTTGCAGGGATGCCGGACAACGCGTTTTCAGATGCGCGCATTGACATCTACAAGAAGGTGCTGGCTGAAAACGGACTTCCGTTTGAGGAGCGCAGGATGAAATATGGCTACTTCTGGGAAGGACCTGCGTCGGACGCGGTCAAGGAATTTCTGGAAGATGAACTGCCTGAGGCGATCATTGCCGCAAACGACTCGATGGCAATTGCCGCTTGTACTGTTCTGAATGAATTCGGCTACCGTGTGCCGGAGGATGTACTGATCACCGGCTTTGACGGGATCGAAATGGAGCGTTATCATGTGCCGCGCATCACCAATGCGGCGCAGGATCTCTGGGGCGCGGGCAGCTGTGCGTTGGAGATTGCGTCGAAGCTGATTCGCGGCGAAACAGTGGATCAGAAGGAGTATCTGATCGAATACGGGCTGCATTTTACGCAGTCGTGCGGTTGTGAACCAACGAAATACCGCTCTTCCAGCGCGCAGCTGCAGAAAATGTATATGAGCCTTGCTGCAAACCGCGTATATGAGGATCAGATGTACCGCATGATCACCGTTCTGACGGATGAGAAGACGGTGGATGAGATGTTTGAACATATGCGCGAGTACATTATGGGGCAGACGGTGCATAATTTCAAGGTTTGTGTGAACGGAAGATATCTCCGCACTGCAAATGCACAGATCGACGAGCCGTATGAAGATGACGACTACTTTGTTGTGATCGACCGCACGGGCGACGAATATACGCATCCGTACACGAAATTCCACCACAAGGAGCGGATGCCCGGTCTGGATGAAATGTACGAGAAATTTAATCAGGTGCTGTTTTTGCCGCTGCACGACCAGAACGATGTGTTCGGCTATGTTGCACTGTCCTATGATATTTATTACATTGATTACAGCCGTCTGTTCTCTCTGATGATGAGCTTCGGCCATTCGTTCAACACCGTTGAGAATCAGGCGATGCTGATGCGTGTGAACGAAGAATTATCCGCGAGCAACAAGATGCTGGAGGATATGTATATTCACGACTCCATGACGGGACTTTATAACCGCCGTGGATTCTTCCAGGAATTCCAGCGGCAGAAGAACATCCACACGGACTATCCGCGCTGGCTCTTCATCGCTTCGATCGATATGGACTCGCTGAAATATATCAACGACACCTTCGGACACCAGGAGGGCGACTTTGCAATCAAGAGCGTTGCAAATCTGATCGTCAGCATGGCAGGTGAACGGGCGATCTGTGCGCGGTTCGGCGGTGATGAATATATGGTTGCGATCATCACCGATGATCCGCAGCGGGATCAGTGCA
The DNA here is from genome assembly GCA_015066905.1 of Ruminococcus sp. Lineage (GTDB taxonomy): Bacteria > Bacillota > Clostridia > Oscillospirales > Ruminococcaceae > Ruminococcus_F. Next base: position 12,037 of record SVNN01000013.1, read on the forward strand.
TGTCACTGGCGCAGCGTCTGACTGCAGCGCTGGATGCGGCAAACAAGGAAATTGACAAGCCGTATTCCCTCGGTGCAAGCTGCGGCACAGAAATGGCGCGTCTTGTTCCGAACATTGACATTGACGACCTGATGAAACGGGCGGATGATAAAATGTATACGCAGAAGGCAAAGCGCAAGAGCCTCAGAAATACTTCGCGCTAAGAAAAACAAACAAGCACCGCGTCAGCTTTGCCGCGGTGCTTTTGTGTGCTTTGTGATATTTCGGTGGTTTGGTTTCATACTAATGCTATCAGCGGTCACTGCACGCGGATGCCGCAGATGAACCCCACTGCGGCGATCATCAGGATGGCGAGTGTGGTCATCACCGTGCGGAGCAGCCGATGGCGCTTCAGCCTGCGCGGACTGTATGCGTGCAAACAATTGTCCGCCTCGATCGCCAGCACGCGGGGAGAAAGCTCGGCGAGGTTTGGCTTGAGATAAAACACGGCTTTATCAAAATACAGACTGTCCGGATTCTGAATTTCTACGATTCGTTTGTTGACTCCCTTGATCATGATTTCCTCCTTGCAGGCACGTTTGCATTCAGTATGGACGATTCTGCGCAGGGTATACAGGAAGTAGAAATTTCGCGAAATATGACTGTTGAAAACTTTGTTGAAACAGTGGAAAGATCACGGTTCTGCGTGTTGAAAACTCTGTTGAAATCGTGGAAAACCCCATAAAAACGGCGATTGCGGACACAGTTGAAGATATATTACAATCGGTATTTGAGGGCGAAAAAAGCCCGAAAAACTGGGGTTTCAAGTAAATTCCAATCACTCTCCGCGCGGGGGAGTGTTGAAAGAAGGCTCGTAATGTTTATTGTGATCGGAAAACAGGCAATTATGATGGCGCTGCTGCTGTTGGTCGGCGGATTCTGTGTGAAAAAAGGCTATCTTTCCAAGGAAGCGTCTGACGCACTTTCTTCGATTGTGTTGCATGTTGTGAATCCGGCGGTGATTTTTTCGGCATATCTGCGTGAGCGCGAGGTGCGGCTGATGCAGAATCTGCTGCTCTCTCTCGGACTTTCTGCTGCAGTGATGCTGATTGGGATTCTGCTTGCGCGGTTGCTGTTTCGCGGAAAAAATGTGGGTGACAGGTCGATCGAGCGCGTGTCGGCGGTATACAGCAACTGCGGATTTATGGGCATCCCTCTTGTGGACGCGCTGCTCGGTTCGGAGGGCGTGTTTTATCTGACCGGATTTATTACCGTTTTCAACGCGCTGATCTGGACGCACGGAATCATCTCCATTTCCGGAGAGACGGATCTGAAAAACTGCGTGAAGATTTTGAAATCGTCCTCGATCCTCGCGATTTTTGCGGGACTGCTCTTCTTTTTCTGTGGAATCGGTGTGCCGGAGGTGATCCGCGGTGCGCTGACACACATCGGAAATATGAACACACCGCTTGCGATGATTGTCGCCGGTGCAACGATCGCGCGGACAGATCTGCGGAGTGCAGTGAAAAATCTGCGCGTTTATGCCGTTGCAGCAGTGAAGCTGATCCTCATGCCGCTCCTCAGCTTTGCACTGGTTGCGCCGCTTCCCATTGCACAGGAGGTCAAGCTGACGATTGTACTGGCGATGGCGGCACCTTGTGCTGTGACCTGCACGCTGTTTGCTATTACACACAAGAAGAATGAAAAATATGCGGTTTCGATTTTTGCTCTGTCAACCATATTATCCATATTAACGCTTCCACTTGTAGGTGTTTTGTTTTGAACTTTTTAATTTTAACGCTTTAGAAACAAAAAATTCATAAAAACGTCATCATTTGCCTATAGGAGTCTGATATAATATAAATAAATTAAATCGGAATTGAATTGTTTGTTAATTTGGGGATTAACAAAAATAATTCGTTTCGGTTGCGACATTTAATTAGCGACTGACCGGAAGTCATTAGAGAAAGACAAAGAAAGACTGAAAAAGGCGGTGCTTATTTATGCAACAAAAGGGTATCAGTAAACTTGATCTGAAAAGACAGAACAGAATGCAGATTCTGCGCGTGATCCGTGAAAACGGACCGATCTCGCGTGTGGATATTGCGGCTGAGCTGGAACTGACGCGCGCAGCGGTTACGATCATCACCAATGAGATGATTGCCGAGGGCGTTCTGCAGGAACTGGGAGAGGCTCCTGTTGAAGCGGACAAGCTCCAGAAGGGCAGACGCAAGATCCTCATCGGAATCAATGCGACCAATCGTTTTGCGCTCGGCGCAACCATTTCTCCGGGCTATGTCAGCGTCGGACTTTCCACGCTTGACGCAGAGGTGCTGGACAAAACCATGATGCCGATCGGTGATGACACCAAGGCAGAGGATGTGCTGAACTTCATCGCAGAGTCCTGCAAGAATATGGTGGAGAATAGCTGTCTGGCAATGAACAAGATTCTCGGTCTCGGCGTGGGTGTTATGCCGTTGATGTGGGACTTTATGGGCGTTAAGCTGGAAGATAACGAACTGAATTTCCAGTCTGTGACCGAGCCGCTTGAGCGGATGCTTGAGATGCAGGTGCTGGCTGCAAACGCAGTTGGTCTGATTGCACTGGCAAGTCAGGACTTCAGTGGTCTGGACGGACGCCGCCGCAATATCGTACTTCTTGCAGGCGGACAGCAGTATAATGTTGCTGTGCTGAACAAGAATCTTCTGCTCCCTGAGTATGACGTCAATACGATGAGCATTGAGCGCATCGTGATCAATCCGAACGGCGCTTCTGCGGCTGGATATCCCAACGGTTCCGTCAAGGCTGAGCTGACAGAAGAGGTCATTCTCCGTAAGCTTCGCGCGGTATATTCTCAGAAGGATACCCCGTATCTTTACGAGGCAACCGGCGGTGATATGAACAAGATCACCGAGGAGATCGCGAATGAGGCATATGTGCATGGCGATAAGCCGGTGCAGGAGGTTGTAAACCAGATCGTAGACAATCTTGCTGTTCTGGTCAACAACCTGCAGGCAACACACTACGCAAATGGTGTGGTGCTGCACAACATTCAGATGAACGAGTTCTGTTTTGCATATTTCAAGAACAAGCTGGCGGAAATTGCAGGACAGGAAATTGCAGACCGCGTGGAATTCTCCCGTGCGGACAGAAGATACAGCTTCCGCGGCGGCAGTGCGCTTGCGATCTATCAGCTGTTCTATGTACGCGGCGGTATGAATCCGTAAGCGAAAAACCGAATAGGAATGAAAAAGCCCCGATGCGTGATGCGTCGGGGCTTTTTGTGTCTATTGCCTTGCAGACAGGAGTTCAATTGCGTAGTATTTCATGTAAGTTGTAACGTGATCCGAAGTGACGGTGCGTGAACCCAACGCGCAGTGGGGATATGCAGTCTGCGCTGTGGAATCTACCATTGTATTTGCGTAATCCTTGAGCAGGAGAGAGAAGTCGTCGGGATCCAAGACACCGTCGGCATTTGCGTCTCCGCAGGCGATCGCGGGCTGAGACCCATACAGCAGGGCAAGCCGTGTATATTCCGTGCTGAGCATCGCAAGCTCGGTAAACATCCAGCTGGTTGTCCAGCCGTCCACGCGGTCGTGCGAATCCAGATATGCCGCGATGTCGTACATCGTCTGATAGTCATTATATTCGCAGTTGATTACGAATGTATATCTGCCGACAGCGGTTTCTTCAAAGGATGCGATATCCAGTTCGGGGAAGTTTTCGGCAGTCAGATTGTCGCCGCTGATATGGAACTCGCCGTAAGGATAGAAGCCGCCGTTATCCTGGAGGATTTTCGTGCGCTGGATCTCATAGACAGACTGCGCAAAATCCAGACGTTCCAGCAGGACGCTGAGCATATAGAAACTGCCAGCGGTCTTAGCGGTGGGGGTAATGCGCCAGCAGCGTTCCGCATTGGCGGGGAGATTGGTCTCCTCTGCACTGCACTGCGTAATGGTGAACATCGGTTCGCCGTCTGCGTGGTATTTCTCCGCAAGATCGGACGGCGGCGCTTCGTCCTCCTTTGCTACGATGATCCAGCCGTCGATCTGATATTGGAGATGATAGAATTCATCAGGCGTCATCGCGGTGCCGTAGCCCCACCAGACATTGGTTCTGTCGAGGGTTGAGAACAGGACATCCTCCTGTGTGAGTATTTCTTCTGCGTCAAAGGATTGCAGTGCGTGCACAGAAAGCGGTACTGCGGAAGTGAGCAGGGCGCCGCTTAAGAATACAGAACAAATACGGTGTTTCAATTTCATAAAGTTTCCTCCTTTCATATAATTCGTTGCATGCATTTAAAAAATCGGTGCAACCCCTCCTTTTTGATTCGATTTGGTTGTATGTACCTATCCTGTATACGTTTTACAGGGGAAAAAGGTAACACGAAATTTGAAATTTCGGATATTTTTTTTGAAAGCGGAAACACTAACCGCCAGAAACCCGCAATGCAACGATTGAATTTTTAGGAGTGAACAAGTATGAAAATGGATATTCTGAAACGAACGCTGATGGCGCTGACAGCCCTTTCCTGTGGTGTATCAATGACAGCCTGCGGCGGCAAGGATGATAAGCAGAGCGGCAATTCTGCTGCAGAACAAAGCGGTACCGCTTCGATGACCGATGAGGAAATCACTCTGACGGTGTGGGAGTCGGTGGACGGTCCGGATCGGTGGATCAAGCAGGCAGGCGAGGCATTTACCAAGCAGTATCCGAACATCAGGATTGAGTTTGTGAATGTGGAGATGAATGACGCTTCTGCGGCGATCGCGATGGACGGCCCCGCGGGAACAGGTCCCGACCTGTTTGCAGCACCGCATGATAAACTCGGTGAGCTGGTGGTTGGCGGACACGTTCTGAAAACCGCGAACGAGAAGCTGGTCAAGGATGAGGCGCTGCCGACCTGTGTGGACGCGCTGACGTATGACGGTATTCTCTACGGTTATCCGAGTGCGTCGGAGACCTACGCGCTTTATTATAACAAGGCACTGATCTCTGAGGAAGAGATCCCCGAAACCTGGGACGAGCTGATTGACTGGTGCAAGACCTTTAATGCGAAGAACACTGACAAATATGGCTTTGTGATGAATGTGGCATCAGGCTACTACGCGATTATCTTCACCACGGCAAACGGCAACCGTCTGTTCGGCAAGGACGGTACGGACATCAGCTCTTCTTATCTGGCAACGGAGGATTCCATCCGCGGTATGGAGGTGTTCCAGAAGCTCCGCACAATTCTGCCGGTTGCGGCATCGGATATGGGTTCGGATACGGCAGACGGCGCATTCTTAGCCGGCAAGGCGGCGATGAATATTTCCGGTCCGTGGAGCGTTGCCAACTGCAAGGAGGCAGGTCTGGACTTTGGTGTTGCAACGCTCCCCGGATTTGCGGATGATCAGCCGTCTGCATCATTCTCTGGCACACGCGCGATGTTTGTATCTGCTTATTCGGAATATCCCACCGAAACGGCGAAATTTGCAGAATTTCTGATGAGCGAGGAGATGCAGGAACTCAGATATCAGATTACAGGTGCGCTTCCTGCGATCGACTGCGATCTGAGCGGCGAATATGCGGAATATTCCGAGGGCTTCCTCGAACAGCTGGAATATGCGTTTCCGATGCCCTCCGTTCCGCAGATGGCGGCATTCTGGGAGGCGTCTGATTCTGCGGTGTCGAACATCTGGAACGGCGCGGATGTCAAAACTGAGCTGGATGCGTTGGATAAGACCATTGTTGGCTATGTGAGCGAATAAACGCAGAAAGGAGGGGGAGATTTGGAACGTACACTTCAGCGGGACGGCACAGCGCGCGGACGACTTCTCTGCGCCTCCCTCCTGTTTATGGGGCTGGGGCATATTCTCTATCTGCGGCAATATCTGAAAGGCGTGCTGTTTGCGCTTGTAGAGGGGATCGTGCTGATCAGTCTGCCGCGGATGATCGGGGGGATCCGCAATCTGTTCACGCTTGGCGATCCGCACCCCGAATTGCCCGTGATGGAGCGCGACCATTCGGTTTTTATGCTCATCGACGGTGTGATGCTGCTTGCCGCACTCTTTCTGTTCGTGCTGCTTTATTATATTTCTGTGCGAAGTGCATTGGGGGAATATAAGCGGTATTGTGATACGGGTGCCTTTTCTTCTGCGGGGCTCGGCGACCACGCATTTCCTGTGCTGGGGCTTGCGCCGATGGTGGTACTGGTTCTGTTTTTTGTGGTGGTGCCGCTTGTATTTTCTGCCTGCGTGGCATTCACAGACTATTCCTCACCACATCATATTCCGCCGAATAATACGGTGAACTGGGTGGGGCTGGACAACTTCGTTGCGCTGTTCGGCGGCAATGCGACATGGGCTGGCGCTCTGGGCCGTGTCGCACTCTGGACGCTGATCTGGGCGGCGGCGGCAACGCTGACCAGCTATGCCGGCGGCACGATCATGGCGGTGCTGCTGCAGGAATCCAGACTGAAGCTGACGCCGTTTTTTCGCTCGGTGTTTCTGCTCCCGTATGCGGTGCCGTCGGTTGTGAGTATGCTCGTGTGGCAGAATCTCTTAAACGGCAGTTTTGGTACGGTCAACCGTACGCTGATTGCGCTCGGACTGATCGGCAAGGACACGGTGATCCCGTGGCTGAGTGATGCGACGCTCGCGAAATTCACCTGTGTATTCATCAACCTCTGGGCGGGCTTTCCGTACTTTATGCTGCTTGTCACGGGCGCGATGACCGCAATTCCGCCGTCGGTCTATGAAGCGGCAAAGATGGACGGTGCGAACCGCTTTCAGGTGTTCCGCTCGATCACTCTGCCGCAGGTGCTGTATCAGACCACGCCGCTGATTATCATGTCGTTCACGCACAACATCAATAACTTCGGCGCGATCTTCTTCCTCACGGGCGGAAATCCGAAGGTAGCGGATTCAACGGTGACGAGCGCGAAGGGCACGGATATCATCATCACCTGGGTGTATAATCTGACGGTGAATCTGCAGAAATATAATTTTGCGGCGGTGCTTGCGGTCTGCATCTTTGTGGTGCTGGCACCTGCGGCGATCTTCAATTTCCGGCGGACAAAATCATTTCGGGAGAGTGAGTTCTGATGACGGACGAAAAACGATACCGCAGTGCGCGGCGGAGCGAGAAGTTTTATCGCGCGGCGGTGTATGTATTCTTCACGGTTGTGACGCTGGTGGTGCTGTATCCGCTGGTGTATACGGTGAGTGCGGCATTCACGCCCGGCAGCTCAATCTCCGCGCTCGGACTGATTCCCTTCGGGGACGGAATCACGCTGGATCATTTCCGCGCGCTGTTTACCGACACGAATTATGTGCGGTGGTTCCGCAATACGATGATCATTGCGGCGAGCACATCGGCGCTGACAGTCGTGGTCTGTACGCTGGCAGCATATATCTTCTCGCGCTTTCGGTTTGTGTTCAAGAAAAGCATGATGATGGCGCTGCTTATCTTACAGATCTTTCCGTCCTTTGTCGGAATGATTGCGATTTACGTCGTACTGCTCCGCATCGGCGGTCTGGATACGCTCTGGGGCATGGTGCTGATCTATCTGGCGGGGAATGTGCCGTATAACACCTGGCTGGTGAAGAGTTATATGGATACGATTCCGCGGAGTCTGGATGAGGCGGCGCGGATTGACGGTGCAAGCAATTTCCGCACCTATGTGCAGATCATTCTGCCGCAGGCAAAGCCGATGGTGATCTTTCAGGCGATCACCAGCTTCACAGGGCCGTGGATGGAGTTCATCTTCTCCAAGCTGATTCTGCGGTCGAATGAGAATCAGACGCTCGCGCTCGGGCTGTACAGCTTTGTGACAGATAAGAAAAACGAGTTCACAATGTTCTGTGCAGGTGCAATTCTGATTGCGATTCCGTTTATGCTGTTCTTTGTCATCACGCAGAAGATGCTGGTGACATCGCTTGGCGGCGCGGCGGTGAAGGAATAAAAAAAGAACGGTCATCTGAAGTGAGAGCAGATGACCGTTCTGCTTATTTGAAGTACATGTACAGCTGGCATTTCATCATGCCGTTGTAAAGCTTTCTGCGCTTGTCCGCAGGTTTGCCGAAGTGGTTTTCAAAGGTTTCGTGCGGCGAGATGATGTAACACGGATGTGCACGGTCGGCAGGGAATCGTTCGCCCATCTCGGCATAGAGCGCTTCTGCTGCCTTGACGTCCAGCATGCGTTCGCCGTACGGGGGATTGCACACGGTGATTGCATCTTCGGGCTGGACAAAATCCTTGACGGGCGCACAGGCAATCTTGATGCGGCTTGCTACGCCTGCTTTTTTGATGTTCTGTCTGGTCAGCTCGACCGCGGTGGGATCAATGTCGTAGCCGTAGGCTTCAAACGCGGCATTACGCTGTACGCTGTCGATTGCACGGGTGCGTTCTTCGCGCCAGACCTCTTTTCCGACCCAGCCCCAGTTTGAGGCGGCGAACATACGGTTGATGCCCGGTGCGATATGCAGCGCTTTCATCGCCGCTTCGATCAGGAAGGTGCCGCTGCCGCAGCAGGGATCGCATACAACGCTGTTTGCACGGACGCGTGCGAGGTCGAGGATGCCTGCCGCAAGCGTTTCCTTGATCGGTGCGGCGTTGGAATTCTCGCGATAACCACGCTTGTGCAGGCCTGTTCCTGTGGTGTCGAGATAGATGACCGCGTGGTTGTTCTGCAAGGAAAACTGAATTCTGCAGGTCGCGCCCGTTTCGGGGAATTCACTCATGTGATAAGCGCCTGCGAGGCGATCGACTGCCGCACGTTTGATGATCGACTGACAGGTGGGAACGCTGTGCAGTTCAGAATCCAGCGAGTGTCCCTTTACGGGGAATGCGTCGGTTTTCGCGATATAGTTTTCGAGAGGGATCTTTTTTACGCCCTGATAAAGCTCCTCAAAGGTGGTAGCATCGAATTCCGCGAGCTGGAGCAATACGCGTTCTGCCGTAGCAAGGCAGAGATTTGCGCGGGCAAGGATTGAGAGGTCGCCGGTAAAGACGATGCGTCCGTCAGAAACCTGGAGCTGTTTTGCGCCGATCTGAAGCAGTTCAAATTTCAGGACGCTTTCCAGTCCGAAATGACACGGACAGCAGAAGGTAAATTCCTGTTTCAAACAGCATATCTCCTTTATATATTGATGTGTCTGATTGTAATTACTCTGTTCCTATAACGGTGGTAACATCTTCGCTGGATGTGCCGTGGCCGGTGCAGACGGGTGCATTGCCGGATTTCCAGTAGCCTGTTACGCCCTTGGGACAGCCGGATGCGGCGATATTGCCTGTGGCGGTACACATTGCCGCGGAGATGACGTTTTCGTCGTAGTAGAAGTCGTTTCCGGTGTAGGTTTCCTTGATATAGTCACCGATGATGTTGCGCCAGATGTGCGAAGAGTTCAGCGCACCGTGCCGCTGGATCATTGCGTTGTCCTTATATCCGATCCAGACGCCGCTGACGAAGTCCGGGCAGAGTCCGACGAAGGTAAGGTCATACCAGTCAGTGGTGGTACCGGTCTTTCCTGCGATCGGGATACGGGTTCCGTCGCTTGCGGTCAGTCTTGCCTGGGTACCGGTACCGTGGTTGACGACGTTCAGGAGCATTTTGTTCATGACGGTAGCGGTTTCAGAGTCGATTGCCTGATTGATATCCAGACCGCCTGTATAAACGAGCGTGCCGTCGCCCTTGGTGACATAGGAAATGATGTGTGCCTTGGAGTACTGACCGCCGTGTCCATAGACCATATAGGCGTTGGTCAGGTTGGTGATGGAAACACCCTGGTTCAGACCACCGACGCACAGCGGTGCATAGTCGTTGTCGTAGCTGTTCAGTTCGAGTCCCAGCTTATCAGACGCGAAGTTGAATACAGAAGTTGTACCAAGCTCCTTGCAGATCTGTGCGGGGATTGTATTATAGGATTTCTGAAGTGCATAATACATATGCAGCATATTACCGCCGCCGACTGTGTTACCGTAGTTGACCGGCCACGACTTGCCGTTGATCTTCATGATTCCCTTGTTGGGAAGCTGTGCGCCCCAGTGGATGGTATCGTTGTAGAATCCGAGCGCATAGGTGGTGACGGGCTTGATGGTCGAACCGGGCTGCTGCGGCTCATAGGCGTAGCTGGTTGAGAGCGAGCCTGTCTTTTCGCCGATGCCGCCGACGGTTGCAAGGATTGCACCGGTGTAGTCGATTGCGGCAAAGCCTGCCTGGAGATATTGGGCTTCCTCGTCGGAATATACGCCGTCGCCGTCGAGGTCGCGTTTGTGCTTGGTGCTTTCCGCGGTTGCCATATCCTTCAGGATGTTGTCCATGCTCATGAACTTTTCTTCGACTGCTGCCTGCATATCCAGATCGACCGTGGTGTAGATCTGATAGCCGCCTTCGTTGATACGGGTGATGGCATCACTGCGGGAGATGCCGAGATCTTCGACCAGAACGTCTGCATATTCGTTAATTGCAGCGTCCACAACCCAGCTGTACGGCTCTTCCGCTTCAATTGCGTCTTCAAGCGCGTTGTCTTCAGGGTGGAGTTCTTTATATTCGTCGGAGTTGGTGAAGATCATGTCTTCTGCCACTGCCGCCTGATATTCATCAAAGGTGATCGCGCCGTATTTATACATCGCGCCCAGAACGTAAAGCTGACGCTCGCGGTTGCGTTCAGGGTTAGCAAAGGGATTGAGCACCTCAGGGCTTTTCGGGATTGCCGCGAGGCAGGCAGCCTCTGCCACGGTGAGTTCATGGACTTCTTTGCCGAAGTATTTCAGCGACGCCATCTTGATTCCGTTTGCGGAACCGCCGAAGCCGATATAGTTGAGATATGCTTCCAGAATTTCTTCCTTGGTGTAGTTCTTTTCGAGCTGCATCGCACGGAAGATCTCACGGATTTTTCGTTCAGCGGAGATATCGTCATCTCCGGTGATGTTCTTGATCAGCTGCTGGGTGATTGTTGAGCCGCCGCGCTCTGTATCCCAGAATTCGAGGAAGGTGTTTGCGAGTGCCGCAATGGTGGATTTATAGTCTACGCCGTCGTGGGTGTAGAAACGCGCATCCTCGGCATATACAAACGCGTCAAGAACGTGCTGGGGGATGTCTTCGATGTCCATCGGCAGTCGTTTGATTCCGCTTCCGCCTTCGATTTTTCTCAGTTCTACCAGCTCACCCTCGGAATCTTCCGCATAGATGAAGGTGGAATAGCTCATCTCCAGCTCGTGGATGCTGACCTCGTTGGTGCTTTCCATAAAGCCGAGGATGTAGACCACAAGCGCGGTGCCGACGATCGAACCGACGATCACGAAGATCAGAAAGAAGGAGAGCAGCGTGGTGACGATTACACTGCCGAAGTGTCCGGCGATCCGCAGTGCCAGCGGCGGACGCTTCCGCGGTGTGCGTTTTGTGCCGGCTGTATGTTTTTTACGGGTTGTCCCGTCTTTTTGCTTTCTGACAGGCTGTGCCATATTGTTGTAAACGCTCCTTTCAGGGAAATGGATAAACCTCTTCTTATTATATCATAGTTTTTTCTGTTTGTTAAGGGGTGATTTGAAAAAAGTTCGCAGATTCTGAATAAAAAACCGATTCGTTGGGAATCCTCATGAAAGAAAGCGGAAAGGGGCGGAGAAGTTGAAAGCAAGCGGAATCGGAATTCTGACCGGGGTGGTCGTTTCTGCGCTGCTGCTGACAATCGCGGCAGTTGCGGTATTCGGTACAGAGCAGACGGTGACGGAGCGCCGTGTATTAAAAGTGAGCGAAGTGGGACAGCAGATCAAGAATGAACCTGCAGTATCTGCCGAGGCGTCGGAATATGTCCTGCGAAGCTACGGAGTCGGACTGGGACTGTTCCGCGCGGGGGAGGAAATGCCCTTTGCCTGCGTAGAGGCGGAGCTTTCCTGTTTGCCGGAATGCGACAGAGCAGCGCTTGCGGCAGGGATATATGTTTCGTCGGAGGCGGAGCTTCGTGCACTGGCGGAGGATTTTTCTTCCTGACAAAAAACGTCGGCGGAGAGCAGCAGCTCATCCCCCGACGCTGGTTACATATAATTATGATCTGATCAGAACGCGCACTTTTCCTGGAGATATGCAACGAGGTTGTCGATTGCAACGCGCTCCTGCTGCATGGTGTCACGGTCACGGATTGTAACGCAGTTGTCGCTTTCGATTGTCTCGAAGTCAACAGTCACGCAGAACGGGGTGCCGATCTCATCCTGACGGCGGTAACGCTTGCCGATAGAGCCGGCTTCGTCATAATCCACAGGGAAGTATTTGGCGA
>SVNN01000143.1 GCA_015066905.1 Ruminococcus sp.
CTCTTCCGATCTACAACGGTGCGTGGAAGTTCAATGCGATCGGCGACGGCACCAAGGATACAAGCCTCAAGACGCTGTCGGCAAAATATCGCTGATTCCACCAAATCTATCTGACAGGAGGATACTTAAAATGGGCGTAAATCTTTCCAAGGGCCAGCGCGTCAGCCTCGACAAGGGCATGACCATGGCACTCATCGGTCTCGGCTGGGACACCAACAAATATGACGGCGGCGCTGATTTCGACCTCGACGCTTCCGCATTCCTGCTCGGCGCAAACGGCAAGGTCCGTTCTGATCAGGATTTCATCTTCTACGGCAACCTCAAGAGCGTAGACGGCTCTGTTCGTCACACAGGTGATAACCTCACCGGTGAGGGCGACGGCGACGACGAGGTAATCTTCATCGACTTCTCCAAGATCCCTGCAGATGTTGAGAAGATTGCGATCACCGTTACCATCTACGACGCTGAGATCCGCAAGCAGAATTTCGGACAGGTCTCCAACGCATATGTCCGCGTTGCAAAGATCGCAAACGAGAATGATGCCAATGGCACAGAGCAGCTCCGCTTTGACCTCGTGGAAGAATTCTCGATTGAAACCGCGCTCGTTGTCTGCGAAATCTACCGCCACGGCGGCGACTGGAAGTTCAACGCAGTCGGCGCAGGCTATCAGGGCGGTCTGGCAGCGCTCTGCCGCAGCTTCGGCGTAAACGTCTGATTATCTGAAGATATCAAATTCCGGAGCCGTCCACTTCGGGCGGCTCCGGTCTAATTTTTTGGAGGGAGGGTAATACGCGGTTTTACCACGGATTACAACAATACATATGGATTTACAAAAAGGAATGCGAGTCAAGCTCGACCAATATCTCGATCCGACTTCACCAATCACTGTCCGTGTTGCCGTCGATGGTAACGCCGTGTATGATGTCACCTGCTTTGGCGTAGATGCCGCAGGAAAACTCTCCGACGACCGCTATATGGTCTTTTATAATCAGCCCAGCTCTCCCGCACAGGAGATCACGATGCAGTCGGCCGGCACACAGACCTTTTTCACCTGTGCGCTCTCCCAGCTTCCCGCCACAGTGCAGAAGCTGGTATTCACGATCAGCATCGACGGCACCACGACCATGTCCTCGCTCCGCAGCGGTATGATCACAGTCGATCAGCCCGCCAGAGAGACGCTCACACTGTCCCTGACAGGTGCGGATTTTTCCAAGGAACGCGCGATCGTCGCGGTAGAGATCTATAAAAAAGATGTCTGGCGCATGGCTGCAATCGCCGCAGGCTTTAACGGCGGTCTGCCCGATCTGCTCAAGGCCTACGGCGGAGAGGAGATCCACACCCCTGCTCCGGCACCGACCCCTGCACCCACGCCTGCGCCAATACCCATCCCTGCACCGGTTCCGAAGCCGGTTATGCAGGATGTTCCGCCGAAGCCGGTTTTGCAGGATACACCTGCGCCGATCTCAAACGGCCCCGTCATCCTCACCAAGGGCAAGCGCGTGAATCTGAAAAAGGATGATCGCGTACAGGGCGATATCATCATCAACCTCAACTGGAATCAGAAAAAACGCGGATTTTTCTCGCTGCAGAGCGGAATCGACCTCGACCTTGCGTGTCTGTATGAACTCAAGGACGGCCGCAAGGGCTGTATTCAGGCGCTCGGCAACCGATTCGGCAGTCTGTATCAGCCGCCGTTCATCGCGCTCGACGGAGATGACCGCACGGGTGCAAATGCCGCAGGAGAGACCCTCCGCATCAGCGGCGCGCATATGTCGGAGATCCGCCGCATTCTGGTGTATACCTTCATCTATGAGGGCGTTGCAAACTGGAAACAGGTAGACGGCGTGGTCACGGTGAAATGCCCCGGCTCGCCTGATTTCATCATACATATGGACGAATATAATACAGGACTTCCGCTTTGCTGTATCGCACTGTTCGACAGCACGGGACAGAACTCCTTCGGCGTAGAAAAGCTGGTCCAGTTCTATACCGATCAGGAGCCGATGGACCGCGCACACGGCTGGGGTATGCGCTGGCGCGCGGGTCATAAATAAAGAAAACAGAGGGGAATTGCTATGAACATTTCGCGCGGCACGCGGCTCAGACTCACGGATTCATTCCGCGTCAGCGAGCCGATGAATCTCCGCATCTCCGTGGACGGAACTGCAGAATATGACATCAGCTGTTTTGGTGTGGATCAGAACGACAAGCTCTCTGACGACCGCTATATGGTCTTTTATAATCAGACTGCCTCGCCGGACCGGGAGATCACGATGCACGCAGACGCGGTGAAAACAGTGTTTACCATGTCGCTTGACGCACTGCCGATGACAATCACAAAGCTGGTGTTCACGATCAGTATTGACGGCACAGAAACGATGTCCTCGCTCCGCAGCTGTGTGGTTGCAGTGGAACAGGCAGGTGCAGAACCGATCTGTCTGCCTCTGACAGGTGCGGATTTTTCCAGCGAGCGCGCGATCGTCGCGGTGGAGATCTACCGCAAGGACGTCTGGCGGCTGTGCGCGGTTGCATCCGGCTTCAACGGCGGACTCTCTGATCTCCTCAAAGCCTACGGCGGCGAGGAAGCGGATGCCGCACCTGCTCCGATGCCGGCACCTGCATCAGCACCGACACCTGCTCCCCGGACATCGGGAATGGATATGATCCAACCGATCACACCGCCTGTACTGGAGGATCTCGGTGCGCCTGCGCCGACGCCTGTCGGAGCAAATCCCACAGGAAAGAAAATCTCTCTGGAAAAGAAGCTTTCCGCAGAACCGAAGCTCATCTCGTTGGCAAAGCCGATTCAGATTGTGCTTGAAAAGAAAAAACTCAACGATACGACCGCACGCGTCGCCCTCGTCCTGGATATGTCGGGGTCGATGATGCAGCGGTATAAAGACGGCACCGTACAGTCGATCGTCAAAAAAATGCTCCCGCTGGCGGTACAGTTTGATAACGACGGATCGCTGGATTTCTGGCTGTATGGCTCTTTGCCGCGTCGGATGCCTGCGGTCACGATGAAGAATTTTGAATTCGCCGTGCCGATGCCGTTTGAACAGACAATGTTCGATCTCGGCTACGGAAATAACGAGCCGGATGTGATGCGGCAGGTCATCGACGAATATCGGAACTCCGATCTGCCTGCATATGTCATCTTCATCACGGACGGCGACATCAAGCTGGAGCGCGACATTAAAAATCTGCTGACAGACTCCTCCAGACTGCCGATCTTCTGGCAGTTCGTGGGCGTCGGCGGAAAGAATTACGGTGTTTTGCAGCGACTCGACGCAATGCAGGGGAGATATGTCGATAATGCAGGATTTTTCGCGCTCGACGATTTCCAGCGCGTGCCGAATGATACCCTGTACGACAGACTGCTGAGCCAGTTTCCCCAGTGGCTGAATACGATCCGCGGCGATGCCGCATTCCCACAGATTCGATAAGGAGGCTTCCGGTTTGGATCAGACCATTCAAGCGCTTTTTGACCGCGCGGCGGAGGGTGAGCATATTTCTCTCCCCGCCGGTGAATTTGAAGGCCCGTTTCATATCACAAAACGCTGCACGGTGACGGGCGTTAATGCCACGCTCTGGGCGGAACATGGTCCTGTGCTGACCGTGGACGCGCAGGGCGTTGTGCTGCGTGAGCTGCGCGTTGATGTAACGGGAAATAATGCCAACGGCGAAGCGGTTGCAATCCTCTCCAGAACAGGGGATACGACAGCAGAGCGCGTTTCTGTTCTTGGTGCAGTACGCGGATTCGGCGCAGAGGACAGTGTTTCGCTCCCGAAGCTGATTGCGCTCGGTGAATTTCCTGCCGACCGCACGAATGACTTTTATCTCGACGCAGAATTCGCATGTGAAACACAGGTTGAGCCTGCGGTATATGATCTGCGCGTGGACGAGGAAACACTCCCGCCCGGCAGAACAAGACTGCGGATCAGCACAGGAATCATCCGCGCGGGTACATATCTTTACGGCGAGATCGCCTTTGTCGGTGCATTCGTAAGACGCGTGTATATCAGCGGCGGCGCCAAGTCGAATCCGGTCGGATTCCGAGAAAATGCCGTATATGGCGCACAGCCGGATGTAGAACCGCCAGTGCGTT
>SVNN01000144.1 GCA_015066905.1 Ruminococcus sp.
ATCCTGCGTCATGGGATCCGATCCAGGCAGAGCGATATGTCGGCCGAAAAACAGAAGATCCGTGCTGTGGATTGCATCGCCATTTTTCCGCAGCTCTTCCACATAAGGCTGAAAGAGATCCGCCGTTTCACGATATACACCGATTGCAACTCCATCCGCATGATGCAGTGTGATATTGCCGCGTTCATCAGTGCGGATTCCGCTGAGGATCAGGTCGCCTGCCTTTACGGTATCACCTGTGTTGTGGATGATATCTCCGTCATAGCACTGCACCGACTCGAGATATGCTGTTTTGGTGGCGATCAGATTCGTCGGAATATGGTCGGCAATTTTTTGCGGCGGTCTGGTCGCTTCTGTAAGATCAACAACGACTCTGCCATTTGTGTGACGAATTCCGACCCAGTTCAGCTCAGGAATCAGTAATCGGACATCCAGTTCGCAGTTTCGCAGATTCAGTGCAGGCAAAAATGCGCCGCGTTCGATTCCCACCTCAGCCAGTGCGTCTTCCATTGCTGCAGTTGGGATGGTTTCGTTTCCGTTGATTTCAATAGAAACAATTGTGTTTGAAAAATAAAACAGAATCGCTGTAAACAGCAGCAGACCACCGATCAGTCCGAACCGATATTTTACACGATAGAAATGAAAGCGAAGCCCTTTTTTACGTTCCACGGTAACAGCCAGATGATACTCAGCTGCAAGCTGATCCAGCGCATGGAGCTGACCTGCATGAATACGGGCGCGGAGTCGGTTGCTGCTGCACCGCTGTCCTTTGCAAAAGATTTTTCTGACGCGGAGTTCATTCAGAAACGGCACCAGTGCATCTCCCTCGATGCAGATCCAGATCTGTGCACCCATCTCAACACCCGCCTTTGCGAGGAAGTAATTCAAGGGATGTGATGGTTCCTGTGATGCGCACGCCGCCTGCCTTCAGGTCGGTCACGCTGAGTGAATTTCCCCAGACAGAGAGAAGCAGATTTCCTGTAATCAGGCGCACCAGAAGCTCATTGATCTCCAGCAGTCGTGTATACTGCTCGGTAATTACCGTTGTGTTATCCAGAATCTGTATGCTCGTATTCATGTAGAACAGCTCACGTGCGGCTGCGATTTTGCCTTTGTCCAAATCAGATCACCTCAATGGATTATATGCAGGATCGCATCGTAATAAGACAAGGAAAGGGTGCATAAAATCGGACGGGAGGGATTGTTGTTGGAGTATCTGAAAAAAATATGTACATTGCTCGTAATACTGCTGGTCACAGGGCGGATTCTGCAGGATCCGGGTATGTTTTCTGATGCAGTCCGCGATGGGCTGATGACCTGTACAGAGCATATGATTCCGTCGCTGTTCGCACTGATGGCGATATCTGAGATTCTGGTACGAAGCGGCCTATATCAACTTATCGGGATTCCGTTTCGCGGCGTTGCGCGTCACATCTTCCATATGACGGACGCGGAGTCAGCAGTATTTCTGATCAGTCAGTTTGCCGGTTATCCGGTCGGGCTTTCGATGTTGTCGTCTGCTGTGAAAAGCGGAGCGATCTGTAAAGCGCGTGCAAGACGGATGAGTCTGTTTTGTTTTGGTGCAGGACCTGCTTTTACAGTGTCATTGATCGGGATCGGGATATATGGAGAACCCGTTGCTGGGTGGCTGATCTATGGCGCAAACGTGGGGATGAATCTGTTGCTGGCGATTGTTTTGCGGAACCCCGTTTCAGAGGAAACAAAACGATCAGGCTGTGCACTGCCATTTTCAGAGGCGCTTATCACAGGAACAAGAAAGGCGTCGGTGAATCTGTTTCAGATCTGTGCATTGATGCTGATGATGAAGGTACTGCTGACTGCAGCGATGCCGGTTTTGCCGCGTGGTGAAGTACGTGTGCTGATCGCCGCGTTCACTGAAATATCACAGGTTATTTCATTCCCGCGGTATCAGACGCTGCTGATTCCACTGATTGCTTCCTTGACCGCATTCGGCGGAATCTGTGTTCTGTTTCAGCTGTGCAGTCTGGGCGGCGATTGTCTGCATATCCAATCGTTTCTTGCAGCAAGGTTATTCGCGGCAATCGGCTCGTTTCTGATCTGCCATGTGCTCACACCCATTGTGTTGCATGATTATACCAAACCGGTTGTCAGCGGTAGTTTTCATGCAGCACGGTCAGAACATCCGATGCTGAGCGTGGTACTGGTGATGATGTCAGCGATGCTTGTGCTGGAGTGGAAGCGGATTGAACGAAAAAAAGCACTCTGTAAGTGAATACAGAGTGCTTTTTGCAATGGTAGGAATTACTGCGCGTCAACAGTGCGGTTGTAGTTGTCGCAGAGAACGTAGAAGCTGTAAACCGGAACGTAGTTGATGAGGAACAGAACAATCGGGCTGTCGGTCGGCTGGGGCTGAACGCCGCTTGCCTTTGCGATTGCAACCTGCTGCTCAGCGAACTTGTACTGCCAGTAGATGGTGTAGATACCACAGGTAACGCATCCGAGCAGAACAGCCTTGATGAAGCCGGAGATCTCAGCTACACCGCGGTTACGAGCGATCTGGTTGTTGGTCTCGGTCATTACATAGAACATGTACATACCGTAGATACCGCAGGTAACGTAAGAGAGGATGAATGTCATAAGAAATTCAAAGCGCTTCATGATATTTCTCCTTTTCTGCAATGAAACATTGCACGTCCTTTTTCTTCGGAAAGGACATCCGTAATTATGGCAACAAAGTCGAATTTTGTCGCCCGACGCGGTACATTATAACACATTGACTATTTAAAGTCAATCCATAAACTGAACAAACGGAGAAAATACGTGATTATAAACAATAAAGTAAGAATCACCAACATTATTTTTCGGATTTTCGACCATTTTCCACGGAAAATTGAGGGATGAAACAGCAAAAAAAGATAAGGAAAACCGAAAAGAAAGAGCGGATGCTCAGAAAATGCTTCAGCGCAATTTAGCTTGAGAAAAGCAAGATGTGCACGCGTCATACCACAGAACGGACATGGGATCCCGAATATCATCCGCAGTGGACAGACACCGCCGAAAATGAAGTTGATTACGGTCAGACTGCCTACGATCGTGCCGATCAGAATCACGTGAAGCAAGATCAGTTCGGCGCGCGATTTCTGTTTCGGAGTACTCATTCAGCCTTCGGAAACAGACGCTCAATCCAGCGGATTGCCATCGCAAACCAGCCGGCTGCATCAGCATTGATGTTCCACGGACCCATCGCGGTGGTTTCATCAGCAAAAGAAAGACCGTGTCCGCCGAACGGGAAGATGTGCGCTTCATACGAAACCTGGTGCGCAGAAAGTGCCTCCATCATCACCAGTGCATTCTGAACCGGTACGCAGCCATCATCCGCACAGTGCCAGAGGAAGGTCGGCGGTGTATCGGCGGAAACCTGTTTTTCGAGGGATACGAGATCCATTTTTTCCTGCGACGGCGTATCACCGATCAGATTTGCGATACTGCCCTCGTGGCTGAACGCACCGCTCTTGATAACAGGATAGGACAGGATCATGCCATTTGGACGGCAGACGGCGGTATCAGGATATACTGCTCGAATGATGTCAGAATTCCAGAATACACCCAGACTTGCGGCAAGGTGACCGCCTGCGGAGAAGCCTGCAATCAGAATCCGATCCGGATTGATATCAAATTTTTCAGCATTTTCACGTACAAAAGCAACAGCAGCAGCCAGTTCCAGCATTGCGGTCGGGAACGGCTTCTTCACACAGCTGTAACGCAGCACAAAGGACTGTACGCTGTATCCTGCAAAGCGCATTGCAACAGGCTCAGCCTCGCGTGCAGAGCAATAATCATATCCGCCGCCTGGACAGATGATCAATGCAGTACGTTTTTTGATGCCGATTTCTTCAGTGAAATCCAGCGTAACAGCAGTCAGAGTCGGGTTGAGGTCCTTACCCGGAAGACCTGCTTTTTCATACGCAACATTGAGAGGGTAGGTGGTAATACTCATAAATTTATACACTCCTATCTATTTATTGCAAACTGATATCCGGCAGCCCCTTCGGAACAGAGACAAGTAAAGCCGGAAGATTCAGTTCATATCGTTGTTTTTCGTCAATCAGCAGCAGATCAG
>SVNN01000145.1 GCA_015066905.1 Ruminococcus sp.
ATTCCAGAGAAAGCCGACTTGCTCAAGCAGTACGCGCTTGCCATTTTTGGGCGGACGGGGTCGCATCAGCTGTGCAGGGACAGAAAGCAGCTCTCTGCCGCAGGCACAGAGTGCCGAAACGCCTGTGCAGAGCAAGGAAACGCCAAGACAGCCGAAGAAGTAGTCCCAGCGCCAGGGGCATTCTACATCAGGGTAGTTGTACATCAGCTTGTAGGCGGTGAATATCGCGCGCGGAAATATATTGGTGCAGATGAGCATACCGACGGTGACACCGAGTATGCTTGCCGCCGCGGAATAGAGGATATATTGCAGCATAATGGTGACGCGGCTGTATCCCAGTGCCTTGAGTGTGCCGAGTTCGGTACGCTGTTCCTCTACCATACGCGTCATGGTGGTGAGACAGACGAGTGCTGCTACGAGAATGAAGAAGATCGGGAATACAGCGGCGATGGAATCTACGCGTTCTGCGTCTTCTTCAAAGCTGTCATATCCCGGATTATAGCTGCGGTCGAGGACATACCACGAAACGGAATCCTCCAGTTCGTCGAGTTCCTGTCTGGCATCTGCAAGTGATTCGATTGCCTCATCCAGCTCCTGTCTTGCATCCTTCAGTGCCGCTTCACCGTCAGCACGTTCCTGTTCCAGTGTCTGTCTGCCTTCTTCGAGTTCCCGTTCGCTGTCTGCCAGAAGGATTTCATTTTCCTCCAGCGCAAGTGCGGCATCCTGCAGCGTCACAGCGGTCTGCTCCAGCTTCTGCTGTGCGGTCAGCAGCTCCCGTTCTCCTGCGGCAAGCTGCGCCGCAGCGAGATCCAGCGCGGTCTGCTGGGATTCCAGTTCGGTCGTATAATTGCCGATTGCTGCCCAGAGGATGTTGTAGTACCGTATTTTTTCTTCTGATCCGACGGGGGCGGAGATATAGGCTGCGAAGGTATCAGAAAACTGGAACGCATTGCTGTCGAGCACCTCCGAGGCACTGATCAGCTGTGCAGTGGTGTCATCATACGGCGGCAGCGCGCAGGCATACTGAAACGAAGAAATCGCACTCTGCAGTGTTTTGCCGAGTTTCTGTGCGGATGCAAGCGCTTCCTGTGAAGCTGTCAGCTCCTTCTTCTGCGATGTAAGCAGGGCAGACTGTTCGCTTAGCTCCGCTTCTGCATCGGCATATGCTTTTATGCCGTCTTCATATTCTTTGCGGCCCTGTGCAAGCTCTTCTTTGCCGTCTGCAATCTGCTGCTGCGCGTCCTTGAGTTCCTTTTCAGCTTTTTGGATCTCACTTTCAAACTCCTGTTTGCCGTCGAGATATTCCTGTTCGCCATCGTCGATCTGCTGCTGTGCGTCCGCAATTTCTTCTTCCGCATCCGCACGGATCTCGTCGATACGCACGGTATAGATGCCTTTGGCATCTTCAGAGAGCAGATCGGCATATGCCGTTACGACGTTGTCATATTCGTCGCTGAAAGCGTCAAGATCTCGTGTTTCATCCAGCGTCAGGAAAATGTCTGTCCTGACCTCCAGACAGAATGCGTCTTCATGTACGAGCAGAAAACTGCCGACCACGCCGTTTCCGATTGAGGCAGTGCCGCGCTCAAAGCTTCCATAGAGCGAATAATCCGCAACGCCCACGACTGTAAAGGTATCCTCACAGAGCGTATCGGACAGCGGCGCGTCTTTGCTTCCATCCAGCAGGGTGATCGTGTCGCCGATCTGATAGTCGCCGGGCGTGCTGAGTTCGATCAGACATTCGTTTGCCTGTTCGGGATAGCGGCCTTCGCGCAGTACAGGAATGTTGACTGCGTCATCTGATCGTTCCGCCGCGGATGTGAAATCGGCGGAATAGACCTTGACGATATCCGTTGCGGATTCGTCAAAAGGGATGAAGCATTCGGTGGAATAGCCGGCGTACAGACCGCGGATGCCGTCTCGCGCGCGGAGTGCTGCAATCTCCGACTCCGAAAAGCCGATGGTGGAGTTGACGCGCAGGTCGGCGAGCTGGGTGTCCTTGTAGTAGTGATCGGCAGTCAGCTTCATATCCGGAGCCGTCACCTTGACGCCGGAATAGAAACCGCTGCCGATTGCGATAATGCCAAAAATAGCGAGAAAACGTCCGCGGGAACGATTGACGGTCCGCAGTGTATTTTTCAGTAAGGTTCTGTTCATGCGGCTCACCACTCAATCTCGTCCACAGAGGTCGGATGCGGGTTTTCGGTGATCCGGTGTACAGTGCTGTTCTTGATGCGGATCACGCGGTCTGCCATCGGCGCAATTGCCGAGTTGTGCGTGATGACGATCACCGTCATGCCATCGTTGCGGCAGGTATCCTGCAGCAGCTTGAGGATGGTTTTACCGGTGTTGTAGTCCAGCGCGCCGGTCGGTTCGTCGCAAAGCAGGAGTTTGGGCTTCTTTGCCAGCGCACGGGCGATCGCCACACGCTGTTGCTCACCGCCGGAAAGCTGGGCGGGGAAGCTGCGAAGCCGGTCGCCGAGTCCCACCTTGCGGAGGGTTTCAGCGGCATCCGCACTTTCACGGCAGATCTGCGAGGCAAGCTCTACATTCTCCAGTGCGGTGAGATTCTGGACGAGATTATAAAACTGGAACACAAAGCCGATGTCATAGCGTCGGTATGCTGTGATCTCCCGCTTGCTCAGCCTGGAGATGTCGGTGCCGTCCACCAGAATCTCTCCGGAGTCGCAGGTGTCCATGCCGCCGAGCATATTCAGGACGGTGGTCTTTCCGGCGCCCGACGGACCGACGATCACGACGAATTCGCCCTTGTTGATGTCAAAGGTGACGTTGTCTGAGGCGGTAATCTCCACCTCACCCATCTGATAGCGTTTGCATACCTGTTTGAGGGAAACGTAGGGTGTCATGAAAGCTTGCTCCTTTCAGAAAGCACGGTTACAGACAGTAGATGACTGCAAACGTGATGTGCAGTACGGCGGTCAGAATCAGCGACCAGGAGGTCACGGCGATCCGGCCGCTGCGGATGCTCTGGTGCGGCGTGTTGTCGGGCAGGCGCTCGATTACGCAGGTGAAGATGAAGAGTGCAGCGCCGCCGAGAAGGATCATCAGCATTGTGATTGTGGAGAAGACATTTCCTGCGGTTTCGTTGAACTCATACAGCAGCGAGATTGTCATCGAGTAGGCGTTGACGGTGAAGTGGATCACCATTGCGGGGATCAGGGAATTATATTTGGTGGTAACATACCCCAGCAGGATGCCGAGTAAAAACGCAAGAATGAACTGCGAGAGGTTTTCGTGGACAATTCCGAAGAAGAGTGCGCTTGTGAAGATTGCAAAGCGCTGGCTGACGCGGGACATTGCCTTCATAAAGAAGCCGCGGTAGAGCAGCTCCTCGGTCAGCGGAGCAATGATGCAGGTACAGAACACGGTTGCCGCGATTTTCAGCGGATCGGTGCCTGTGGAGAAATCTGCTTCATACGGTTCGATGCCGATGCCGGTGCAGAGCTGTTCTGCGAGCATTGCCAGCATTGCGGCAACGGTCTGCAGAAAGAGTCCGACGCCGATATAGCGCAGCATAGAGCCGACGGAGATCTTCAGCGGACGAAACAGCGTCTGTGGTTTGATATGCGCCATTTTGCAGCCGATCAGCGCGATCAGCGGATTGGCGATCGTAAGGATGATCAGCTGAATTGCCATCATGATCGAAGAGTCGTTGATATATTGTTCCTGCAGCTGGGCGTAATTACCCGGCAGTTCTCCGCGGCGTCCGTCGAAAAATCCGAGGAGCAGCGAAACGATCAGATAGGCGAGAGTCGCGAGCATCTGCGTTGCGACAAGATGCAGCAGCAGCCCGCCGCCCGCAATATTATAGCTCTTGCGGATCTTTTTGGTTTCTTCGGCGGTGGGGATGACAGGCGGGGTATATTCCGGCAGGACGATCTGCGGAACAATATCACTGTAATCCGTGTTATAGTCGTGACATTCGGTCGGATTATCAAACGGATCCAGTGTGCGCGGCGGCTTTTGGATGCTGTCGGACATAAGGGTAACTCTCCTTTTTGAAAATCAGATGCGGCGCCA
>SVNN01000146.1 GCA_015066905.1 Ruminococcus sp.
AGTGTATCAAGACCGAAGTACTCGTCGATGTTTCTGTTGTTGATGGTAACATTACCGGTACCGGGATACAGGCGAACACGAGCAACAGAGTGCTTTCTTCTGCCTGTGCCATAGAAAAATTTCACCTTAGATTCGTACATCGTGAGCACCTCCCTTAAAATTCAAACGGAACGGGCTTCTGAGCCGCATTCTTGTGTTCTGCACCCTTGTAAACACGCAGACGCTTGAGAGCTGCGCGGCCAAGTGTGTTGTTCGGGAGCATGCCGTTTACTGCGATATACATAGCGCGGTCAGCATTGTTCTCCATCATATCCTTGTACTGAATCTTCTTCAGACCACCGATCCAACCGGTGTGCCAGTAGTAGTACTTCTGCTCCAGCTTCTTACCGGTGAGAACTGCCTGATCGCAGTTGATGATGATTACGTGGTCACCGCAATCAACGTTGGGCGCGAAAGTGGGCTTGTTCTTACCTCTGAGAATTGCAGCAGCCTGAGCAGCAACACGGCCGAGCGGCTTGCCTGCAGCGTCCAGAATATACCAAGTGCGCTGAATTTCTTTAACATTCGGCATCGTCGTAGACATAATCTTGTTTCCTCCATAAATAGTGTTTGATATCCGGGTATCGGGTGGGTAATTCCCGTTCAGACCATGCAGATCGCAAGTTCTGCAAGGGCTGTCCCGAACAGTACGAGAATTATTATACTGGATTTTCCTGCCGAAGTCAATTGGCAAATTGCCGAAAATTTAATTTATATCACTCATTCTCTTGATTTCTCTCCGTTATGCTCATTCTCTCTTGATTTCTCGCGTTTCATTTCATTTTTTCAAATTCTCTTTTTTATCTAAAATTGCCCACAACTTCTAGGCGTATTTATTTAAAAAGACAGCCCCCAAGGTATGGAGGCTGTCAGATTGAATGATATCAGCGTCCGCAGCGCTTGTCAAACGACGGATTGCAGGTATAAAAGTTCTTGGCGTTCAGACGATCCTGTGCAAGGCGGAGGCCTTCGCCGAATCGCTGAAAATGCACAAGTTCTCTCTGGCGGAGGAACATAATCGGATCACGTACGTCATAATCATCCGCAAGACGGAGGATATTATCGTAGGTCGTGCGTGCTTTCTGTTCAGCCGCAAGATTCTCATGCAGATCGGTGATCACATCACCTTTTGACTGGAAATATGTCGCAGTAAAAGGTGCACCGGATGCAGCAATCGGATAAATACCGGTCGTATGGTCTACGAAGTAGGTGTCGAACCCACTCGCCTTGATCTCATCCATTGACAGATTCTTTGTCAGCTGATACAGAATTGCAGAGATCATTTCCACATGAGCAAGTTCTTCTGTGCCGAACTTTGTAGCGAATCTGCACATTCCGCCGGGCATCATCATAAGATAAGATGAAAGGAGCGGATCAAATGAACGATAACACGCAACTGGTTCAAGTACAGATTAAAAACGCGGATGCATTACAGAAACTGATCAGAAACGGAATCTATCAAAGCCTGTACGCACAAAGGCTGATCCATGAGCATTTTCTGATGTGCCTGATGCAAAGAAATGGGACAAAACGCAAATGTCAATAAACGTTGCGGCATATTGCCGCGTATCAACGGATAAAGAAGAACAACTCAGTTCTCTCGAGAGTCAGCGCAGATATTTTTCTGCGTACATAGAACAGTCAGAGGATTGGAATTTGACAGAGATATACTACGACGAAGGCGTCAGCGGTACTTCTACCAGACATCGTGAGGGCTTCCAGCGTATGATGAACGATGTAAATGCCGGAAAAATTCAATTGATTGTCACAAAAGAAGTGAGCAGATTTGCCCGTAATACGGTTGATACACTTTCATACACAAGAGAGCTGAAGCAGCGTGGAGTAGGCGTATTATTCATCAACGACAATATCAATACACTGGATCCGGACGGCGAGCTGCGCCTGACAATTATGGCAAGCATCGCGCAGGAAGAAAGCCGCAAAACTTCAGAGCGCGTCAAATGGGGACAAAAACGACGTATGGAGCAGGGTGTGGTGTTTGGCACAAGCATGCTTGGATATGACATCCAGAACGGGAAAATGAAAGTGAATCCGGAAGGCGCTGAGATTGTCAGGCTGATATTCCATAAGTATGTCAATGAAAACAAGGGTACGCATATCATCGCAAGAGAATTGCTGGAAGCTGGGATCCTCCCCTATCGTGTCAAAACGTGGAGCAACACAGTGATTCTCAGAGTACTTCGTAATGAAAAGTATGTGGGTGATCTTTGCCAGAAAAAGACCTATACGCCCGATTATCTGACACACAGCAAGAAATATAACCGCGGTGCGGAAGAAAAGATCTGGCTCAGAGATCACCACGAACCGATTATAGACCGCGATATATGGGACAGAGCGCAGGCGATCCTTGCAGACAGAGCGCTGTCTGACGATCAGAAATCGCGGCACAGCTGTCGTTACTGGTGCAGCGGTAAAATCGTCTGCGGGGTATGTGGTGAACGCTTTATCAGCCGCACCAAACACCTCACAGATGCATCAACCTATCACGCTTGGCGATGTGCCGCAGCAGCAAAGCATGGCCGGGCAAAACTAGACAGCACTGGCTCACAGATCGGCTGCGATATTCCGTCGGTGAACGATCAGGTCTTACTGGCAAGCGTCACATATCTTCTCAGACAGATCCCTTTTGACCGCCCTGCTTTGCTCGATTCTATCCGCACGGAACTGCATGCCGTTTTGCTTAAATCCGGATCTGCTTCGCGAACCTGCACACAAAGAAGAAACCGGCTTTTGGAAAAGAAACAACGCCTTCTGGATTGCTTTCTGGAAGGCATCATCCTGCCGCAGGATTATCAGCGGCAAAATCAGCTTTACAACACACAGCTCCTTACGTTAGAGCAGCAGGCGACGCCTGACACAACAGATCCTTTGCGAACAATCGACACCAGTATGGAATATGTCAAAAGCGTTCTGGATCTCAGACAGGCGAATCCCCGGCTCTGTGAAGCCGTCACAGAACAGATCACCGTATATCCTGGACGGATTCTGAAAATCAGTCTGCATCACGCAGCGCCGGTGTGGCTGCACTATCTTACAAGCGGAAGAGGCGCAGGATATTCTGTGGAATTGATCCCCTGCGATCCCCCACCGGATAATTAATTCTGCAAAATTCGGTTTTTTATTGACTTTTTCGCCCATATACTTTATAATGTTTCATGTATGCATTGTCCCGATTTCAAAATCGAAAGGAACGTGTGAAATGGAGAACATTGTCAGCCTGAAAAATCTTGTTGTAGAATTTGAGGACGGAGAGCGTATCCTTAAAAATATCAGTCTGGATATCAAGGATAAGGAGTTTGTGACCTTCTTAGGGCCTTCCGGATGTGGAAAGACCACCACACTGCGTATTATCGCAGGATTTCTGGAGCCGACCAGCGGTGATGTATTCTTCGAAGGAAAGCGCATCAACGGAATGCCGCCCCACAAGCGGAATGTCAACACCGTTTTCCAGCGTTATGCCCTGTTTCCGCATCTGAACGTATACGAAAATATCGCGTTCGGACTCCGCGTAAAAAAAGCATCCGAAAAGGAAATCGTCAAGCGCGTCGGTGAGATGCTGGAACTTGTGAACCTCAAGGGATTTGAAAAACGCTCGGTCAACCGTCTTTCGGGCGGTCAGCAGCAGCGTGTTGCAATCGCAAGAGCACTGGTCAATCACCCGAAGGTACTCCTTCTGGACGAACCGCTCGGTGCACTCGATCTCAAGCTGCGCAAGGAGATGCAGACCGAGCTGCGCAAGATCCAGCAGGCACTGGAGCTGACATTTGTATATGTCACCCACGACCAGGAAGAGGCGCTGACAATGTCGGATACCGTGGTTGTCATGAACAATGGTATCATTCAGCAGATCGGCTCCCCGACTGACATTTATAACGAGCCTGTGAATGCCTTTGTTGCGGACTTCATCGGTGAGAGCAATATCGTCAATGGCTGTATGCCCGAAGACTGTGTAGTAGTATTCACCTTCAAG
>SVNN01000147.1 GCA_015066905.1 Ruminococcus sp.
TCTCACCAGATAGCGGAGCAGATAATATCTGCATCCATCACGCACGCCATCCCGTTCGCAATCGCAGACGGCGAAACGGAAAAACTGCGTAGACAGCGTCAGCGTTTCGCGTACCGCCAGAATCAGCAGCAGCGATGTCACGGCCGCGTGCGGAAGCTGTAAAAACAAAACCATCGGCAAACCCCGTATGCCATACACGGAATATGTACTTCCCACCGCACAGCCGAGTGCCGCGCCGCGCAGCAGCAGAACAGACAGCGCAAACGGCTGTCCGACCGCAAAAAATCCTAGTAAAAAGGAAACCAGCAGCAGAACTGCCGTTGCGCTGAAGCTTCCCCAGAACACAGCCAGCAGACTCCGCTCTCCAATCGGTTCGTCAAAGCCCTGCTGCATCACCGCAGACGCGGCGATCTCAGGCGCACGCAGCCACAATACAGCCCCGATCATCACACCGAAAAGCAGCAGATAAAACAAGCGGCGGCAGATCAGCTGCCGCTTGTCCTTGTCTGAATAGCCTGTCCGAATTTGTGTCATTGCACATCCTCCTCTGCGGCAAACGCCGTTTTTCAAAGGATATGCATTCTCTCGCGCAATTATGCCTGTGCAAGTTCATATGCACGGCCGGTACATCTTTTGCACGCGTCCGCAGTTACGTCGTTCAGATTTCCGTCATAGTATGCACCCAGTCCTGCAAGTGTTGTACCGCCGGGCGAGGATACCATTTTAATCAGCTCGTCAACCGAATATCCGCTGTCGGTCATCATTTTGGCAGAACCGATCAGCGTCTTGCAAAACAGCGTCTTTGCTGCGTCTGCATCAATGCCGACGGAATCAGCATAGTCGATGAACCCCTTAGCGAACAGATAGATGAACGCCGGGCTGCTGCCGTTGACTGCAATGATCTCCTTCATTTTGTTCTCCGGCACAACTGCTGTCACACCGCAGGCATCAAACAGCGACTTTACGAATGCAAATTCTTCATCCGTTGTCGGTGCAACCTGTGCCAGCGCAGATGCGCCCTCTCCCAAAAGAAGCGGTGTATTCGGCATCACCAGAACGACCTTTGCGTTGATATCAGTGCGCGCCTTGAAGTAGTCGCCGTCCAGACCTGCCGCAATGGAGATCAGAACCGTTTCAGCAGTCACCGAACCGGCAATATCTGCAAGCACGGCATCCATTCCCTGCGGCTTGACTGCAAGGAATACATATTTACAGTGACTCAGCACCTCGGAATTCTTTTCGCAGGCAGTCACGCCATATTCAGACAATGCCGCCAGCTTTGCCTGATCCAGATCCGTTGCATAGATCGAAACCTCAGCTCCGAATTTTGCTGCAACGCCCTTGATGATGGCAGTACCCATATTACCGGTGCCGATAAACCCGATGTTTTGCATATCTCGTCCTCCCGGAGATTTATACCTTCGCCCTGGAAGAAAACCGCTGCACCTGCAGATAAGCCACAGAAACCGCAGTCAGCACCGCAATGCTGATCGGCACATCGGCGCAGAACTGGATCAGATTCTTGACCACACGCATCCAGATGCCTGCCGCCACTGTTTCCGCAACCAGAAAGCCGTAGTGGATATTGAGCAGTGTATTCAGGCAGAGGTTGATAACCAGCACATCCAGCAATCTTGCTGCAATCACGCGGATATAAAAGCTGGCGCGCTTGGGCTGTGCACGGTACAAAAACACGCCGTAGATCAGTCCCTGCAGCATCGCGGGAATGATGTATGCCGGCAGAAAGCCGCCGTCCGGATGGGCGATATAGCCCACCAGATCACAAAGCGCGCCTGAAAAAAACGATACAGTCGGCCCATAGAGCATACCGATCGCCGCGATTGCAAGATAGGCGAAGTTGATTTTTGCATTCGGAATTTCGATCGTAACGCTTTCAAGCATCATAGATACCGCAATCAGCAGTCCTGTGACGCAGATGGTGCGTACTGATTTGAATTCCTTCGCAGATGATGTGAATAATGAAAAAAAGCCCTTCATGATGTTCTTCTCCTTTGATAAAAAGTAATAACTCACTGTAACACAAAGGAGCTGATCAGAAAGGCTCTCTCCATGCAGCAGCGGGATGCGGAAAACCTACCGCAAGCTCAGATTTGCGAGCTTTTCGTCCGTCCGACAACTCCCCGTTCGGGCGGCACTTGACGCAGGTTTTTCTACTCTGATGCCAAATTATAATCAGATGCTGATCTCGTCAGAGATCTTGTAAAGCTCTTCCTCAAACGGCTTTTTCATCGTCAGCGCTTCCTGAATATCGAAGTCAACGATCTTGCCGCCCTGCATACCGACAACGCGGTTGCCGATTCCCTGAGAAAGCAGATTGACAGCGTAGTAGCCCATTTCACTTGCTACAACTCTGTCGCGAACGGTCGGAGAACCGCCGCGCTGTACGTGACCGAGAATGGTCGCACGGGACTCGATTCCGGTCTTTTCCTCCAGAATCTTAGCGATCTCCTCAGAATGGCCAACACCCTCAGATACGATGATGATGAAGTTCTGCTTGCCGGTCTTGCGGGTCTCAAGCATCTTCTTTGCAACATCGTCCAGGTTGTAGGGAACTTCCTTGGTGATGACATAAGTAGCACCGCAGGCGATACCTGCATTCAGCGCGATATAACCCGCGTTTCTTCCCATTACCTCAACCACGCTGCAGCGGTCATGAGAATGTGCGGTGTCGCGGAGCTTATCTACCATCTCCATTGCGGTGTTCATTGCGGTATCATAGCCGATCGTATATTCGGTGCAGGCAATGTCGTTGTCGATCGTGCCAGGCAGACCAACGCAAAGAATGCCATGTGCAGACAGATCAGCCGCACCACGGAAGGATCCGTCGCCGCCGATTACAACCAGACCTTCGATCCCCAGTTCCACACACTTTTCCTTTGCCTTGAGCACGCCCTCTTCGGTGCGGAACTCAGGACAGCGTGCGGTATAAAGCAGCGTGCCGCCGCGCTGGATGATCGAGGAAACGCTGCGCTGGTTCATCTCGAACACATCGCCGGTGATCAGACCATTGTAACCTCTGCGGATACCGTAAACTTCCATTCCTCTGCGGATTGCAGAACGTACAACGGCACGAACAGCTGCGTTCATGCCCGGTGCATCGCCGCCGCTTGTCAATACGCCTATTTTTTTCATCATAGTATTGCACACTCCTATTACATACTAATTTCCATACTCTAATATTTTACTACCATTCCGCCGATTTGTCAAGCATATTCCGCTTTTCTTCCGATAATTATCCTTCGCGGAGCAATCCGGCAGAATTTTCCGGAACGATATCGCACAGCGCACGGAAAAGCGAACCCGAAAGTGTGATCTTCGGCGCCCCCTTGGGCACCGCATATTTCTTCAGATCGGTCAGGTAGATCTTCACAGGTGTTTCTCCGCTGAATCTGCGGAACAGCGCTGATAATGCAGCCATTTTTTCCGATTCATCTGAACGGAGCTTGATACAGAAGGTGCGCCGCGCACTTTCCTCTACCGCAGTATCCAGCGTGACCGCACGATTGCAGATCATGCTGACCGAGCCGTCC
The DNA here is from genome assembly GCA_015066905.1 of Ruminococcus sp. Lineage (GTDB taxonomy): Bacteria > Bacillota > Clostridia > Oscillospirales > Ruminococcaceae > Ruminococcus_F. The sequence continues at coordinate 3,552 of SVNN01000147.1, forward strand.
TTTTCGGACAATCTGCCGCTGATATACAGCACCGCATCCTGCCGCAGCAGCATCCCATACTGCGTAAGCACGCTCGGAAATACAACCGCCTCCATCGTCCCGCTGAAGTCCTCCAGCGTTAAAAAGCACATTTTCTCGCCCTTGCGTGTTGTATGCGCCTTGACAGTCTGCAGCATGCAAAGCACGCAGACCTCCTTGCCGTCCTGCCCCTCTGACAACGCAGCCAGATCAGACAGATGGAGCAGTTTTTTCAGCCAGATGCCGTCCGAAAGCGGATGCCCGGACAGATACAGCCCCGTCATCTCTTTTTCCATCCGAAGACGCTCTGCGTCAGGAAATTCTTCTGCATACGGCACTGTAATCTGCACCGATTCCAGCTCCGACTCACCGAACAGTCCAAGCTGTCCGCTGATCGTGCGGCGGCTGTCACCCGAAATCGAGTCATAAATGCGATCCAGT
>SVNN01000148.1 GCA_015066905.1 Ruminococcus sp.
TGTGCAGCAGCCAGGAAAGTGCCATCTGCGACAGGGACTGTCCGCGCTTTGCGGCAATATCATTCAGAGCATTCAGACGGCGGAGCATTGCTTCATCGAGCTGATCACCGATCCATGTGTCCTGTCTGCCAACTCGGGAATCAGACGGGATGCCATTCAGGTAACGATCACTCAGAAAGCCCTGATACAGCGGAGAGAATACAGCAAGACCAAAGCCAGCCTCCTGTGCGAATGCGTCCAGACCATCATCCTCTACCCAGCGGTTGAGCATTGAGTAAGACGGCTGATTTACCACAAACGGCGTGTGCAGTTCACGGAAGATCGCAAGAATCTCCTTTGTCTGCACAGTATTATAGTTTGAGATGCCAACATAGAGCGTTTTTCCGCTGCGGACAAGCTGATCGAGCGCGCAGGCGGTTTCTTCAGCAGGTGTTTCGGGATCAAACACATGGTGATAGAAGATATCCACATACTCCAGACCCATCCGCTTCAGACTCTGATCCAGACTGGAGATGAGATATTTTCTGGAGCCGTTCTTATCGCCGTACGGGCCTGCCCACATATCATACCCTGCCTTGGTTGAGATGCAGAGTTCATCTCTGTATCCGCGCAGTCCGTTGTCGAGAATGCGTCCGAAATTTTCTTCCGCAGAACCGTTGTACGGATTGCCATAGTTGTTGGCAAGATCAAAATGCGTAATGCCGAGATCAAACGCTGTCTGCACCATCTCCTGCGCGGCAGCAAAACTGTTGCCATATCCAAAATTCTTCCAAAGGCCGAGCGAAATCGCTGGAAGCTTCAGGCCGCTTTTTCCGCATCTGCGGTACGGCATTCTTCCGTCATAACGATTCGGGTCGGGTGTATACATATCAAATCCCTCCATATCATAAAATAGGTTGGATTTATTTTACCACAGTTTCTTGCTTTCGTCAATCAGAATCCGATCTGCCGCAGCACATTCTGCAGTGTCTGCGCCGAATGCATCAGATTATCGTGTTCCTCGTCCGACAGCGCAATATCCAGTACGCGTTCTGCACCCCAGCTACCGACAACCGACGGAATGCCGAGATACAGATCCTCCACCCCGTAATGGCCGTTGACATAGGACGTGATCGTCAGAACGGAATGCTCATCCCGAACCAGCGCCTGCGCGATCCGGCGCACCGCCATCGCGATACCGTAATAGGTCGCACCCTTTTTCTCAATCACACGATATGCACTGTCCCGCACTTCCAGATACAGCCGGTTCAGCGCGTCGCCATGACAAATACCGCAGATATCACAGAAATCTGAAAGATCTACGCCTGATACATTCGCGCTGCTCCAGACAGCAAGCTCGCTGTCGCCGTGTTCTCCGATGATGAATGCGTGTACACTGCGGCTGTCTACGTTCAGATAGCGACCGAGCAGATATTTCAGCCGTGCGGTATCCAGCACCGTTCCCGAACCGATCACACGCTCCGGCGGAAAACCGGAAAGTTTCCATGCAACATAGGTCAGAATATCCACGGGATTAGAAACGATCAGCAGAATTGCATCCTGATTGACCGCCGCGATCTTCGGAATCATCTCGCGATAGATCGCCACATTGCGGTCAACAAGCGTCATCCGTGTTTCGCCTTCCTTTTGACCTGCACCCGCCGTGATGATGATCAGAAAGCAGTCCTTCAGATCCTCATAATCACCCGCATAGATATGGGTCGGGCTTGCAAAAGGCAGACCATGGCTCAGATCCATCACCTCACCCTCCGCCTTTTCACGGTTAATATCCATCAGAACCATCGTTGAGAATAAGCCCGATTCCATCAGTGCGAATGCAATGGAAGAGCCGACAAATCCACAGCCGATGATCGCACATTTTTGTTTATCCATAGATTGAATCCTCCGTTTTTTCTGTATAGTATGTCGGTTTTTTTCAAAATCATACACGCAAAAATGCAGATTTACCGTTATTGACAGAAAAATCACAAAAAAATAAGAAAAAAGACTTGATTCCGACAGAAAAATGCGCTATAATATTTTTATATGTTGTATAAGACAATTTTGTCTTATTGCGAAAGGAGTAAGGATATGAATTATTCTCATGAAGTTGAGAGAATGTGTACTCTCGCCAAGGGTCCCAAGCACGGTCCGGCACCGATTCCGGAAGAAGGCAAGTGGGTTAAGGCTTATGATGTCAAGGACATTTCCGGTCTGACACACGGTATCGGCTGGTGCGCACCCCAGCAGGGTTGCTGCAAGCTGACCCTGAACGTTAAAAACGGTATCATCGAAGAGGCTCTGGTTGAGACACTCGGATGTTCCGGTATGACTCACTCTGCTGCAATGGCTGGTGAGATCCTCCCCGGAAAGACCATCCTCGAGGCACTGAACACTGACCTCGTTTGCGATGCAATCAACGTTGCAATGCGTGAGCTGTTCCTCCAGATCGTATACGGAAGAACCCAGACTGCATTCTCTGAGGACGGTCTGCCGATCGGCGCTGGTCTTGAGGATCTCGGTAAGGGCCTCCGTTCCCAGGTTGGTACGATCTTCTCTACCAACACCAAGGGCGTTCGCTACCTCGAAATGGCTGAGGGCTACATCCTCAAGGTTGCTGTTGACGAAAATGACCAGGCTTGCGGCTATCAGTTCGTAAAGCTCGGCAAGATGCTCGAAGACATCCGTCACGGTGCTAACCCGACTGAGGCATACGAAAAGAATATCGGTACCTACGGTCGCTTCTCCAAGGAAGACGGCGCTGTAAAGTACATCGACCCGAGAGAAGAATAAGGGAGGTTACGAGAAATGGCAAAGTTTGAAGGACAGGAAAGAAGAATGCCTAAAATCGAGGCTTGCCTGAAGGAATATGGCTTCTCGAACATTGATGAAACTGCAGAGTTCTGCAAGTCCAAGGGAATTGACGTAGAAGAAATCGTAAAGGGCGTTCAGCCGATCTGCTTTGAGAATGCAGTATGGGCTTACACCCTCGGCACCGCTGTTGCTCTGAAGAAGGGCATCACCAAGGCTGCTGACGCTGCTGAGGCAATCGGTATCGGTCTGCAGGCATTCTGCATCCCCGGCTCTGTTGCTGAGCAGAGAAACGTAGGTCTTGGTCACGGTAACCTGGGCGCAATGCTGCTCCGTGAAGAGACCGACTGCTTCTGCTTCCTCGCAGGACACGAGTCCTTTGCTGCTGCAGAGGGCGCAATCGGTATCGCAAGAACTGCAAACAAGGCTAGAAAGTCCCCGCTCCGCGTTATCCTCAACGGTCTGGGCAAGGATGCAGCTATGATCATCTCCAGAATCAACGGCTTCACCTATGTTGAGACTGAGTACAACTTCGAGACCGGCGAGCTGAAGATTGTAAACGAGACCGCATACTCCAACGGTGACAAGGCTAAGGTTCGCTGCTACGGCGCGAATGACGTTCTTGAGGGCGTTGCAATCATGAAGTATGAAAAGGCTGACGTTTCCATCACCGGTAACTCCACCAACCCGACCCGCTTCCAGCACCTCGTTGCAGGTACCTACAAGAAGTGGGCAATGGAGAATGACAAGAAGTACTTCTCCGTAGCATCTGGCGGCGGTACCGGCCGTACCCTCCACCCCGACAACGTTGCTGCAGGCCCTGCTTCCTATGGTCTGACCGACTCTATGGGCAGAATGCACGGCGACGCGCAGTTCGCAGGTTCTTCCTCCGTTCCGGCGCACGTTGAGATGATGGGTCTGATCGGTATGGGTAACAACCCGATGGTTGGCGCTACCGTTGCTTGTGCAGTTGCTGTTGAGCAGGCTAACAAGTAAGTTTCATTCCATTTACACAAACGGCTGTATCATTCCAATACAGCCGTTTTATTATGATTCTATATAAAAAGCGGTATCACTGCATGTGATACCGCTTTTTTAAGGTTCATGTTACTGACCGCTGATGGAATATACATCAGGCATTCCAGGCAGTGCATCGCCTGTACCGAGCCAGAAGCTGGTATTCGGCGGCTGGTTGTAGGATATGTTCTGTCCTGCAA
>SVNN01000149.1 GCA_015066905.1 Ruminococcus sp.
AAAACGCGCCGAACCGCGTCGAGGGCATATCAGCAAACTCGTTTGCAAGCGAGCTGTCGAGCAGAATCTCAGCCCCAAGCGTATGTAAAATTTCGCACACACGATGCGCCACAACACGTGCGTTCTTCTTCTGGAAATTCGGGAAAATGACAAGTCGCAACGAATCCACCTCTTCCTCTCAGCGCTGCGCCAGAGCTGCGTTACTAAGCGCAGTAAAATCAATCAGCGCTTTCTCAGCACTGCCTTTTTTCAGATAAAACAGATATTCCACATTGCCGCTTCCGCCGCGTATGCCTGACGGCACTGCATCGCAAAGGACAAAACCGATCTCCTCCGCTGCAGCGGCAATCTCACACAGCACCGCACGATGCGCCTTGGCATCCTTGACGACGCCGTGTTTATCCAGCGCCGCACGACCTGCCTCAAACTGCGGTTTCACCAGCACGACCGCTTCACCGTCCTCCGCCAGCAGATGATAAGCAAACGGCAAAACCAACCGCAGAGAGATGAAGGATACATCGATGCTGATAATGTCTGCACATCCGCCCAGAGAAGCAGCGGTCAGGGTGCGGATATCCGTCCCCTCCAGACTGACCACGCGCGGATCAGACCGCAGCGACTGCGCCAGCTGATCTTGTCCGACATCGACCGCAAAGACCTTGGCGGCGCCGTTTTGAAGCATGCAATCTGTAAATCCGCCCGTAGATGCGCCGATATCCAGACAGGTCTTTCCGGTCAGTGTGATCGGAAAGACAGTCAGGGCATGCTCCATCTTCAGCCCGCCGCGGCCAACATACCGCATCACAGATGTTGCGGTCAGTTCATCACTGTCAGCGATCTCCTGCGACGCCTTCTTCACGACGATGCCGTTGCAAAGCAGATCTCCGCTCTGAATCACTTCTTTGGCACGCGCTCGGCTCTGCGCCAGCCCCCGTGCAACGGCAGCAAGATCAGCGCGCATAGCCTAACCCTCCGTGCGGACAAATCCGCACATCTTCTCAGCAGACAGCCCGACCTGATCCAGCGCACTTGCCACAGGTGCCTGCTGTACAAAGCCTTCCACAGCCACGCGCTGATAACGGCCGGAAAAACCGGCGTCAAACAACATTCCGCCCAGAATCGAAGAGATCGCACCGTTTCTGACTGCCTCTTCAAAGAATACAACACGGCGGTATCTGCCGCAGATCGCAGTAATCTCATCGGAGATCGGATAAATGCGTGTCAGCTTGAGTGTATCGCAACGCAGACCTTCCTCCGCCAGCGATGCCTGCGCTTTCATCATATTGGCGCTGATTCGTCCATAGGTGATCAAAAGGGTATCTCCCCCGTTTTCAGTGTGCATATATTCCGTATTGGCACTGCCGGCAGCAGGCGGATCGGTTTCCCCGCCCCGCGGATAACGCACGCAGGCAAGCCCCGTATCCTGATACAGCGCACGTTCCATACACAGCTTCAGTTCCTCATAACACGAAGGCGAATAGATCGTCGTATTCGGAATTGTCGTCAGAAGCGGAATATCATACAGTCCCTGGTGGGTTTCTCCGTCCTCACCGACAATGCCTGCACGGTCAATTCCAAGCACAACATGCTGACGACCGATGCCGACATCATGCATCAGCTGGTCGTAGGCGCGCTGTAAAAACGAAGAATATACCGCAAACACAGGGAGCTTCCCCATACTTGCCATTGATGCGCAGAAAGTTACCGCATGCTGTTCAGCGATGCCGACATCAAAAAAACGCTCCTTGCACTCAGCACTGAAATGCTGAAGTCCCGTGCCATATTTCATTGCGGCAGTCACTGCGCAGATGCGACGATCCTCCTTGGCAAGTGCAGCAAGATGCTTGCCGAATTCGGTAGAGAAGCAGACATTCGCAGAAACCTCCGGATTCCCTGTCAGAATATCAAACCGCGGAATGCCGTGATATTCACCCGGATTCTTCTCCGCAGGCAGATATCCCTTTCCCTTGACCGTATTAACGTGAACGATCACAGGACGCTGATAGCTTTTTGCAACCTGCAGAACTTCCTCCAGCGCCTCCTGATCATGTCCGTCCACAGGTCCAAGATATGCAAAACCAAGATTGTCAAACATCGTCGTCTGCTGATAGATCGTGCTGCGGAGTCTGTCCTTGGAGGTCTTGAGCGCCTTTGCAATCGGCTTTCCGACCACAGGCGTCTGATCGAGCGCGCGCTCTACCGCCCATTTTGTGCGGACATACCCTTCCTTGCCGCGGATCGTTGCAAGATATTTCGCCAGTGCGCCGACATTCTTTGAGATCGACATATGGTTGTCGTTCAGAATCACGATGAGATTATCACGCACCTTGCCGCCGTTGTTAAGTCCCTCGTAGCACATACCGCCCGTCATAGCACCGTCTCCGATGACTGCCACGGTGTAGTTGGCACTGCCGTCCAGGCGCATGGATGCCGCCATACCGCAGGCTACGGAGATCGAGGTCGAGCTGTGACCGCTTACAAAGCTGTCATGCTCCGACTCGCAGGGCTTTGGAAATCCGGAAAGTCCGCCCTCCTGCCGCAGCGTGGAAAACTGATCCATACGTCCCGTCAGAAGCTTGTGCGTATACGCCTGATGCCCGACATCCCAGACAATTTTATCCTGCGGGGAACGGAAACAGCGATGGATCGCCATTGTCAGCTCCACCACACCCAGATTGGAGGCAAGATGACCGCCGGTTTTGGATACCGTTTTCACCAAGATGCCCCGAATCTCCTTGCAGAGCTGTCTGCACTGCGTATAGCTCAAGGTTTTGAGATCACCAGGCAGCGAAAGGTTTTGCAAGGATACCTTTGCGCTCACCTCAAGTTCGGTTTTCTTATCCATACTCTTGTTTCGTCCTTATACCATATTTTTTCCGCGTCTGCAAACAACATGCACGCTTCGCGCCGAGGATCGGAAAAGATTTCTCATCACGCACAGGTACCGAGCGGCGTCAGAAATCCGATCAGAATCCCAAGCAGCGCACCGCAGAATACCTCCAGCGGTGTGTGTCCCAGAAATTCTTTCAGTTCCTTCCCGGCATGAATGCTGCGCTCTTTAATTGTTCCCTTTTCCTGCATCACATCCATCAGACGGTTTAAGATCTTCGCGTGTCTGCCTGATTCCAGACGGACATTCATTGCGTCGTACATCACGATTGCACCGAACACAGCCGTCACGGCAAACAGCGTGGAGCCAAAGCCAGCCGCACGTCCTGCAGATACCGCCAGCGCGCAGACCATAGAGGAATGGGAGCTGGGCATTCCGCCGGAACCGATCAACCGCTCCACACGCACCGCCTTGTTCAGAATATAATACAGGAAGAATTTGATTGCCTGTGCAATTCCCCAGCCGAGCAGACCGGCCGCAAGCACACCATTAAACTTCATAATATTCATTACCGGCTCATCACGCTGAGCCGCTCCTTTGCATTTTAATTCATACGGATCAGCATAGACTCCGTCAGTGCACGCAGAAACTCTGAATTCGGAATCTGCGCGAGCAGTGCGAGTGCCTCATCCGTCAGACGTTCTGCCTCTGCCTTTGCGCCGTCGAGTCCGAGCAGCGTTACAAATGTGGTCTTGTTCTGCTCAGCGTCACTGCCGATCGGCTTGCCAAGCATCTCCTGCGTGCTGATCACGTCGAGGATGTCATCCACGATCTGAAACGCAAGTCCCAGACGGTCTGCAAAATCCTCAGCAGTCTGCACAGTCTTTTCATCCGCACCGGCGATCACGCAGCCTGCAGCACAGGCAGTACGGATCAGTGCGCCTGTCTTGCAGCGGTACATACCAAGCAGCATATCTGTTGTGACATCGCTTCTTGTTTCATATTCCATATCCATGATCTGTCCGCCGATCATCCCCTCTGCACCGACTGCCTGTACATACATCGACACCAACCGACAGCGTGTTTCCGCACTGAGGCGCAGATCGCCCGAAGA
>SVNN01000150.1 GCA_015066905.1 Ruminococcus sp.
GAACAGGTCCAGCTGCCTGCAGGAGCCGGCTGTGCGCTTCCGCAGTTTGCACAGAACTTACCCTGATTGGTTGTGCCGCAAGAACAGGTCCAGCCAGTTGCAGCTGCCTGCTGCATCTGCTGCTGTTGCATCTGTTGCTGCTGCATCTGTTGCTGCTGACCCATTGCAAACAGGTTCTGAGCATTCATGCCGCCCGCCTGATTTGCCATATTCATGCCCATAAAGCCCATCATTGCACCACCGCTGTTGGATGCTGCCGCGCGCATTGCATCTGCCTGTGCGCCGACCAGCGTTGCAGCTGCCATGTTGGGATCACGCATCATCGCGGTGCGCTGTGCCTGCTTGATCAGCTCTTCATCCTCCTTCGGAGCGGTGATCGAGTTGATTGCAACAGAAACGACCTTGAGTCCGCGCAGCTCAGCCCACTTCTTGGTGAGGACTTCGTTCATCGCGTCAGACAGCTCCATCGTGTGTCCGGGCAGCGCGCTGTAACGGATGCCCATCTCAGAGATCTTTGCAAATGCCGGCTGCAGTGCGCTCAAAAACTCTGCCTTCAGCTGTGCATCGATCTGAGAACGGGTATATGCCTGCTGTACATTGCCGCATACGTTGGTGTAGAACAGCAGCGGATCGTCGATCTTGTAGGAGTAGATACCGTTGCAGCGAACGGTGATGTCGATATCCAGACCGATGTTCTTGTCTACCACGCGGAACGGAACCGGATTCTGGGTGCCGAACTTGTTGTCAGTCAGCTCCTTGGTATTGAAGTAATAAATACGCTGATCGGTTGCAGCCTGACCGCCGTAGCTGATGCGCTTGCCAATTGTCTTGAAGGTGTTGATAATACCCTTGCCAAGGCCATCGGTGAAGATGCTTGCCTCGGTGGACATATCGTAAGTATACTGACCCGGAACAGAACAGATCTCAACAACCTGACCCTGATCTACGATGATCATGCACTGACCGTCAGCAACGACAATGCCGCTGCCGTTGGTGATAACGTTGTCGCTTCCCTTTGTGTTGGAAGAACGGCTCGACACCTTCTTTACTCCCTTAAGTACGAGAACATCCGGTGCCATTGCATCACAGACGAAATATTCCTTCCACTGATCTGCCAGCGTTCCGCCGACAGCTCCGACTACTGCTTTAATAAGACCCATATCAAACAAACTCCTTTCAAGGTGATTCGTAAATACGATAAATTGATTATACCATTTTTCATGGAATCTTGCAAGTAGTTTTTCGGATTTTTTTACAATATATCCGAATTTTCAACCTGCATTTTGTCCGAATGGAGCAAACGAATCCCTGAAAACATCAGAATCGGAAACAGGATCGCCGCAAGCAGACCTGTTTTCAGATCTCCGCCGCAGGCATCTGCGATGAATCCCACTACAGTCGGACCGCCTGCACAGCCGACATCTCCCGCAAGCGCAAGGAGAGCATACATCGCCGTACCGCCGCCTCTGATCCGCTGTGCCGCAAGACTGAATGTACCCGGCCAGAAGATACCAACGGAAAAGCCGCAGACTGCACAGCCGATCAGTCCGAAAAACGGCAGATCTACCAGTGCAGCAGTCAGATAACAGCCGACGCAGAGCACGGCACTTGCTGACATAAATAACCGCAGCGGAATCTTCGCCTCAAACTTGCCGTAAAGCGCACGTGCGGTCCCCATAAAGACTGCAAACGCACACGGACCCGCAAGATCGCCGACCGCTTTGGATACGCCCAGCGCGGATTCTGCAAACGAAGACGCCCACTGGCTCATGCCCTGCTCAGACGCACCGGCGCAGATCATCAGCACAAACAAAACCCAGAATGTCTGTTTTTTCAGCAGTCCCGAAAGTGAGACCGGTTCTGTGTGACTACCCACAATCGGAAACAGCGGAACGAAGCAGAAGTACACAGCATTCAGCAGCGGAATCAGTGCCCAGATGCACGCAAGCACGCGCCAGTTTTCAATACCGAACAACGCAAAGAATACGGTAGACACCACCACCAGAAACACGTGTCCCCAGCAGTAGAACGAATGGAGCAGACTCATCGCTGCCTCTTTTTTCTCGGTCGGACAGGATTCCACGATCGGGCTGATTGCAACCTCGATGATGCCGCCGCCGATCGCATAGCACACGACCGAAAGCAACAGGCCGACATACGGATTCATTACAGAGGGCAAAAATGCCATGCCGACGAGCCCTGCTGTACAAAACAGATGTGCCGTTGCAACCGATCCGCGGTATCCCAAGCGGTCAAGGAATTTTGCCGACAGCAGATCAACGGTCAGCTGTACCAGAAAATTCACTGTCGTGATCAGCGTGATCTGATCCAGCGACAGTGCATAATCCGCCGCAAAGGTCACAAACAGAAGCGGCGCAAAATTATTGATGATCGCCTGCGTGATATAACCGAGATAGCACGCATAGATCGTGTGGTTATAATGATTTCGTATATTCCGCAGAAGAAACACTCCTTTTCAAACATATCAAAAGCCATGCATAACGCATGGCTTTCATTCATCCGATCGGAAACGACGTTTCTAGTGAAAGTGTGGCAACTGCATTCAGACTCTCGTCCGCAAAAATGCCTGCCTGCGCGGTATAAAATCCCTGACAGGCGATCATTGCCGCGTTGTCGCCGCACAGAGAAAGCGGAGGCATATATAGCTGATAGCCGCGCTGATCGCACGCCGTCTGTAAGGCACTGCGCACACCGGAATTTGCCGACACACCACCTGCAAGCGCGATTGTGCGGTAGCCGGTCGCCTCCGCAGCAGCCATTGCCTTTTCGGTCAGAATCGAAGAAATCTTGTCCTGCAAAGCCGCCGCAAGGTGTTCCGGGATGATCGCTTCACCCTTCTGTTTTGCATTGTGCGCCATATTGATCACTGCAGTTTTAAGTCCTGAAAAGCTCATATCATAAGGCGATCCTGCCACCTTCGGTGTCGGAAGCGTGTAAAAGGAAGGATCCCCTGTTTGTGCCGCGCGGTCAATATGCACACCACCAGGATAGGGAAATCCAAGCACACGGGCGCATTTGTCAAAACACTCGCCTGCCGCGTCATCGCGGGTACGGCCTACCACAGAAAACGCCGTGTAGCTTTTCACTTCCACGATATGGCTGTGTCCGCCGCTTGCGACCACGCAAAGATACGGCGGTTTCAGTTCGGGGTGCGCCAGATAATTTGCCGCAATGTGTCCTGCAAGATGATGCACGGGAATCAGCGGTTTTCCAAGCGCCATTGCAAGCCCCTTGGCATAGCTGACGCCAACCAGCAGTGCACCGATCAGTCCCGGCGCAAAGGTCACAGCAATGCCGTCGATCTGTGCAAGCGTCAGACCGGCCTCATCCAGCGCCTGTGATACCACAGGCTGAATATTCTCCAGATGGCGGCGGGATGCAATCTCCGGCACAACACCGCCGTAGAGCTGATGCTCTGCAATCTGTGTTGCAATTACCGAAGACAGAATCTTTGTGCCGTCCTCTACAACGCTTGCAGCCGTTTCGTCGCAAGAGCTTTCAATTCCGAGTATGTACATGGGGGTTTCCTCTTTTCCTCAGTCGATGATCATAAATTTGAGATCGCACTCTGTGATCTTGCCCGATTCTGCATTCAGTTTCACATCCGCGCCGGTATAATAAGAAGTCGCTCCCTCATATTCACCGTAGACAGGACGCTTTCTGTGATCTATAAATTCCACATAAAACAGAAAACCAGCGTCCTTTTGGATTGTCTGTGCAACACAGAAATCCGACGGGGCAAACTGCTGCCCCTGCACTGCATCTGAATATTTGTCCGCGACAGCTTCCAAAACAAGCTGCTGTGTCTGTTCTGTGGGGCGAATCTGCGCCGGAACCATGTGCGCTGCCACAACCGCGCCGATTACAAACAG
>SVNN01000014.1 GCA_015066905.1 Ruminococcus sp.
ATCGCTTCTTGTTTCATATTCCATATCCATGATCTGTCCGCCGATCATCCCCTCTGCACCGACTGCCTGTACATACATCGACACCAACCGACAGCGTGTTTCCGCACTGAGGCGCAGATCGCCCGAGATCAGTCCGAACGGCTGAACAGCCAGTGCATCACCGGCAAGAATTGCCGTTGCTTCGTCAAATGCCTTATGGCAGGAGGGCTTTCCGCGGCGGAAATCATCGTTGTCCATCGCAGGAAGATCATCATGGATCAGAGAAAATGTGTGAAGCTGCTCCAGTGCCACAGCAGTACGGAGCGCATCCTCCACTGTACCGCCGCAGGCACGGCAGAATTCAAGCACCAGTACCGGACGCAGTCTTTTTCCGCCTGCATCCAGGGAATAGCGCATTGCAGAAAGCACCTTCTTCTGCTTACAGTTTTCTTCTGTTTCCTCGCAGCCGAGATTCAGCATAGATTCAATCAGACGGATGTCTTCACTGAGCTGTGTATTCTGTTCGGGTGTCATATGGCAATCTCCTCTCCCTGCTCACCGACAACCTTGAGGCGAGCGTCGTCCAATGTGCGGCGGCAGTCCTTCGAGACTTTCAGCCCTTCTTCATATAATGCAACGGATTCCGAGAGCGAAAGCTCTCCCTGTTCCAGCGCGGTGACGATCTCCGTCAGCCGTTTCATGCCGTCTTCGAATGTCATAATCGTTTTCACTCCTCCGACGAACGGACCTCTTTTACCGCCGCCGTAATTTCACCGTCTGCAAGACGGATTTTCAATATATCATCCTGCCGCACATTCTGTACGGAGGAAAGAATTTCGTCGTCTTTATATACCAGCGCATACCCGCGGAGCATCACCTTCAGCGGACTCAGACAATCCAGCTGTGCAATCCGCTGTGCAAATTCCTGCTCACGCGCACGGAGCTGTGCTGACATCGCCGCGTCCAGACGAGCCGTCAGCTGACTTCTGCGTTCCTCCATCCGTTCCAGACGACCTGTCACAGAATTCCGCTCCAGTGCCGCCTGCCGCTCAGAAAGCATCGTTTCCAGTCCTGCGATGCTGCGGCGCATCTGCACGTGCATGGACTGTTCCAGCCCTGACAATGCAGCGCGGAGCATACTGATTTCCGGTGCCGCAAGTTCTGCCGCCGCCGATGGCGTAGACGCACGCAGATCTGCCGTATAATCAGCAATTGAAACATCTGTTTCATGCCCCACAGCGCTGATCACAGGAATCTTGCAGCGAAAGATCGCAGTGGCAACACATTCTTCATCAAACGCGCTCAGATCCTCATTTGATCCGCCGCCGCGCCCGACGATCAACACATCGCAGCCGCTGTCTGACGCACGGTCGATCGCCGAGGAGATCGACTTCGGTGCATCTGCACCCTGTACCAGAACCGGAAACAGCTGCACAGTGGCGATGGGATATCGTCTGGAGAGAATGTGAAGTATATCCTGCAGTGCCGCACCGCCCGGCGCAGTCACAACGCCGATCCGTTTCGGGAACTGCGGGAGAGCACGTTTTCTCGCTTCATCAAAATAGCCGAGTGCCGCAAGTTTTTCCTTTCGCTGTTTGAGCGCAAGATGCGCCGCACCCACACCATCCGGCTGAAGATCCGTCACATTCAGCTGATATACGCCGTCGCGTTCATACACCGTGATCGAACCTGCCGCGATCACAGTCATGCCGTTTGCCGGCAGAAAACGCAGACGCTCCGCCGCGCCCGCAAACATGACCGCCTTCATCGCAGCTGTATCATCACGCAGGGTAAAATAGCAGTGGCCCGACCGCGGATGGCAATGAAAATCCGCGATCTCTCCGCGTACAAAGATCCCCTGCAAACGCTTGTCCTGCCGAAGCTGTACAGCGAGATAGCGATTCAGATTTGCAACTGTGAAAATGCTCATGCTACACCTCCCGACTCCTCGGAAAGCGCTGCAAAAATTGCCACACCCGCAGCATTGTCACAGGAAAACGCCGGTGTCGCAAACGCCGTATTTGCCCGTCGTTCCAGCACGCGCTGCAGATATTGATTCGACATCACACCGCCGGCATACACAACGGGCAGATTGCCGCATTGTTCCAGTGCTGCCGCAGTCATCGCATCCAGTACAGCGCCGATCGTCGCCAGACAGAATTTCGCAATGTCACACGGTTCTGCACCATCACTGAGCATCTTCCGGCACTGGTTTTCCAACCCGGAAAGCGAACAGTTTCCATCCTTCAGCTTCGGCTTTACGCGGTATTTCGCCCTGCTCTGCGCTGCCAGCTGTTCGAGCGCAGGACCGCACGGAAACTGCAGTCCAAGCATCAGCCCGACGCGATCCACAGCCTGTCCTGCCTTCAGATCGAGCGATTCCGACACCGGCGTGACGCAAAGCATCTGCTTATCATCCGGACGGCAAAGCACGCAGTCCGTTGTACCGCCGCTGACATGAAATGCTAAAAACGGCGCGGTCCGCCACTCCAGACGCTCTGCGGAATAAAGTGCTGCAAGGATGTGTCCGACCTGATGGGAAGTACGCCGCAGCGGAATCTGATTTGCCGCTGCAAGCATCCGCGCCGCCCCTTCTCCGCAAAGAAAACAGGGCATATATGAGCCGTCCACACCTCTCGGTCGGGTGGATACACCGATTGCGGCAAACTGCCGATCCTCCATATCACACAGCAAAGCCTCCACAACCTGCGGAAGCTGTCTGGTATGATGAAACACCGCGTCGCTCTGACGCAGTCCCGCCTCACCCGGTTTGACGGGCAAAAGCATTTTTTCCTGTCGGATCAGACCCGTCGCAGAATCATAAACCGCCGCCGAGGTGGTATAATTGCTGGTATCCAGTCCGAGATAATACGGCACCGCTTTATGCCTCTTGTTCGCTGTTGGCACGGGCATACGCGCCCAGAATGCCGTTAACGAATGCTACGTCTTCTTCTGCGGCATAGGTCTGCGCGAGCTGAACCGCCTCGTTGATCGCAGCGTTCATCGGTGTGCCGTCGTCGTGCAGAATCTCAAAAAATGCAATCCGCAGCACAGCGCGGTTCACCTTCGGAATACGGGATAATCCGCGCTTTGTGCTGTACTGTGAGATGATGCTGTCAATCTCCTCCGCGTGAGCGATGCTGCCCTCTACCAGTGCCTTGACGGCATCGTCCACGGTAATCTCTTCAATTTCTTCCGCAATCTCGTAAAGCTCCTCAACAGGATCGTTCCGCAGCAGCTGCTCGAACACCAGTTTGAAAGCGCTGTCACGCACTTCACGTCTGCTCATTTCTGTTCCTCCGTTTTGGGTATGTCTTATTTTTTCTCGAACGCGATGCCTGCCACGATGACATTCACGCGGGATACGGTAATGCCGGTCATCGTCTGTACCTGCTCCTTGACGGTATTCTGTACAGTCTCGGCAACAGAGGTCGCACGGCAGCCATGCTTTGCAACAATGCTGACAGTCAGCTCAACGACATCGTCGAGCAGACGCACCTGGATCGGAGCGGACGCACGGCCGAACAGATTCCGCTTAACGGAAAGGCTGTCAACGCCTGCGACTTCAGCAATCGCCAGCTTGGCTACGGTAATGATGACATTCTCGGAAATCTTCAGAGTTCCGGTATTCTCTCTTTTTTCCTGTTCCATAACAGTTCCTCCATGATGTTAGATTTTATAACCGCCGACGCAGCAGGAAACCGCGGTGCGATCCCCTGCTGTACCGTATGAAACGCCGTCAGCATACGCTTATATCTTATTATACCAAAAAAAATCCGATTGTACAACTACTTTACCTCAAAAATTCTGATATTTTCAGTAGGAATTGTCACTTCGCCAAGAATCACATCCTTGATTGCCGCTGCCTGCGCAGAATCGAGCCCTTCAGTCTGCACAACCACTTTGGCACTATCCCCGTCGAGATATACCACACAGTCCTGATATCCCTGTGCCTTGATCAGGGTTTCAATGTTGCCCTCACTCTCTACCAACTTGGAAAGCTCCACCGCATTCAGCGCATTTGTCACGCGCTCGTCGTCAGAAAGATCGCCACCGTTGAGGATGGTCTGAAGCGTCTGCACCGCCGCATCACGGCTGGTCTGCTTTTCCATCCGTGCCTCAGCAAAATAGCCTTCCGCCGAACCGTTCACCAGCTGGGTATCGCCGTAGTTTTCCGGTTTGCCGTCTGCGCCCGTGTCTTCTGCAGCGCCATCTGTAACCAGATCCTGAGCGGTCGGGATGGCATCCATCTCCAGATCAGCATCACCGCTGATGGTATAATTGACATATACCGCAATGGCGAGCATCAGTGCCAGACAGGACAGAATAATCTGCTTTTTCCCGATAATCAGATTAGGCTTTCTCATAAAAACATTACCTCCATATTCAGTCTGTTAATGTACCAACAAAAATCTGCGTCGTAGGGACCGAGCAGGCAACCGACGCGGCGCGTATTACCTGTTCGCGGACAATACTGCTGTCACCTCCCTCACAGAGGATAACCACGCCCGACACCTGCGGCTGCTTCACCGATTCCAGCAGCGCGGACTGATCGGAACCGCCGCCGAGCAGCACATAGCTGTTCTCGGTTCGGTGCCGTTGTTCGCCCAGTTCCTCGGCGATCTCCTCCGCATAGATCTGTGTTCCCGTATCTTCCAGCGTTATCATCACCTCCGCCCTCCCGACTCCGCTGAGCTTTGCGAGAATTACGCCAAGCTGCGCTTCCAGTTGTGCGCCGTAATCCGCATCCGTCTGAGAAAGGGTCTGCTCTGCCGGATATTCCTTTACTTTTTCATCCCGCTCCGGCAGAACCGTTGACAAAAGGATCAGACAAAGTCCTGCGCCGCCGAGCAGCAGAATGATCCGCTGTCCGCCGATCTGCGAAAGCTGTGCATATAGTTCCTTCAGTCTTTTCATTCTGATCCCTCCGTGATCTCCAGCGCGACCCCTTCACCAAGCAGCTGTACCAGCACACGCTCCGCCGTCTGCGGATCGGAACAGGACAATCGCACCTCACTAATGGTTATGCGCCCGTCCCCGGAAATATGTACATCCGCCGTGATTCCGGATACAGAAACGCCGTTTTCTGCAAGCGAATCTGCCAAACTGCGGCAAAGCTGCAGGCTCGTTTCTTCTGACAGCAGGCTTTCAAATTCATCTGCCGCCGGTGCCGCAGTCTGTTCCGCCGCTGCGACCGAATCGGGCAGTGCAGTGAGATTCCGCGCAAACGGCAGAATCAGCCCAAGCATCAGCAGCAGCGAAAATATCAGCCGCAGCTGCTTTTGAAATTTTGCAGACGGTATCAGATATTCCGCAACCGTAAGAGATATTCCAACCGCACAGGCGCAGGCGACAGTCTGACCGATCTGTTCCATCTTCTCCCTCCTTCATCCTCCGCCGAGGAGGAGTATCATCAGCGCGGTCGCAATTAAAAACAGCACAGAAAACCAGACAACCGTTCCCACTGCGACCGACAGAATTGTTTCCACATTGCGGCACAGCCGATGAATCGGTTTGGCATCCAACAGCTCCGCCGCCGTTCCTGCAAGAAAAAAACTCAGGCGATAAGCAAACAGAAGCAGAATTGGCGGCAAAACGGTCAGTGCAACTGCAGCAAGTCCGACCGCTCCGATCCCGCCGCGCAGCACGCCGACACTGCCGCGCACTGTGTTATATGCATCCGAAACGGCATTTCCCACTACCGGCACACAGCTGGAGATCATGAATTTTGTTGCCTTTGCACCTGCGCTGTCCGCAGATGCGCCAAACATTCCCTGCACAGAAAGCAGCCCGCCGAACACCGCAACCATCAACCCGAGCGCCCATGCAGCCGTCTTTTTCAGTACCGTCAGCAGACCCGTCAGATGGACAGACGGATTGATCGAATCCACCACAGCGACAGCCAGTGCCATCTGCAGCAAAGGAAGCAGCAGCTCCGAAGCAATCTGCACAGCAAGCTCTGCTGCAGAAAGCAGGATCATCTGATAGCTCGCGGCAGTCACAACACCGCCGCCTGCTGCTGTGATCGTTGCAAACACAGGGACATAGGCAAGCATGAAGGTACCGCCCGTTTCCAGTGTGTCTGCCGCAATCCGGAAGCACGCACCGACCGATCCGGTGATGCTTGCCACACAGACCAGAACACTGATCAGTCCGAGCAGATCGGAAAGCGATCTGTCGCGCACCGTATCTCCCGTGCCTGACACGAGAGCCGACAGTACGCTCACCGTAAGCAGAAGAATCAGCAGACGAAGCGGCGCGCCGATGCTGTCAGTCAGCGACTGCCACAGCGCTCTGAACAACACCCCCGGCGTCAGCCCCATAATCCCTTCGGGCTGAGAAAAGGAAATATCATGCTCTGCAAAGAATGATTCTGCCGCATCGCCGGCATACAGATTCTCTGCGCCGCTGCGTGCAAGCAACTCGTCCGTTCCTTCCGCGGATACACCGGGTGCCAGGATAAATACCGCAGCGATCATGAGCAATATACAGATCAGCCGTCTTTTCATGGCAGCAGCCCCCGCACAAGCGCAAGCAGATCTCCGAGCAGCGGCAGTGCCATCAGCAGCAACGTGATCTTTCCGCCGAGCAGAATCGCCGAAGACAGCGCTTCCTCCCGACAGTCGCGGCAAAGGTCAGTCCCGAACTGCGTCAGCCAGCAGATACCGATCGCCTTGCAGATCAGGCTGGCATATGCGCCAGGCAGACCCGCCTGCAAAAACAGATCGGTGATCTGCGTCAGAAGCGGCGCTACTGCTGTAACAGCCAGTACAGTCACGCTCACGCAGGCACAGATAGACACCACGAGCGCCTGCTCTTTGGCATACCGTTCCAGCACTTTGCAGAGCAATGCTGCAAGCAGACAGAATGCCACCACACTGGTCAGCTGTGCACCCGTTACCATAAGCCAAAGACGGTTTTGACCGTATCAAACAGCGCGCCGATCTCATCCACCACAACGACCAGCACAACGATCAGTCCCGCCAGCGTTGTGAGCATCGCCTGCTCCTCGCGTTCTGCACGTTTCAGCACCAGATTCAGCACCGCCACGATGATTCCCGTTCCTGCCACCTTGAAAATCAAGTTGATGTCCATTTTGTCTGTTCCTTTCTGTTTTTATGCAAGCACGACGGCTGCCGCCGCACCGCCGAGGATGCCGAGCGCGCGGTAGAGCCTCCCCTTTTCCATCGCTTTTTGCTCTGTATCCGCTGCCAGCCGCGAAAACTGTGCACCGATCAGGGAAAGCGCACAAAGCTGCCCGTCTGTATCCGTTGTACCAAGCGTGCCGCCCAGCTCTTCCAGCAACTGTTTTTCTTCCATACCCAGTGCAGCATCACCGCAAACCGCGCTGTGCCAGTCATCTGCAAACCGTCCGTCTTCCCCCACCTGTCCCAGAAATCCGAGCGGTGCGTACATCGGCTGTGAACGCAGATAGTCAATCAGCTCGCGCACCGTAGGGGTCTGATAGCGCAGCTGTGTGGCAAGATCCTGCACCATACGCTCCAGAATACGGATCCGCCGTGCCCGGCTGCTCTGCCTGGCAGCCGACTGCATCCCGACCATACAACCCGTACTGAACACCAAAGCCAGTCCGATCAGACGCATCATATTGCCGCACTCCTCTCCAGACAAACCACAGAACCAACCTTGTCCCCTGTACCGAGCAGAGCGATTGAAGAAAAGACCTCCGACTCAAACAACGCCCGCAGATCCGGTCTGGCATATACCTCGCCGATCGACGCGGCATGCGCAGATGCTACCACCGATACACCCGAACGTACCGCACAAAGCAGCGCAGCGGCATCCGCTTGTCCGCTAATCTCATCACAGACCAGAATCTGCGGAGATAGTGTGCGGATCGCTGTAATCAGCCCCTCTCCCTTCGGGTAACCATCCAGAACATCGGTCATCAATCCGATGTCATTCTGCGGTGTCCCGTGATAGACTGCCGCCAGTTCGCCGCGCTCATCCGAAACGGATACACGGAACCGATTCCCCAGCTGTCTGCACAGATCGCGAAGCACAGTGGTCTTGCCGCTGCCCGGCACACCGATGATCAGCAGACTGGCAGGCCCGTCCGAAAAGACTGCGTGATACAGTGCATCCGCACAGCCGCAGATCTGCCGCGCCAGACGGAAATTAAATCCGCTGAGATATTTGACCGTTTCCACGGTTCCGCCGCGGAGTACGGCTGTGCCGCAAAACCCCACACGATGACCGCCACGGAGCGTGATAAACCCTTCTGCAAGCTCCCGGGCGTAGCTGTGGATCGAATCCTCACAGACCGCGCGCAGAATATCGTGCAGAAGCGGCGCAGCGGCATTTCCGAAGCCTGCAAGACTTTCCTCAGCAGCACCGTCATACAGACGGATGGGACGTCCTGCACGCAGACGGATCTCACGCAGACGATGCCGTTTCATCGGATCGACCGCCTCCAGCCGTCCGCGCAGCGGCTCCGGAAAATATTGCAGCACCTGTGAAAGGCTGTCCGAATGTTGCATTCCGCTCATCTCCTTCCTGCTTTCAGTCTATGTGCCATGTGTGCAGAATATGACAAGTCTGTTTCTGCATAGAATGGTCACAGATCATCAGCAAAAGGAGGCAGCAGCATTATGCCGCGTATTTTTTTAAGTCCATCCACACAGGAATTCAACCAATATGCAACCTCAGGCAATGAGGAATACTACATGAATCTCCTCGCCGACCGTCTGGAGCCATACCTCCGTGCGTCGGGCATCAGCTTTACGCGCAACGATCCCGACCGCGCTGCCGCAGGCGCGATCTTTAATTCGAACAGCGGCTATTACGACGTCCACCTCGCACTCCACACAAACGCTTCTCCACCGAATCTTGCAGGCCAGCTGCGCGGCATTGACATCTATTACTCCCCCGCAAGCTATGAAAGCGAACGGCTGGCAACGATCATGGCGAACAATTTCAAGGAGATTTATCCCCTTCCCGAACGGAGCAACGCGCTCCCCACTACGACGCTCGGCGAGGTCACGCGCACCCGTGCAGTTGCGGTGCTGGCAGAGATCGGCTATCACGATAATCTGCAGGATGAAGCGTGGCTGACATCTAATCTCGACCGCATCGCTGAGAATATCACGATCTCACTGACAGATTATTTCGGCATCCCCTTTGTGCAGCCCACTGCCGTCCGCCAGGGTGTTGTATCCACCGACGGTTCAGGCCTGAATTTCCGCGGTTATCCCTCTTTGTACGGCACTGTAATCGGAACGATCCCCGATCAGACTGTTCTGCCGATCTACGGACAGACAGGCGACTGGTATGTAGCAGAATATAACGGTCAGTACGGCTATGTCAACAGTGCATTTGTACAGCTGCGTTCATAGCACAGCGCCGTGATGACTGCGGACCAGCGTTTCCAGCTCTTCCAGTCTGCACAGCCGCAGATCATTTCTGCGCAGACACAGACGCTCACAGTAACTTAAAACTTCTTCATCACAATCAATCGCCAGCAGGATCACCATGCCGACCATACAGCCGTCCTGCCAGGCAAGCGCACCAATGCGTCGGCGTACCGTGGCAGCACTGTCCGATTGCAGCAGCGGCAGCACAGTAAACAGATCATCCGGCACTTCCTCCTGCTCCGGCAGGATCGCCGAAACGGTCAGAAGCAGCAAAAGCAGGCACAAAAGCAGCGTCCCCGCGATAACAGCAGCAGGCATATTCACCCCTCCTTGCTGTCAGTATATGCGTCCGATCCGCTGTGGTGCATAAAAAAAGAGGCAGAACGCAACAATTACGTTCTGCCTCTTCGGCTTTTCAGCAAAGAAATCAATAGAAGCTGTCCTGCTGTGCTCTGCGCTTTGCACGGATCGTCAGGATGATGCAGATTACAAGAACGACTACACCCACACCGATCAGACCGAAGCCGATATACAGCGCGCTGCCCATAGTATCGAAGTTGCAGTGGCTGATCATGTAGAACTCCACGTAGTCCATCTCTTCCTGGCCGGCACCACCGGTCAGATCATTCAGTGCATCCTTGCAGTAGCCGCGGATCTCATCGCTTACTTCCTTGGCATAACCGGTGACCTCCATAGAACGAATCGGCTTCCAGTTGTCGAATACATATTCTTCCTCGCCGAGTGTTTCACAGTGTTCATACAGTTCATCCGCCATCATATCCAGCTGGGTATACTCGCTGCTGATCGAGGTTTCATAGATGAGGTAGTAGTCTTTCATATCAATCAGATAGTACAGCTTGGTAGAATCCTTGGAAGTACGGATGCCGTAAGTGGTTTCATATTCTTCCGCAAACGAACCCCAGGTGGTATCAAAAGTACCCTGTACCAGATCATCCTCTTGCAGCTGACCCATCGACACGGTATTGATATCCTTGATATCCCCCTTTTTCAGCGCCTGTACTCTCTTGAACGAATCTCCTACCACCATAACACCTGCAAAAACCAGCGCAAGTGCAAGAACGATGAATGTCATGCCTAAATTACGTTTTTTCATAATAAAAATCCCCCTCAGATTACTTCTTTTCTTCCAGACGCATCGTCAGAGCAATGCGTTTACGTTTCACGTCCACATCCAGCACACGGACACGGACCACTTCTCCGACCTGAACGACCTCAAGCGGATGCTTGATGTAGCGGTTGCAGAGCTGTGAGATATGTACCAGACCGTCCTCATGTACGCCGATATCGACGAATGCGCCGAAGTCAATAACATTGCGGACGGTGCCGACCAGTTCCATACCCGGTTTCAGATCCTTCAGTTCCATGACATCACCGCTGCGCATGAGCGGAGGCGGCAATTCATCACGCAGATCGCGTCCGGGCTTCTGCAGCTCACTGACAATATCCTCCAGTGTGGGGATACCGATCCCGAGCTGTTCGCTCAACTGTTTTTTGCCGACTGCGTCGAGCTTCTTCGGCAGCTCACTGAGTGCGTCACCGCCGATATTCGCGAGTGCAAATCCACAAGCAGAAAGCAGTTCCTTTGCAGCCGCATAGCTTTCAGGATGCACTGCCGTATTATCCAGCGGATTCTTACCGTCACGCACGCGCAGGAAGCCTGCACACTGTTCATATGCCTTCTTGCCGAGCTTCGGAACCTTGAGCAGCTGCTTGCGGTCAGTAAATGCACCATTCTCCTCGCGGTATGCAACGATGTTCTTTGCAACGCCTGCGTTGATGCCGGCAATATGCGTCAGCAAAGAATGGGACGCCGTGTTCAGATCCACACCGACGGTATTCACACAGGATTCCACAACACCTGCAAGTGCTTCATCCATCCGTGCTTTCGGCATATCGTGCTGATATTGTCCGACGCCGATCGCCTTCGGATCAATCTTGACAAGCTCTGCCAGCGGATCCTGCAGTCTGCGTGCAATGGATACCGCACTGCGGAGCGATACGTCATAGTCAGGGAATTCCTCTGCCGCCAGCTTGGAAGCGGAATAGACCGACGCGCCCGCCTCGCTCACGACCATATAGCTGATATTCCCCTTGATCTCGCTCAGAATCTCCGCAACGGTCTTTTCGCTCTCTCGGGAGGCGGTGCCGTTGCCAATCGCGATCGTGGTGACGTTCCAGTCCAGAATCATCTTCTTCAGCTTCGCACGCGAGGTCTGAATCTGTGCCGCAGAATTTGCGGTGATATAAACAACATCGGTGTGCAGCACCTTGCCGGTATCATCCACAATTGCAATCTTACAGCCCGTTCGGAAGCCGGGATCCAGTCCGAGCGTCACTGTATTCTTCACCGGCGGCTGCATCAGAAGCTGACGGAGATTGGACGCAAAGACCTTGATTGCCGCCTCTGCCGCACGCGCTGTCAGATCCGCGCGGATCTCACGCTCCACCGCAGGGAAAATCAGACGCTTGTAGCTGTCAGCTGCCGCCTGTCCGACCAGATCCGCTGCCGCAGATTCGCCCTTGACATAAGCAGTCGTAACAACCTGTTCTCCAATCCCCTCAGGCAGAGAAAGCGCAACTTTCAGGAAGCCCTCCTTCTCGCCGCGATCCAGTGCCAGTACGCGGTGATTCGCGATCTTCGCCAGCTGTTCTTCATATTCATAGTAGGTCTGATATACACTCTCCTGCTCGGCGTCGGACGCACGGGAGGAGATTGTACCCTTCTGATTCAGTGCCGCTCTGAGCTTCTTTCTCAGCGCTGCATCATCCGAGATCAGCTCCGCGATGATGTCCATTGCCCCTTGCAGGACAGCCGCGGCATCAGGCAGATCCTTTTCTGTGTCAATAAACTTTTCCGCCTCGCGTTCAGGATCCGTCTTGCGATCCTGCACCAGAAGGAGCATCGCGAGCGGTTCAAGTCCTTTTTCACGGGCAATGCTTGCGCGCGTCTTGCGCTTCGGACGGAACGGGCGGTAAAGATCCTCCGCCTCGACCAGCGTTTTTGCCGCGTCAATCGCTTTCGCTAAATCGTCGGTCATCTTCCCCTGCTCGGTGATCGCCGCAGTGATCTCCTCCTTGCGCTTCTGCAGATTCCGCAGATACATCAGTCTGTCGTGCAGCTCGCGCAGAATCTGATCGTCCAGAGAGCCGGTCAGCTCTTTTCTGTACCGCGCGATAAACGGAATTGTTTTATCGTCGTCGATCAGCGCAACGGTATTATCGACCTGTTCCTGCCGCAGCTTGAATTCCTGTGCAAGAAGCTGGTTGATATCCATGCAATTCCCCCTCATAAAAACATTTACAGTTCATTATAGCACCAAATCCGACAAGAATCAAGTAATATTTTACTCAAATTTTTCATATCGCAGGGGCGGTAAACTATTGACAAATGAGAAAATTTGCGGTAAATTAGTATTATGAGTATCTGTGTACCCGCAGATCATAAATTAAGGGAGGAATTTTATATGCGTAATGTATTCAGACGCACTGCAGCAGGCGTAACCGCGCTTGCACTCTGTGCGACGCTGACCGCAGCGTTCGGCGATAATAACGATGCTGCGCTGACCGCATCCGCCGCTGGTGACTACAACTACGGCGAGGCGCTTCAGAAATCCATGTTCTTCTATCAGGTACAGCAGTCCGGTCCGATCGCTGACTGGAATGAAGTATCCTGGCGCGCTGACTGTATGGAAAACGACTTTGTTCCCGGCGGTTGGTTCGACGCCGGTGACCACATCAAATTCACACTGACCAATGCATATGCCGCAACCATGCTGGCATGGGGCATGGTTCAGTATCCGGGCGGTCCTGAGGCTTGTGAGCAGACTGATATGTACATGAACAACCTCGGATGGGTTCTGGATTATCTCGTTGGCTGCGACCTCGGTGATGAGATCGTCTATATGATCGCAGACGATGCATTCGACCATGTATGGTGGGGCTCCGCTGAGGTTTATATGGCAAAGTTCGAGCTGATGACCGGTGAGACGGAGCGTCCGTACTACACCTGTGAGAACAGCTCGATCCAGGGACAGATGGCAGCAGCACTTGCGCTCGGCTATCTCTGCTTCAAGGACAGCGATCCCGCCAAGGCAGAAACCTATCTCACACACGCAAAGGATCTGTTTGCACGTGCAGATGCACTCCGTGCAATCGGCGGTGATGATCAGGAAACTACCTACTACAAGATCTCCAGCTTCTGGGATGACCTGCTTCTCGCAGCAAACTGCCTCTATTCCGCAACCGGCGACCAGTCCTATCTGGATCTCGCCAACTCTGACTACATTCCGAATATTGATAAGGAACAGCAGTCGGATGAAATGAAATTCACCTGGGGTCACTGCTGGGATGATACCACACAGGGCGCACTGCTGATGCACGCAATCAACACCGGCGACTCCCAGTGGAAAACACAGGTACAGAAGCACCTCGAATACTGGACAACCGGCTACGGCGGCAAGCAGATCACCTACACCCCCGACGGTCTTGCATGGCTCTTCCAGTGGGGTTCGCTCCGTCACGCTACTACCACAGCCTTCCTCGCATACGTTGCAGCGGACGAGTTGTTTGCTGATGATACTACCTATTATAATAAGTATACTGAATTCGCTGACAACACCATGAACTATGCATTCGGCGACAATGACCTCGGCATGAGCTTTGTTGTCGGCATGGGCGACACCTATCCGCAGGCATGGCACCACAGAACCTCCAGCGGCGCCTGGAACGATAAGTGGAGCAATATCGGTCAGACTGAGGGTGAGGACGCAAAGCCGCACGCACACGTTCTCTATGGCGCACTTGTCGGTGGTCCCGACCAGACCGGCGGCTATACCGACAATATCGGCAACTATCAGTACACGGAGGTTGCAATCGACTACAATGCAGGCTATACCGCGGCGCTCTGTGCAATGGTTGAAAAGTACGGCGGCACTTCTGATCCGAGCTTCCCGCCGACCGAAGAGCCGAAGTGGACAGAATTCTTCATGCGCGCTTCGATCAACCAGTCCGCAGGCAGCTACACTGAGATCAAGGCATTCGCAATGAACCACACTGCTTGGCCGGCAAGAACCGTCAAGAATCTCTCCTACAACTACTACTTTGATATTACCGAGCTTGTAGAAGCAGGCCATTCCATCAGCGATGTTTCCGTCCGTGTCGGCTACGACCAGCACTCCGGTGACAAGGGCAAAATCTCTATCTCGAATCCGATCCAGTACGACGGCAACATCTACTATGTAAAGCTTTCCTTCGCAGACGGCAGCGTTGTAATGCCGACCGGACAGTCTGAGCACCGTTCCGAGTGCCAGTTCCGTATCGCGATCCCCGACAATCTTGCCGGTGCGTGGGATGCTACAAACGACTACTCCTTCCAGGGTCTTGTACAGGGAGGCGAGGACGCTATGGTGGATACCCCGTACATCACAATGTACGACGGCGACACCCTCATCTGGGGTATTGAGCCCGACGGCACCACGCCTGAGGATGTGATCCCCTCCGAGACCACCACAACAACCGAATCTGGCAGCGACACCACCACCACAATCACAACCGAAACCCTCAAGGGCGACGTCAACAGCGACACCAAGGTTGATATTGTTGACCTTGTCCGCATGGCTCGTTACATCTGCCAGGATGCAGACATCACACCGCTGAGCGCGCAGGAGATCACGAATGCTGATATCGACGAAAACGATCTGATCGACGCTGACGATATTTCCATGCTTGCACAGTACCTTGCGAATATTCTGGAGTTTTAACCTACCCAATACCCGGAGATTATACTCCGGGTATTATTTTTTCAGCATCCCAAAAGCAGAAATACATATTTCGGCAGAATGCACAAAGAAATATACCATAATTTATACTTTACTGACAAAGTTCGGAAAACTGCTTTACAAATCCAACTGTATATACTATAATTTCAATATGGAAAGCAGGTTATCCGTATGTGACAAGTTTGTGATCCCGTATCTTGTGCAGAATCACAGAATTCTGTTACAGTTTGCAACATCACCTCACATATGGTACTCCGTTTTCACCATCCACACTTGTATAATTGGGGATTCGTACACAGTCCCCCGTTATATGAAATCTTTATTTTTATTGGGAGGGTAAAAAATGCTGAAGAAGAAAATCGGCAAAATTGTTACCGCAAGCGCGGTATCAGCTTGCATGGTTGTCAACGCAACAGCTGCTATGCTGCCCAGCTTTTCCCTGACTGCTTTCGCAGGCGAGGAAGTTGGTAACAACACGTTCGACGGCGGCGTTGGTCTGCCTTGGCACATCTGCGAGTCTGGTCCCGGCAAACTGAAGTTCGACATCGACAATGGCTCTTACAACGTTACAATCGTTGAAAAGGGCGGCGCTGCAATGGGCGGTGAGTCTCGTTGGGACTGCCAGTTCCGTCACAGAGGTCTTGTAATGGAGTCTGGACACGAGTATACTGTTAAGGCAGAGGTTACTGCTTCTAACAGCGGTCAGATCTACACCAAGATCGGTGACTCCGGTTCTCCTTACCGTGAAGTTTGGCACAACGGCTACGGCGGTGCTGAGCTCGGTCAGGGCTGGAACTGCATGAACGTAACTGCTAACCAGACTCTTAAGATCGACAGCACATTCACCTGTACCGAAAACATCGAGGTCGGTGAGTGGGCATGGCAGTTCGGCGGCGCTGGTGAGCACCAGAGCACTGACTGCTTCCCGAACGGCACTCTGCTGAAGTTCGACAACCTCTACCTCACCGACAACACGGACAACGTTACTGACTGGTATGTTCGTCACCCTGTTGATGACATCCAGGAGAACAATGTTCACGTAAACCAGATCGGTTACTACACCGGTCTCCGTAAGCAGGCTACCCTGCACTTTGAGGATGAGGCTTCCTACAAGTCTGCTGCACAGACCTTCGAGATCCTCGATGCAAGCGGCAAGTCCGTTTACACCGGTACTTCCACCCCGATGGGCTATGACAATGACTCCGGTATGTACGTTCATGTTCTTGACTTCACTGATTTCAAGACTGAAGGCACCGGCTACACCATCTCCTGCGATGGCGGTACCAGCTACGCATTCGACATCAGCAACAAGATCTATGACGGCGTTCTGACCAATGCAGTAAACTACTACTATCAGAACCGTTCCGGTATCGAGATTCAGTCTCAGTACATCACCTCCGCAGGTGAAGGACAGACTGCTTCTGATCTGGCACACAAGTCCGGTCACAACCCGGATACCGCTTACATCCAGACTGCTTGGATCAAGTCCTACAAGGCTGATGGTTCCGACGTTCACAAGTCTGCAGGTAGCCTCGATGGTACCGGCGGCTGGTACGATGCCGGCGACCATGGTAAGTACGTTGTAAACGGTGGTATCTCCGTTTGGACTCTGCAGAACATGTATGAGCGTACTCTGAACGACGACAACAACTCTTCTGCTACCAAGTTTGACGACAAGGGCAGCATCGTTGTAATCCCTGAGGCTAACAACGGTATTCCGGACATCCTGGATGAGACCCGCGTTGAGCTTGAGTGGTTCTTCAAGATGATCGTTGGTTCCGACTACTCCATGACTTATGATCTGGACTACGGTAAGGACACCAAGAAGTACGAGAACATGGTTTACCACAAGCTTCACGACCACAAGTGGACCGGTCTTGCCGTTCTGCCGTATGGTTACGAAGAGGATTGGGGCACCATCCGTATCGTTAAGCCGCCGTCCACCGCAGCTACCCTGAACCTGGTTGCTTGCGCTGCACAGGCTGCACGTCTGTACGAAGACATCGACTCCGCTTTCGCTGCTGAGTGCCTTGCTAACGCTAAGAAGTGCTACGAAGCTGCTAAGCTGAACCCTGAGCTGTACGCAGTTCTGGACCAGGCAATCGGCGGCGGTGCTTACGGTGACAACGAAGTTCGCGACGACTTCTACTGGGCTGCTTGCGAGCTGTACGCTACCACTGGCGACGCTACTTATCTGTCTGACCTTTCCGCATACTCCGGCGCATTCGAAGTTCCCTCCAACCTGAACGGTGGTGAGAACAACGGTTCCTTCGGTTCCTTCAACTGGGGCTGTACCGCTGGTCTGGGAACTATCTCCCTGTACCTCAACCCGGATGGCCTGTCTGCTGATCAGGTCGCAAAGATGGAGGATTCTATCACTGCAACAGCTGACAAGTATGTTGCTAAGGAAAACGAGCAGGGCTTTGGTATTCCTTACCAGGGCGCAACCTTCACTGACGCAATCAACATCGGTTATGACGAGAACGGCAACCTGATCGAGATCGATGGTTATGAGTGGGGTTCTAACTCCTTCGTAATCAACAACGCTATCGTAATGGCTTACGCTTACGATATCACCGACGATACCAAGTACATTGACGGTGTTTCCACCGCTCTGGACTACATCTTCGGACGTAACGCACTTGACTTCTCCTACGTTACCGGTTACGGTGACTACCACTGTGAGAACCCGCACCACAGATTCTGGTCTTACGAGCTTGATCCTACCTTCCCGCTTGCTCCGGCTGGCGTACTCTCCGGCGGTGCAAACTCCGGTATGCAGGATCCGTACATCCGTGGCGCAGGTTACAAGATGGGTAACGTTCCGCCGCAGCTCTGCTACATCGACAGCGTTGAGTCCTGGTCTACCAACGAGGTTACCATCAACTGGAACGCTCCGTTCGCATGGGTAATGAGCTTTATGGAAGATGAGGCTCCGCTCGCTGATAGCGAAGGCAGCACTGGCGAAGAGACCGAAACACTTTACGGTGACGTAAACTGCGACGGTACTGTTAACGTAGCTGACCTCGTTCTTCTGTCCCGTTTCGTTTCCCAGGATTCTACCCTCACCGCAGGTTCTGTTTCTGCACAGGGTAAGATCAACGGTAACGTAAACCTGGCTGATGACGGCATCAATGCTGACGATATCACTGGTATCTCTATGTACCTGGCTGGTATGTCTTCTCTGCCGATCCGCTAATCCAATAACATCAATAAGCTGCACAGTTTATCTGTGCAGCTTATTCCTGTTTATACCGGCCATACTATATCTGAGGTGATTCCCAAACAAATGAAACAAAAATTCCATGTAGGAGGCATGACTTGTTCCGCCTGCAGTGCGCGCGTAGATAAAGCTGTCCGCGGACTGGACGGCATTACAGATGTAACCGTGAATGTACTGACAAACAGTATGGTTGCAGAATATGACGAATCCCGCATCACCGACGCATCTATCATCGCCGCTGTCACAGAGGCAGGATATACCGCTTCTGTGTCTGGTTCGGATCCAAAACCGGCAGAGGAATCCAGCAAAAACGACAACGAACTGAACGCAATGTTCCGACGGATGATTCTATCTTTTGTTCTGCTGATTCCGCTGATGTATGTTGCGATGGGGCATATGATCGGTCTGCCGCTTCCCGGATTTCTCAGCGGAGCTCAGAATGCGGTCAGCTTTGCATTCGCACAATTCCTGCTCTGCCTGCCAATTATTGCGATCAACCAGCACTACTATAAGCGTGGATTCAAAGCTCTGCTGCATCATGCACCGAATATGGATACGCTGATCACCATCGGATCTTCCGCTTCGCTATTCTACGGTATTTTTGCAATCTTCCGCATGAGTCATGCAATCGGCGCCAATCAGATGGATATTGTGTCACACTACCACCACGATCTGTATTTTGAATCTGCCGTCATGATCCTCGCGTTCATCAATCTCGGAAAATATCTGGAAGCGCGCGCAAAAGGAAAAACAGGCGATGCGATTGAAAAGCTTGTCAATCTCTCCCCAAAAACGGCACTGATTGAACGCAACGGTACGGTTGCAGAATATCCTGCCGATCAGATCCGTGTCGGCGACATCATCCATGTGAAACCGGGCGCTGCCATCCCGACTGATGGTATAATTCTCTCAGGAGACACTGCCGTGGATGAATCCGCAATCACCGGAGAAAGTATTCCCAAAGACAAAAGCGTCGGCGACGCGGTCATCGGCGCAACAATCAACAAATCGTCCTTTTTCAAAATGGAAGCGACCAAGATTGGTTCTGATACCGCCCTTGCAACGATCATCCGACTGGTCGAGGAGGCGGGTGCAAGCAAAGCACCGATCGCAAAACTCGCCGACCGCGTTGCAGGAATCTTTGTTCCTGTGGTCATGGCACTTGCGCTGTTGACTTGCATCGGCTGGATGATCGCAGGATATGGCTTTGAATTTGCGCTCTCCTGCGGCATTTGTGTGCTGGTCATCTCCTGTCCCTGTGCACTCGGACTCGCAACACCCGTTTCTATTATGGTCGGAACGGGAAAGGGAGCCGAGAACGGCATTCTGATCAAATCAGGCGAGGCGCTGGAAACCGCACATAATATCTCCTGCGTCGTACTGGATAAAACCGGAACTGTTACCGAAGGAAGACCGCAGGTTACGGATGTATATGCGCTGTCGATCCCTCAGAACGAGCTGATTGCAATTGCAGCGGCTCTGGAATCCGGCAGTGAGCATCCAATTGCATCAGCCATTGTGCAATATGCAAAGGATCAGAACATCCCGGCAGCCGATTCCTTTGAAACCCTGCAAGGACGCGGCATCTCTGCACAGATCGCACAGAAACGCTACTATATCGGCAATCTGCGGTTGATGGATGAAATCGGCATATCCTGCAAGGCACACGCAGAAACCTATGAACCCTTGGAATCCGACGGAAAAACAACGCTGTTTCTGTCCGATGGCAACGCTCTCTGCGGCATCCTCTCTGTGGCGGATACGCTCAAACCCACCAGCAAAGCGGCAATCGATCAGTTGAAGGCACTGGGAATCCAGGTGCTGATGCTGACCGGTGACAACGAAAAAACTGCGCGTCACATTCAGCAGCAGACAGGAATTGACCGTGTCATCGCCGAGGTGTTGCCCCAAGAGAAGGAAGCGGAAATTGCAAAACTGGCTGCGGACGGTCACTGTGTCGCAATGGTCGGCGACGGCATCAATGATGCGCCTGCACTTGTACGCGCAGATGTCGGCATCGCCATCGGTGCAGGAACCGATATCGCAATCGAAAGTGCAGATATCGTGCTCATGCGGAGCGATCTTTCCGATGTGCCGACTGCAATTCGACTCAGCAAAGCGGTCATCCGCAATATCAAGCAGAATCTGTTCTGGGCATTTTTCTATAATACCTGCATGATTCCGATTGCGGCAGGTCTGCTTTATCCCATGTTCGGACTGCGGCTCAGTCCGATGCTCGGTTCAGCGGCAATGAGCCTGAGCAGTCTGTTCGTTGTATCCAATGCACTCAGACTGAAGCTGTTCCGCGCACACGCACAACCCAAAACAGTAACTCAGAAAACGGAGGAACCCGATATGATAACCATGAAAATCGAAGGCATGATGTGCGGTCACTGCAAGGCGGCTGTGGAAAAGGCGCTCAACGCAATTGACGGTGTGACTGCTGAAGTCAATCTGGAAGCAAAAACCGCATCTGTACAGGGCTGCACGGATAAGGAGCTGCTCCGCAAAGTTGTAACAGACGCGGGCTATGATGTAATCTCTGTGGAATAACACGATTCGGAGGACATTTCAGTGAAACAAACCAGAAATGGACATCTCTTAAATACAGACACTGCCAAGCTTCTGGCAGTCAGTCAGGATGAAACGCAGCGACTGTATAAAACACGCGGCGGCGTTTATTTTCTGTATATCCGCTTCAAAGATTCAGAAACGCTTCGTCTGATTGATCAGTATGAAGCACGCAGCTGGGCGGAAACCAACATCAGCACAGAAGAATATCTCCGTCTGTTTCGCCTTCCGCATGATACGAAGATCCGCTTTTGTCTGAGCAGTGAGGCAAAGAAAATTCTGCTGCAGGAAGAAAAGCGATCCGGCAAATCGTGTGCACAGATCGTGAATGACCTCATTCTGGCATATCTATAGCAATCATCCCGACAGCCAAATCAAACGGCAGTCGGGATTTTCTCTTTTTTCACAGTAGATTGTGACGGTGTGCAAAGCGCCTCAGTGTAATGCACCAGAAAGATATATAACAGACCGCCGAACAGCACAAATCCAATCAGCTGCAGAATCGGTGACAGACCTTGTAAAAACGGAAGATGCAACAAAAGCGCACTCAGCTGCCAGGTGAGCAGTGCTGAAAGTACAGGCGGTACAAGCAACGGCTTCCAGGTAATGTGACTGCGGCAGAGCCTTGCAACCGCAGCCAGACGAACGCAGTTTCCAACGACGTTGCTCGCGTAATATGATGCAAGCAGACCGTAAAAGCCGAACAGCGGCACACAGATCAGCAAAACGGAAATGCGGATCACATATTCCGCGATGTAGTTAAGCGAAGACAAATTCTGTTTTCCCATACCGCGCAGAATTGCTTCCAGCACAATCTCCAGATAGATGAATGGCACAACAGGCGCCAGACAGCGGAGCATCCGTCCTGCAAACGGGGTACCACCGACCAGCGTACCAATCGTATCACCGCAAAGGAACACAAAGAGCATCACAAACGTGGAGAATACAAGTGTGGTACGGATTCCCTTACGAATCAGACCGCAGACCTTTCCCGTATTCCCTGCGGCGCGTTCGCGAGATAATTCCGGTACGAGAATACAGGACAGGCAAGAAAGAATTACAGACGGAAAGAATAGCGCGGGCAGCAAGATTGCGTCAAACAGCCCGAACTGACTGAGCGCATCAGCGGAGGTGTGACCAAACTGCTGCAGCGTCAGGGGAATCAACGCGTCGTTGGCTGTGCTGAGCACGGATGTCACATAGCTGTTGATCATGACAGGGGCAGCCGCAAAGAGATACTGCGGAAATCGGATCGTACACGTTCCGCTGCTCCGTTCAGCGGACAGAAAGCTCACCAGCAGAATCAGAAAAGCACAAAGCTGTCCGATCAGCATACTCCACGAAAGCGCGGTCATCACACCACACCTTCCCTGTGGAATCAGAAAACCGACGCTGAATGCCATCATCGCGCCGCGCACCAGAAATTCCAGCGTATCTGCAAACGCAGGACGAAGCACCTGTCGGTATGCGTGAAAATACCCCTTCAGACAAGCAGTCACCGACGAAAACGGCAGCGTTGCCGCAAGCAGATAAATTGCAGTTTTTGCAGTCGGATCATGCAGTGCTCGTTCTGCAAACAGAGGTGCGGCGACACAGATCAGCGTGCTGACAATCACGCTCATCAGCATACTCAAAGAAGCGCAATGCAACAGCATCCGTCGCGGAT
>SVNN01000151.1 GCA_015066905.1 Ruminococcus sp.
TCGATGCCAAAGCCGATCATAAGGTTGGAAACGACCTCCGCCTCCTCCTCGGTTTCGCGGACGATACGGATCGCTTTGTCAATATCCAGCAGAATCTTCTGCAGACCGAGCATCAGATGCAGCTGGTCACGCTTTTTGGAAAGGTCGTGGTGGAGTCTGCGCTTGACGCATTCTTCGCGGAAAGCGATCCATTCGGTGAGAATCTCGCGCACACCCATCACACGGGGCATGCCTGCGATCAGAATGTTAAAGTTACAGGAGAAATTATCCTGCAGCGGTGTCAGCTTGAAGAGCTTCTGCATCAGCTTTTCGGGATCCGTACCACGTTTGAGATCCAGTGCCAGCTTCAGACCGCCCAGATCGGTTTCGTCACGGAGATAGGAAATCTCGCGGATTTTTCCCAGCTTGACCAGCTCCACAATCTTGTCCATAATCTGTTCGATTGTGGTGGAGTACGGAATCTCAGTGACCTCAATGCAGTTCGATTCTTTATCATACTGCCACTTCGCGCGGAGTTTCATCGAACCGCGGCCTGTATCATAGACCTTTTTCATCTCGTCCTCGTTATAAACGAGATAACCGCCGCCCGGGAAATCGGGGCCTTTGAGCGTGCTGAGGAGATCATGATCGGGGTTTTTCATCAGCGCGATACAGGTCTCACAGACCTCTTCGAGATGGAACGGACAAACGCTGCTCGCCATCGAAACGGCGATACCCATATTCGCATTGACCAGCACCGTCGGATAGGATGCAGGAAGCAGAGACGGCTCGGTCATCGTGTTGTCATAGTTCGGGACAAAATCCACGGTTTCCTTGTCAATGTCGCGGAACAGCTCGTTGCAGATCGGATCGAGCTTGACCTCCGTATAACGGGATGCCGCGCAGACCATATCACGGGAGTAGAATTTACCGAAGTTACCCTTGGAATCTACATAAGGATGCAGCAGCGTTTCATTGCCGCGCGACAGACGCACCATGGTATCATAAATCGCGCCGTCGCCGTGGGGATTCAGACGCATCGTCTGTCCCACCACGTTCGCGGATTTGGTACGCGCACCCGTCAGAAGCCCCATCTTGTACATCGTATACAGCAGCTTTCTGTGCGAGGGCTTGAAGCCATCAATCTCAGGCAATGCACGGGAGATAATAACGCTCATCGCGTAGGGCATATAGTTTTTCTCTAAGGTTTCGGTAATCTTCTCCTCAACGAGAATACCTGCGCCTTCAATATACGCATCAGGAAGTGCGCCCATCTTCGGCGTTTTCTGATTCTTTTTCGGTTTCGCCATTTCGGTCGTTCCTTCCTTTCTTTATGAAATATCAGCAAGCTCGATATAATCGCCGCCAAACTCGGAGATGAAGTCCTTTCTGCCCTGGAGGTTGTCTCCCAGCAGAAGATCAAACATCGCCGCAGTTTCTTCGATATCTGTTGCCTGTACGCGAATCAGACGGCGCGTCGCAGGATTC
This sequence comes from Ruminococcus sp., assembly GCA_015066905.1. Taxonomy (GTDB): domain Bacteria; phylum Bacillota; class Clostridia; order Oscillospirales; family Ruminococcaceae; genus Ruminococcus_F. The sequence goes on from SVNN01000151.1 coordinate 1,468, forward strand.
ATCGTGGTCAGCGCCATCATCTCCGGCTCGTTCTCGCCAAGTCCCTTCGAACGCTGGAGCGTGTATTTTTGATCGCCCAGCTGCTCGGTGATACGGGTCTTTTCCTTTTCGGTGTATGCAAAATAGGTCTTGTCCTTTGTGTTGATTTCAAACAGCGGTGATTCCGCGATATAGACATATCCCTCGTCGATCAGCGTCGGCGTCAGACGGTAGAGCATCGTCAGAATCAGCGTGCGGATCTGGAATCCGTCCACATCGGCATCCGTACAGATGACAACCTTGTTCCAGCGGAGATTCTCCAGCTGGAAGGAGGACAGCTCCTTATTCGCCTTGGTCGTGACCTCTACACCGCAGCCAAGCACCTTGATGATGTCGGTGATGATCTCATTGCGGAAGATCTTTGTGTAATCCGCCTTCAGGCAGTTTAAGATCTTACCGCGGACTGGAATGACCGCCTGGAATTCCGCGTCGCGCGCAAGCTTGACAGAACCGAGCGCAGAGTCACCCTCCACAATATACAGCTCGCGCTGATTCACATCGCGGCTGCGGCAATCCACAAACTTCTGCACCATATTGGAAAGGTCGATCGTTCCTGCCAGTTTCTTTTTCAGATTCTGTCTGGTGCGTTCCGCATTCTCGCGGCTGCGCTTGTTGACCAGCACCTGTTCACAGATTTTGATCGCCTCATCGGGGTTTTCGATAAAATAGACCTCAAGCTGATGCTTGAGAAATTCCGTCATCGCCTCGTAGATAAATTTATTCGTAATCGCCTTTTTCGTCTGGTTTTCATATGAGGTCTGGGTCGAGAACGAAGAAGAGATCAGCACAAGACAGTCTGCAACATCCGCGTATGTGATCTTGCTTTCATCCTTATTATATTTGCCGTTCTGTTTCAGATAGGTGTCAATCTGCGATACGAATGCCTGTCTGACAGCACGTTCGGGCGATCCGCCATGCTCCAGAAAGCTGGAGTTGTGGTAATATTCCAGACACTGAATCTGGTTGGAAAAGGTCATCGCCACACTCAGCTTGACCTTATATTCGGGCTTATCCTCGCGGTCGCGGCCTTTCTTCTCCGTCTGCCAGTGCTGGATCGAGGTCAGGTTCTTGTCCGCGACAATCTCCTGCACATAGTCCGTAATACCGTTTTCATAGCGGAATTCGCGCTCGCGGAATGCACCCGTTTCGTCGTCCTGATAGCGGTAGACAAACAACAGGTTCGGATTCACGACCGCCTGACGGTGCAGGACATCACAGAAGAATTCATCACTGACGTTGATGTCGGTGAACACCTCTAAATCAGGCTTCCAGCGGGTCTTGGTGCCCGTCTGCTTTTTCTTGGTCGGCTCTTTTTTCAGTCCGCCGACATTCTCGCCCTTCTCAAAGTGGAGGTTATACTGAAAGCCGTCGCGGATGACCTCAACGTCCATGAATTCAGACGCGAACTGTGTTGCACACAGACCCAGTCCGTTCAGACCGAGGGAGTATGCATAAGTGTCCTCGCCGTCGCCGTACTTACCGCCTGCATAAAGCTCGCAATAAACCAGCTCCCAGTTATATCGCTGCTCATTGTTATTAAAATCCACCGGACAGCCGCGGCCGAAGTCCTCTACTTCAATCACGTTGTCTTTATATCTTGTGATGAGGATCTTTGTACCAAAGCCCGAACGCGCCTCGTCGATCGAGTTTGAGATGACCTCAAAGATCGAGTGGGCGCAGCCGTCGAGTCCGTCTGAACCAAAGATAACACCGGGGCGCTTTCTTACCTTATCAGCGCCCTTGAGCATGGTAATACTGTCGTTTCCGTAATCCTTCTGCTTTTTTGCCATCCGAATGCTGCCGTCCTTTCGCAATAATTCCAATCTTTTTTAGTATATCATATCCAAAAAAAAATTGCAAGCGCACACAGTCAGGATGTGCACTTTACTTCATTCCGCAGCAACAGCAGTGCAATGAGATTCGGCAGAAGCATCAGACCGTTCAGACAGTCCGACAGCGTCCAGACGGTTGTCAGCGAGGTTGTTGCCCCGACAAAACAACAGGCAAGAAAACAAAGCCGATACACCGATTCCCCCCACTTCGGTGACAGATAACGCGACGCACAAAGGCCACAGCCGCTCCAGCCGATCAGCGTACCGACCGCATATAATGCAATTGCCGCTGTCACAAACCACGCGCCGCATGCACCGAAGCTTTCTGAAAATGCTGCACGGAGCATCAGTGCACCGTCTGTGCCGCTTTGTGCCGCACCCGTAGTCAGCAGAACCAGCGCCGTCATCGTGCAGAGATCGGAAGAGCGT
>SVNN01000015.1 GCA_015066905.1 Ruminococcus sp.
GGAAGAACAAAGCCAATTCCCTTTGGTTCTGGGGCGCCGGCAACAAACCTTCTTTGCAGAATTTTACTGAAAAGACCGGTTTGCGCGGTGCAATGGTCTCTGCAGTCGATCTTTTGAAGGGAATTGGCAAGTTTGCTGAAATGAAGGTTATTCCTGTGGAGGGTGCGACCGGATATATTGATACCAATTTTGAAGGCAAGGCGGACGCAGCAATCCAGGCATTCCGTGACGGCTGTGATTTTGTTTATATTCATGTTGAGGCACCGGATGAGTGTGGTCACCGCGGCGAGGTGGAGAATAAGAAACGCGCGATCGAGCTGATCGATGAAAAGATTCTCGCACCCGTGGTTGCGGCACTGCGCGAGATGGGTGACTTCAAGGTGCTGATTACACCGGATCATGCAACTCCGCTTTGTCTGAAGACGCATACAAATGATCTCGTTCCGTTTGTGATCTACAACAGCGCGAAACCTGTGAACGGTCCTGCGGCATATACAGAGGAAACCGCTGCACAGACAGGCGACAAGATTGAAACTGGTTACACACTGATGCAGGCGTTCCTTGACGCCTAAGAAAGGGGTTTGACATGAAACGTCTTTATAAATCCGCTTCGGACCGTATGATCTGCGGCGTTTGCGGTGGCATTGCTGAATATGTGGGCTGCGATCCTACACTGATCCGTTTGGCGGCTGTACTGCTTGCCTGCACCGGCAGCGGTTTGGTTGCTTATATCGTAGCTGCCATCATCGTACCGGATGAGTTCCCGAATCAGAAGTAAGATAAAAAAACCGATGAACATTCGTTCATCGGTTTTTTGTTATTCAGTATCAATTGGTTCTGGCGGTTCATCCACATCAAAGAAGAGGTCGTTCGGATCAATCCCCGGTTTGATTCCCAGACGTTTCAGCAGATGGTCGGAAAGCTGTCTGCGGCGGAGTTTTTCTTCAACCAGTTCCTTGACAAGCTGATAGAACACAGCAAACGCTGGTACGCCGATCAGCATTCCAAACAGACCGAACAAGCCGCCGCCCAGCAGGCAGGCGAACAGATCCCAGAAGGCGGGGAGTCCGATTGAGCCGCCTACGATCTTCGGATCGAGGATGTTGCAGTCGAACTGCTGGAGAATCAGAATGAAGATTGCAAAATAGATCGCCTTTTCGGTACTGTGCATCAGCACAAGAAGTGTGCTCGGAATTGCACCGATGAACGGACCGAAGAAGGGGAGCATATTTGTAACGCCGACAATCACGGCGATCAGTGACGGATAGGGCATATCCATGATGACCACGCCGATGAAGCAGAGCATTCCGATGATGAACGAATCGAGCATCTTGCCGAGGATCGCGCTGCTGAATGTGTGATTTGCATTACGCAGGCGGCGCAGGATCCACTCCGCGCGGTGCTGTTTCATAGTTGCGTACAGCAGCTTTGCGCCCTGACGGAGAAATCGTTCCTTGCCCATCAACAGATATACAGAAATGATGAGTCCGATGATTACGTTATATGCAAAGTTGAATACACCGACGATTCCGTTTGCGAGATAGCCCATCCAGACATTGGCCTGCGAGAGAATCTCATCGCCGGAGAGCGTTTCCAGATTTGCAGTCGCGCTGTTGAGCGCATTGCTGAGCATCGGATTACCTTTCAGGAATTTCTCAGTTCGGTTTATAAACGACTGTATCAGATTTGGCAGATCCATCGCGATTTTTGCGATACTTTCCCACACTGCCGGAACGATGATGACGCACAGCAGCGCCAGCACGGCAATTGCAAGCAGTACGGTGAGAATTGCACTCAGACCGCGGATATTCTTTGCGGTGCGTTCGGGATCCTTACTGTTTTTAGCGAGTTTCAGAAACCTGTTTTCGATAAAACGACAGATGGGATTCAGCAGATATGCAAAGATGATTCCGTAGAAAACAGGGCCGATTGCGGTCGCGATGTTGCCGAAAAAGTCCTTGACAACGTCAAAATTGATGAGCAGAAAGGTAAAGATGATTGCGGCGCACAGCACAAGAAACAGTGCAATCGAGCGCGGGATCAGGCCATGCTTCATCTCCTGCTGCTGTGCGGCTCTTGCCTTTCGGGAAGTTGGTTTCATTTGCATTTCCACCCCCTTATTATTGCTTATGTCTGATCATCCTCATTGCCGAGGATGCTCTGATAATCACTCGGGAATTCATCTTCCGCTTCTTCAGAGTCAGTCTCCTCTGTGACAGGCTGATTCTTTTTGGATGTCATGATACGGACAGCTACAACAAGGATGATTGCAACAGCGAGTACCGCAACAATGATTGTGATCAGGAGTTTATAGTTGAAATTAGTCGCCTCAAAGGTAATACCGTTCGCGTCGGCATATTCACCTGCTGCCTTTTCACTGTGACCGGTCATCACAAATCCGGGAAGCGGTGCAGACGCACTGGAGCCATCTGCGGCAGTGGATTCTGTATAGCCGAATGCAAATTCACCGATCTTTGTGACGGTGTCCGGCACATGGATCTGCTTGAGAGAATCGCAGCAGTAGAACGCATAGTTGTCTACTGTTGTGATTTGTGGCGGGATTGTAAACGAGGTGAGGGAGGAACAGTCAGCAAACAGACTGGTAGCAATTGTTGTGACCGCAGAGGGAATATTCACCTCGCTAAGGCCGGTACAGCCGGAAAATGCGCCCTCGTTCAGCGCGGTAACAGTATCCGGCAGTGTAATACGCTTCAGATTGGTACAGCCGGAGAATGCGTAGTAATCTACCGTTTTGACCGAGTCGGGGACAGTAAATTCCGTGTCCTTTTTACCGGCTGGATAGCAGACGAGCGTAGAAAGATCCTTTGTAAACAGAATGCCGTCCTGCAGGGTATAGGTGGCGTTTGCCTCACCAATCTGCAGATCGGTCAGCGCGGTGCAGCCGACCAGTGGAAGCGAGCCAAGCGAGTTGAGACCGTCGGGGATTGTGAGGGTGGTCATCGACGCACAAGCGACAAAACAAAGATCGCCGAGTGCAGTGACCTTGGCGGGAATTTCAAATTCGGTCAGAGACATACAATACTGAAATGCACCGGTGCCGATTTCAGTAACGCCGTCCGGCAGATCAGCTTCGGTCAGTGAGATACAGTACTGGAAAGCATAATCTCCGATTTTTGTGACGCTGTCCGGGATATCCGCCTCCTCCAGCGCCGTGCAGTAATAGAACAGACCTGCCGGAATTTCTGTCATTGTCTCCGGCAGATTCACTGTGGTGAGTGAGCTGCAGGAATAGAACGCGCCTTCTCCGATTGTTTCGATTGACTCGGGGAGTGTGACCTCCTTCAGATTGGTGCAGTTCGCAAACGCGTATTCGTCGATACCGACTACACGATATCCGTCCATTTCTTCGCCGATGGAAACGGAGGTAACGCCCGTTACGCAGCTTGTGACGGTAACTTCCATATTATCATGCACTGTATAAGTGATCGTATTGTCGGTAAAGGTCTCGCCTTCCTCCAGCGCATTTGCGTGATAGACAGGGAGAAGTGAGAGTGTGGTGATGGCTGCGCTGAGCATCGCCAGGAAACGCTTCGGATTATTCATGGTTCTGATCCTTTCTGTCTGAAGCAGGTTTATTCGCGGATTTTGCAGGTCTGACTGTCATTGCGCGTTTCCGGGAGATCAGCGCAATAATCAGAATTGCAACGGCGATCAGGAGAATTCCGGCGCCAAGCACGATTGCGAGTGTCATACCGGATTTGGTGTAGGAAATGTTGTTGCTCTCGGCATAATCTGCGCCGATGCTGCCAACGGAAACGATCAGACCGAAGTCGTCGCGGACAGCCGTTGCACCCGTTTCATTGTCATAGTTATATCCGAGCGCATAGGTGCCAATCTGCGTAAGCGAACTGGGAAGTGAAACGGTTTTCAGTGATTCACAGTTGACAAAGCAATAAGGTCCGATTGTGGTCAGTCCATCCGGAAGATTTACCTCTGAGAGGGCAGTGCAATATGCAAAGCAAGCGCCATTGAGCTTGGTTACACTTTCGGGGATCGTGATGGATTTCAGTGCGGTGCAGTAGTAAAAGCAATCCTCGCCAATCTCGGTCACCTGGTTCAGATCAATCGTTTCCAGCTTTTCAGCGCCAACGAAGCTCCAGTTTTCCAGCTTTTTGGTGCTGTCGGGAACGCGGTATTCCGTCAGCGCACACTGTTCCGGAAATTTGATCAGTGTGGAGAGATCCTTTGTAAACAGTACACCATCCTGTGCAGCATAGGTTTTGTTCTCGGCAGAGACATGAATGGATTCCAGTGCCGGACATCCTTCAAACACATACTGTCCGAGCGTGGTGAGGGATGCAGGAAGCGAAACCTCCTGCAGCTTCTGCGCGCCGTAGCAGGCATTATTACGGATTTCTGTAACGGTTTCAGGTATTGTAAAGGCAGTAATATCCGCACCCTCCGGGAATTTGATCAGCGTGGTCTGGTCGCGGTTATACAGCACACCGTCTGCGTCGCTGTAAACAGTGTTGCCATCTGCAACATCAATGGAGCCGAGGGCAGTGCAGCCTTCAAATACACCATCGCCCAGGGAAGTGAGTGTAGCGGGGATAGAAAATTCCGTCAGTGCGCTGCAGCCGTAGAACGCTTGATAATCAATTGTCTTGAGCTGATCAGACAGACCGATTTCCTCCAGCAACTCGCAGGAAAAGAACGCGCCTGCATTGATCGTCGTGACTTTGTCGCCCATTGTGACCCGGGTGAGATCGCCGCATTGATAAAATGCGCCTTCTCCAATGTCCGTCACAGGCAGATTGTCGATCGTCAGTGGAATTTCTACCTCGACCGCTTCGCCGCTGCAGGCGGTAACGCTGATCTCGGTTTTGGAGTTGATGTAGGCATATTCCAGAGAATAGCCATCTCCGAAATAGATACCGCCTGATCCAAGCGACTGTGTGCCGTCCGGCAGGCTCTCTTCTTCAGCACTGCATACGACAGGAGAGACCAGCAGGGCAGCACTGAAGATCGCAGCAGGAATCAGCTTTTTCAGTTTCATGAATCGGATTCCTCCTTGCTCGGAGCAGCCGCTTTTTTCTTCTTTGTGGCGATCACCGCAGCGGATACACCGCCTGCGAGAAGCACAGCCGCACCGGCGCCGAACAGGATGCCCTTTGTTGTCTTGCTCATCCCTTCGTCTTCGGAAGAATCAGAGGTATCGTTTTTGCCGATTTCGACCTTATCAAATTCCATGCCGTCAGAGGAAGATACAGCTTTAAAGGTGAAGTCATTTCCATTTTCGGCATCAGAAGCATAGATCTGTGCTTGTGAACCGACTGCGCCGCGGATTACGAAATCGTCAACGGCAACGAACTGACGGTTTGCATCCAGTGCATAGCCGAACGCGTTGAAGCCGATCGAGGTGACAGAGGAGGGAATTGTGATCTCCTTGAGTCCCGTGCCTGCAAATGCAGCTTGTCCGATTGTTGTAACGCTTGCAGGAATTGTGAATGTTTCAATCTTGGTGCAGCCGGCAAATACACCTGCGCCGATGCTGGTGATCGAGCTGGGGATGGTTTTCATCTCCAGCTGAGGTGTATACGCAAAGCAGAAATCCTCAAGCTTTGTGACCTTTTCGGGTATGTTGACCGTTTTCAGACTCGGACAGTTGGAGAATGCCCACACGCCGATATACATCACGCTGTCGGGGAGCACAACCTCCTGCAGAGAACGGCTCTCCGCAAAGGCACTGTTGCCGATATCATATACACCATCCGGTACTTCAATCTTGGTGGGATAGGTTCCGATCGGGTACTGGACAAGATAGCTGCCGTCGTCTGCGTAAAGAACGCCGTCAATTGACTCATAGTACGGGTTGTCCTCATCTACGACATATTCCTTGACATTCGTGCAGCCGGAAAAGGTGTAGAGTCCTGTGCCGATTACCGTTTTGGGGATGGTGATGCGTGTTGCGGTGTAGTTACCGGAAAAAGCACGGTCGCCAAGGCAGACAACAGGCAGTCCGTCCAGTTCAGAGGGAATGACAAGATCAGCGTCTGTTCCCTTATAGCTTTCGATACACGCTGCGCGCTGGGTGTCATCCTCCGCACCGACCATAATGCTGTATGTATAGTCGCCGCTGGTAATGGTTTCAATTTCCTGAGAGTCGCTTCCTTCATAGAACGTATCCGTTTCTGCAGAGGCGAGAACGGCAGGCAGTGCAGATATGGTCAGTGCTGCGCTGAGCAGCAGAGCAAGTCGGCGTGAAAGTTTCATAATCATGTTCGGCATTCCTGGAAAATCGGAACACCGCTCCTTTCTTAGAATGATTGTATACAGAAAAAAGGGGCAGAGCGGTTCGGTGGATCTGAATATCACCCGCGCTTCTACCCCTAGTTGTACGATGTGGTTATTCTACTGTAACAGATTTTGCAAGATTCCGCGGCTTATCTACGTCATTTCCGCGCAGTACCGAGGTGTAATAAGCGATGAGCTGAAGCGGTACGACTGCGAGCATCGGCATCAGCAGATCGTAAAACTCGGGAAGATTGAAACGGAAATCGGCTACACCCTCCTCGACGGAGTGCTTTTCTGTGCAGACTAGCGTCACACAAGCGCCGCGTGCCTTGACTTCCTTGATGTTGCTGACAGTTTTGTCAAACAGATCCTGCTGTGTTGCAATTGCAATGACAGGCATCTGTTCGGTGATCAGAGAAATTGTGCCGTGCTTCAGTTCGCCTGCCGCATAGGATTCACTGTGGATATAAGAGATCTCCTTCAGCTTCAGACTGCCTTCCATGCTGAGCGCGTAGTCCAGCCCTCTGCCGATATACAACAGGCTGTCAGCTGCAACCAGCGATGCAGCAATCTGCTGGGTGGATTCTTTATGTTCCAGAATCTCAGCGATCTTATCCGGTGTTTCCTCGAGCTGCTTTACCAGCGTGCGGCATTCGTCCTCGCTGATTTTGCCCTTTGCAAGTGCCAGCTGGAACGAGAAGAGATACATGACAGCGATCTGAACCATATATGCCTTGGTGGAGGCAACGGCAATTTCCGGACCTGCGTGCGTATAGATCAGCATATCTGCGCCGCGCGCGATCGAAGAACCCATTGCATTGACGATTGCAAGCGTTTTGGCGCCACGCTGCTGTGCAAGCTCCATTGCCGCTTTGCTGTCAGCGGTTTCGCCCGACTGCGAGATGATGATGACCAGATCCTTTTCCGAAAGGATCGGATCACGGTAACGGAATTCAGATGCAATATCCACGATCACGGGAACGCGTGCAATCTTTTCCATCACATATTTTCCGACGATTCCGGCGTGCATTGCCGTACCGCAGGCAACGATGAAGATGCGGTCCAGGCTGCGGAGATAGTCCAGTGTAATATTGCACTCTGCAAGATCGGGCAGACCATCGGTGATGCGCGGTGCAATCGTTTTGCGGATCGCTTCGGGCTGCTCATGGATCTCCTTGAGCATGAAGTGCGCATAGCCCTGCTTACCGATTGCGTCAACATCCCAGTCAGCAGTCTTCAGCTCTTTTTCAAGTTTGTTGTAGTGGGTGTCATAGATCTTTGTGCCATACGGCGTCAGAACTGCAATCTCATCATGCTCAAGCAGGTAGTAGTCCTTGGTGTACTGGATGATTGCAGGAACGTCGGAGGCGATAAAGCTTTCGTTCTCACCGACACCGACGATCAGCGGGCTTTCGCAGCGAACTGCAAAGACGATATCAGGGAAATCAGCAAATACGATACCGAGTGCGAACGAGCCTTCCAGTTCGTGCATCGTCTGTACGATGGCTTCCACAGGGTCGCCGCGATAGTAGAAGTCGAGCAGCTGTGCAGCAACTTCAGTATCCGTTTCGCTTTTGAATTCCTTGCCCTCGCTGATGAGGAATTCCTTGAGACGCTTGTAGTTTTCGATAATACCGTTATGTACGATCGTCACACGATCGCCGCTGTGGGGGTGGGAGTTCAGATCAGACGGTTCGCCGTGCGTTGCCCAGCGCGTATGACCGATTCCGGCAACACCATTCGGCTTTCCTTCGGTCTCCATCTTCTGGGTCAGATTTGCAAGACGTCCCTTGGACTTGCAGACTTTAATTTCTTCTTTTTCAAAAACCGCAATGCCTGCGGAATCATATCCTCTATATTCCAGTTTCGTGAGTGCATCAACCAGAACATCCGCACAGTTGCGGTGTCCGACATAGCCGACAATTCCACACATTCTAGCGTATACCTCCGCATATTATTATATAAATACAGTATACCACAGAAAGCTGAAAAATGCAATAGTTTATTTTGCCCGATGGAGGGTATTCTGCCCGATTTTTATCATTTCGATCAATGTGTCGATCTCGGTTTTGGTATTATTATGACAGAAACTGATGCGAAGTGCGCTGTCTGCAAGCTGCGGTTTTACACCGAATTCTCCTAATACACCGCTGTTTGCGCCCTTGGAGCAGGCAGAGCCGCTGGAAACGGAAATGCCACGTTCTTCCAGGAAATGTAGCAGAATTTCCGAGCGGATGCCCTGTACGGAAAAATTCACAATATACGGAAGTCCGTCAGCAGGGGAGTTGATCGTAATCTCGTCCAGCGATGAAAGCCGCTCCAGCAGATAGGTCCTCAGCTCTGCGGCGGCTGATGCGCGTTCAGCGATTGTGGGAAGATGGATTCTGACCGCTGCGCCCATGCCCGCGATCAGCGGAACAGATTCGGTGCCGGGGCGGAGTCCTTTTTCCTGTTTGCCGCCGTGGATCAGCGGGCTGACGCGGACGCCTTTTCGGATGTACAGTGCGCCGATCCCCTTGGCTGCATAGATCTTATGTCCGGACAGAGAGAGCAGATCCGCCTGCAATCCGCTGACACGGAAGGGAAGCTTCAGAAATCCCTGTACCGCGTCACAGTGGGTGATGATCTTCGGATTTGCACGCTTCACAGCACGGAACACCTGTTCGACGGGAAGAATCGTTCCTGTTTCGTTGTTGACGAGCATCATGGTAAGCAGACAGGTTTTGTCGTTGACCGCGCTGACAAAATCAGCGGGATCAAATTTTCCGTCCTCGCGCGGACGAATGCGGACAACCTCAAAACCTTCCTCCTCCAGATGATTACAGGTCTCGCGTACCGATGCGTGTTCCACGGTTGTAGTGATGATACGGCGATTATGACGTCCGTAGGTGTGTGCAATTCCATGCAGCGCAATTGCCGTGCTTTCGGTTGCGCCTGAGGTGAACAGAATTTCCTCAGCGGATGCACCAATCGCGCCTGCAATCGTCTTGCGTGCTTCGTCCATAACCAGCTGTGCGGCAAGTCCGACGCCGTGCAGGGAGGACGGATTTCCGTATGTTTCGGTCAGACACCGTGTGATTGCCTCAACCGCTTCCTTGCAGGGACGTGTGGTTGCGGCGTTATCAAAATAGATCTCCAAGCGGATTCACTCCTTGTTTTATGATGCAGAAAAAAGGTCTGCAATTGTTACGTTGCAGACCTTTTGAAATTCTTACGACGGGCTGTAAACCAGCGGGATCGAGTTGCCGTCTTCATCATAGAAGGTGATGTTGTCGACATACAGGTCAGCCTGGTTCGGGATGCCCCAACGCATGATTACGAAGGTAGCATCAGCATTGCCTTCTTCGTAGCGGTTAGAGTCGAGCAGGATGTTTGCCTCTACATGCTCGTAGCGCCACTGCCAATCCCAGCAGTCGAACGCGAACTCATAGAATGTAGCCCAGGTGTTCTGAACCAGACCGCCGTCAGCGTCAGTCTTCTTTTCAGCAGCCAGACCGCCAGCGAGTGCGCCCATTGCATTACCGGGAACCAGTGCAGCGTTGCCGTCATCACCGATGAAATCGCCGACAGCGTTTGCGGTGAAGTCACAGGAGATCTTCTTGATCTTGTGGATGTTCTCAGCGCCTACGAGCTCAGCGATGTTGAATACAACCTTCGGAACCTTATAAGTGCCTTTGTCGTCCTTATCCAGAACCTGAATACGGAGCTGCTTGGTGCCGTTGAATTCTTCAACAGTCAGCTCAACGTTGGACTCGTCGTTCTCGAAGTTCTTCTCGCACATTGCGTGAGCAGTCCAGAGATCGTCATCCTCAAATGTGATTGCATTTGCATCCACAGTCGGAGCAGGGATTTCCGGAGTAGTTGTGGTAGCCTCGGTTGTGGTGGTCTCCTCAGCCACGGTAGTAGTCGTAGTGGTAGTTGTGGTTGTGGTGGTTGCGGTGGACTCAGCTGCATCATCGCCACAGCCCATTGCAGTAGTAGCGAGCATTGCGCAAACCATCATCAGGGACATAAGCTTCTTCATGATGGATCTTCCTCCTTTGATAATAAGGAATGCCCCCTACGCGAATAGAGGGCATTCACAGGGTTTTTGAAAAATTACTTTCTCTTAGTTACGAAAGCAACAGCGCCAGCAACAGCCAGACCAGCCAGAGCCAGACCTACGCCAGCATCGCCGGTGTTGGTGGAACCGGTAGAAGCAGCAGCCTTGGTAGTGGTGGTGGTAGCAGCGTCATCGTTGTCCTCTGCAGCAGCAGTGGTGGTGGTGTCAGCCTCGTCATCAGCAGCCGGAGTGGTCTCTTCCGGAGTCTCTTCCTCTGCACCGCCAGCGGTAAGTGCGTTGCCGTCAGCGCCGAGGAGAGTGATGCTCTCTACGGTGATGTCAGCGCCCCACCAGGACTGGATCCAAACCTGAGCGTAGGTGTCAGTGCTAGCGAAGATCGGAGCGTCAGACATGTAGGTGAAGTCGCCGTTAGCGTCCATCTCTGCAGTCTTGCCGGAACCTTCGTTACCGAATTCGTTCGAAGCCCAACCAGTAGACTCACTGTTGAAGCCAAAGCCGCCTCCGCAGCCCTCGCCGCCGTCTTCCCAGGTCAGGTCAACCTTGACACCGTAGATTGCGGTTACATCGTAATCAGTGATAGCGTCGATGCAGTAGAAATCATCGGTGTTCGGGTTGAGTACTGCAGCGGAAGCAGAAACTGCCATAGCGGATGCTGCAACAGCGCAAGCTGCGATGCTTGCTACAAAATTTCTCATTTTCATCATAAATTCCTCCAAATTTTGGTGCACCTTTTAAATTTTGTTACAATGCACTCATGATGACATAATTATATCATTAGAAATGTCCGAAAGTCTATATACATACTGAATAAATTTATCATAAATTATTTGTGCGTTTTGCATTGATTCGACCGAATTTTCTTTTTTTTAGGTGAAAATCGTTTTATTTAATCGTGTGCGGATGAGAGACGCAAAGGAATCGGGATGTTATCACACATAAATGAATGAACCATTGCTTAAATATCGGGACCCGTCCTGCCTGATTCTGCGTCGCGAATTCTGAACAGAACCTGCTCCATCAGCTGCATGGTTTTTTCGCCCTTTCCGAGCTTGACCCCGATGTACGGACGGTTGATCGCGTTGAAGATGATCCGTCCGCGGTAGGCGGCAGAAAGCGCTGTGATCTGATCCTGCGTCGGCTGCTCGATATAGAAAAACAGCGTGCCGCGCCGTTCGCTGATCTCGCTGATGCCAAGGTTGGAGGCAGTGTTGCGGAGCAGCGCAGTGTCGATCAGTCCGAGTATAGATTTCGGCGGATCGCCGTAGCGGTCGATCAGCTCGTCGATGAGATCCAGCTTATCCTCGGGCGACGCAACGCCTGCAATTCTGCGGTAGATCTCCAGCCGCTGCGCCAGACTTTCGATATATTCTTCGGGAATGTGCGCGTCAATCTGCAGATCGACTGTACATTCCGCTGCTTTCTGGATCGGCTCGCCCTTTTCTTCAGCGATCGCCTCATTGAGGATACGGATGTACATATCATATCCGACCGCTTCCATATTTCCGTGTTGTTTTCCGCTGAGGATGCTTCCTGCGCCGCGGATCTCCAGATCGCGCAGGGCGATGCGGAAGCCGCTGCCGAACTGTGTGAATTCGCGCATGGCGCTCAGCCGCTTGGAGGCAATCTCGGTCAGCACCTTTTCACGGCGGAAGGTGAAATATGCGTAGGCGCGTCGATTGGAGCGTCCCACACGACCGCGGAGCTGATAGAGCTGGGAGAGTCCGAGGCGGTCTGCATCCTCAATGATCAGTGTGTTGGCGTTCGGCACATCCACACCCGTTTCGATGATGGTCGTGCAGACAAGAATGTCGATCTCATGTTCCACCAGCTGCCGCCAGATGTCGCTCATCATTTCCTCGGACATCTGTCCGTGTGCATACGCGATCCGTGCGTCGGGGACGAGCTTCTGGATCTTATCCGCACAGGCGGCGATGGTTGCCACGCGGTTGTGGAGATAGTACACCTGTCCGCCGCGTTTGAGTTCCTTGCGGAGTGCCTGTGCGATGACACCGTCGGTATACTCCACCACATAGCTTTGCACGGGATATCTGTCCTGCGGCGGTTCTTCGAGTACGGACATATCACGGATGCCGCTCAGTGCCATATTCAGCGTGCGCGGGATTGGGGTTGCAGAGAGCGTGAGGACGTCGATCCCCACAAAGGTCTCCTTGAATTTTTCCTTATGTGCAACACCGAACCGCTGCTCCTCGTCGATAATTGCCAGACCGAGATCCCGGAATTTGACGTCCTTGGAGATCAGGCGGTGTGTACCGACGATGATGTCGATTTGTCCGTTTTTGAGTTTTTTGAGAATCTCTGTCTGCTGTTTGTTATTACGGAAGCGGGAAAGCAGCTCGACTGTAACAGGAAGCTGTTCAAATCGGCGCAGCGCGGTCTGATAGTGCTGCCATGCCAGTACGGTAGTGGGTACCAGAATCGCGCACTGCTTGCCCGACAGTACACATTTCATCGCGGCGCGGAGTGCGACTTCGGTTTTGCCGAAGCCCACGTCGCCGCAGAGCAGTCTGTCCATCGGACGGATGCGCTCCATATCATGCTTGATCTCGTTGATGCTCTGCATCTGATCATCCGTTTCGACATAAGGGAAGCGTTCTTCAAACTCATGCTGCAGGGAATCGTCGGGGAGAAAGGCGAAGCCCTCCGCCTTTTCCCGTTTTGCATACAGCGCGATCAGCTCTGCTGCCATATCCTTTGCCGCGCGCTTTACATGATTCCGCGTCCGCTGCCATTCACCGCCTGAAAGCTTGTGCAGCTTGACATTGGTTTCGTCGCGTGCGCCGATATAGCGCGAGACCATATCCAGCTGTGTGACAGGGACATAGAGCACATCCTTGCCGGCGTACTGGATCGTGATGTAGTCCTTGGTGATGCCCTCCAGCTCCAGCTTTCGGATGCCTGCAAAGCGTCCGATGCCGTGGAGTGCGTGTACGACAAGATCACCGGCGGTTATATCGGAAAGCGCGCGGATCTCCTCGCCTTTTTTCCGTTTCTTTTTGGGTTTGCGCCGTGCCGCGCTTGCCTTTGTCTGTGTGATGACAGCAGTTTTGTTTTCGGGGAAGGCGCCGCCGCCCGACAGACTGCCCGCCATCAGCAAAACGCAGCCCGGCTGACAGATGCTGTCAGGTTCTGCAATCGAGCAGGGAATTCCGCTTTCCTCCAGATCGCTTTTTAAGATCGGAAGCGTTTTTTCTGTACCTGCTACGACCATTGTGCGGTACCCCTGCTGGCAGTAGAGGGTGAGATCTTCAATCAGCTGTCGGATCTCGCCGCCCCAGGGTGCTGTCTGCAGTGCTTCGATATTCAGAAGCTGGCGATATTCCACACGATCACTGCCCTGCAGGAAATTGCTGATATAGACCTGCTTGCGCGCAGAAAGCAGATTCTGAAACTGCGCAAGCTCCAGATAATACTGATCCAGTCCGCGGCAGAGGACATTGTCTTCCAGAAGGATCTTGCAGTCTTCCATATGCTGTGCGAGCACACCGCGCATTTTCTCAAGCGATGCGGTATGTTCCGGGAGAAAGACCGTGCCTGTGGTATAATCGAACAGCGTTGCTGCTTTTGCAAAACAGAGCGGAAAATATTTGTCGATGTTCCCCGGGAGCATGCCGCTGCGGATATGCTCTGCATCAGCGAGAAGCTGTTCCTTCATTACGGGTGCGCGCTTGCCGCGCAGGCTTTTCGCCAGCGCTTCAATGCGTTCGGCAAGAACGGTTGGTTCGCAAAGCGTTTCCTGTGCAGGCGGGATGAGGATCTTGTCAATCTGCTCCGTTCTGCGCTGAGAATCCGTTTCAAAGAAACTGATGCTGTCAGCTGTATCGCCCCAGAATTCAATTCGCACCGGCTGATCGGTGTGGACAGGGAAGATGTCGAAGATTGCACCGCGGACCGAGAACTGTGATGCGCCCTCCACCTTTTCACTGCGCGTATAGCCGATTGCGATCAGCTGCCGTGCCAGATCCTCGGGGCTGTAATATTCACCGCTCTGAATCGGGATCGTTGCCGCTTTCAGAAATTCCTTCGGCGGCAGGGGCTGGAGCGCCGCTTCTGCGGATGCTACGAGATATCGGCAGGCGCCGCACATCAGCGCGGTCAGTGCGCCCAGACGGATATGCTCATAGCCGCGTGAAAATCCCTCCACATGCGTGAGCGCATATTCTTTGGACGGGAACGCCAGCGCGATCTGTTCGCCGGTCATATGGTTGATGTCGGCGCACAGACGTTTTGCGGCAGGCTCATCCTCCACGATCACGAGCGCGGGTGCATCGGGTGCGAGGGCGGCAAGCAGCTGTGCCTGGTGGATATGCGGGATACCGCTGAGTGAGATCGGCGAAACGCCGGCGGCTAAGGATTTCTGAAGCTCCTGTACGGCGGAAAGCGAAAGCGCATTCTGGATAAAAAACTGCATAGTACTCCTGTTCTGTCTGGATACGGCGATAAGGGGCATTTTTCAAAAATGCCCCTGTTACTTTTATGCGTTGTGGAGATTCATTGCCTGATCGGTTTTGCCCTGAATCATCAGCGGCAGACACTCCGCCGCGTGTTCAAATGCGGTCTGCATCTGCGGCATTTCGGATTCGGTAAATTTCGACAATACCCAGTCAGCAAGGTTGTAGTCCTTGTGGGGCTTTTGTCCGACACCGATCTTGATGCGGAGAAATGCATCCTCTCCGGTCAGTTCGATGATGCTCTTGATCCCGTTGTGTCCGCCTGCGCTGCCTTTTCTGCGGATCCGCAGCTTGCCGGGCGCGAGGGAAATATCGTCGTAGATCACGATCATCCGTTCGGCAGGGATCTTGTAAAACTGCATCGCCTGAACGACCGATTCACCGCTGTTGTTCATATAGGTGGTGGGCTTGAGCAGCAGACAGCGCTGTCCGCCGAGGGTAGCGTCGCCGCACAGCCCCTTGAATTTCATCCGCTGGATTGTGGTGTTTTCCTGTTTTGCGACCGTATCCAGCGTGAGGAAGCCTGCGTTGTGGCGCGTATTTTCATACTGCAGTCCCGGATTGCCCAGGCCGACAATCAGCCAGTCAGGCTTTCCGCCGGACTGTGTTTCAATCTGTTTGAAGAGGTCAAAGATGCTCATGCGTCCTGTATACTCCTTACAGCTTTCCCTTGAGTTTGCGCAGGGAATAGCCTTCCTTGATTGTCATCGGGCTGCGGTCGATCGCAAGTGCGTAGTCGGGAATGTCCTTGGTGACGGTCGTGCCTGCGGCGGTGTATGCGCCCTTGCCGAGCTTGACGGGTGCGATGAGGTTGGTGTTGCAGCCGATGAAGCTGTTGTCACCGATCTCGCAGCGGCTCTTGACAATGCCGTCGTAGTTGACGGTTACGGTGCCGCAGCCGAAGTTGACCTTCTTGCCGACATCACTGTCGCCGACATAGGTGAGGTGGGCAACCGCAGTGCCTTCACCGATGGTGGAATTCTTGATCTCAACGAAGTCACCGATCTTGACGCCGCTCTTGATGTGACTGTTCGGACGGATGTGTACAAACGGGCCGATCTTAACGCCCTCATCCACACGGGAACGATATGCCTGGACATAGTTGAGCTGTACGCCGTCCTGGATCTCACAGTCCTCGATGATGCAGTTCGGACCGATGACGCAGTTGTCACCGATTACAGTATTGCCGCGGATGATGGTGCCGGCGAGAATCTGTGTGCCGACGCCGATTCTGACATCGCGTGTGATGGTGATGCCGTCGGTGCAGGTGAATGCCACACCGTTTTCGAGGTGCTTGTCGATCACAGACATTCTTGCAACGGTTTCAAGCATCAGCAGGCCCTTGCGGTCGTTTGCACCGAGTACGACATCGGGATTCGGGGAGAGATAAGCGCCTGCGCGCTTTCCGCTGTGGATTGCGAGATAGATGGTATCCGTCAGATAATATTCACCCTGTGCGTTGTTCTGGGTCAGACCGCCGAGGAGGGTGATCAGGTCTGCGGTCTTGAACCAGTAGGCACCGGAATTGACCTCGCGGATCTTTTTCTGTTCTGCGTTCGCGTCTTTTTCCTCCACGATGCAGGAGATGCCGGCAGTGCCGCGGATGATTCTGCCGTAGCCGGTGGGATTCTCCACTTCAGCGGTGATGACGGTCACAGCGTTTCCCTCGCTGCGGTGCAGTTCCAGTGCGCCGCGGATGGTATCGCTGTCGATGAACGGTGCGTCACCGCAGAGCACGAGCGTATCGCCGTCTTGTTCTGCGTTCATGAAGGGGAGTGCCTGCATCACGGCATGGCCTGTGCCGAGACGTTCTTCCTGCAGTGCGGTTTCATATTTGCCGTCGAGATATGCGTCAATCTGTTCAGCGGCAAAGCCCTTTACCACACAGATGCGGGAGAGCCCTGCATCCTCGCAGGCGCGGATGACCCAGCCGAGCATCGGGGTGCCGAGTACAGGGAACAGCGGCTTGGGCATATCTGCTTTCATGCGCTTGCCCTGTCCTCCAGCCAGTATGATTACGTTATCCATACATTCAACTTCCTTTCAATCATCAATATAATATGTCTGTTCACGCAGACGGTAGATCTTTTGGTTTCCCTGTCGTCCGGCAGGGAGGAGCAGCTCCAGATATGTCAGAATATTCAGAAGAATCCGCGCATATGCAACAGGCATACCGCCTGCATCCGCGACTTCGGCAGAGGTAAAGCAGACCGGAAGACCTTGTGGCAGAAACCGCAGATAATCTGACGGCGATTCAAACCAGATTTCTTCATGCAGTTTTACAGGTACGCGGTCAAGCTTGGTGGCGCGTGTTTTTTTCTGTGTCCCGTAGCCGTCCAGACAGCGGTGTTCTTCGATCGTGAGCATGCACAGACAAAGACGGAACCGCGGATTGTCCAGGGCATATTTGACAGCATACAGCTCCGGCAGTGCGTGCCAGAGCTTTGCGTGCGCGGGCGACTTCCGGCGGGATGCAATATTGCCGCACGGCTCGTGCCACACGACATATTTTTCGCAGCAGAGGGGGTGGACGACTGTAACAGGGCACGCCTCTAAAAAAGCGTCCAGCTTGCGGATCAGCTTGCGGAGATTCCGCGTCTGGATTTCGATCACGCCGTGTTCGCCGATGATGTCAGCCACAAATCCGCCGAGCGGCAGTTCGTGACAGGATTCGTCGGGTTCAAAATAGAACTTGAGGGCGGCGTGGAGTGATTTTTCACCCAGCGTCCCGATTCCGTTTGCGCCCTTTGCGAGCGCCGCAGCGCGTGTGCAGGCGCGTTCGAATGCAGCAGCGTCCAAGACTTCCTCCCATATCTGTTACTGAAGTACTTTATCTTTATATCTTAACAGACAATCTGTGAAAAGTCAAGGGTGAAACATAGATTGAAATTGTTGACATTCCGGGGAAATCATGCTACACTAATTTGTACAGGGAACTTTCCTTGTATGAGAGATAAGGAGGAACATGAGTTATGGCAGATTTCAGTCAGATTTCATCGAAAATAAAAGGTGCGGCAGGCAGTGCCGCAGCGGCAACTGAGCGTGCCGTCAAGGATGCGTCCGACGCAGTAAAAAAAGCGGCGGAGAAAAACAGATTAAAGCGCGAGATCTCCTCGCTCGAGTCGAAGCTGAGTGCGGATTTCCGCGAAATCGGACAGATGTTCTATCAGGAGAACGCGGCAGCACCCGATGAGAAATATGCGGTTCTGTTCGGTGCGATCGCAGACGGTCAGGCGATGATCGCTGCAAAGCAGGAAGAACTGGCACAGGTAGACAACAGCATCGCGTGTTCGTCCTGTGGTAAGCGTATCTCTCCCGATTCTGCATTCTGCTCTCAGTGCGGAACGCCTGTTCTGAAGGAAGAAAAGCCTGCGCCTGAGCCGGCACCTGCGCCTGTCGTTGTGCCTGCAACAATCGTCTGCGCACGCTGCAGTGCGAATATCGCGGCTGACGCAGTGTTCTGTCCTGAGTGCGGATTCAAGGTTGGCGGCACTAAGCCGGAAGCAGTTTCTGCTCCTGTGATCATCGAAGAGGTGGCGAAGGTTTCTTCCTGCCCGGGATGCAGCGCAACTGTACAGGCAGATGCTGTATTCTGTCCTGAATGCGGCGCACGGATCAACGAAGCGGCGGAAGGAATTGATCTCCAGAAGCCGGGTTTATAAGTTGAATGAAATCCGCTGTCATTTTCATCCATGCACAGCGGATTTTTGCTTTCGTTATGCATAAATAGATGTGCGGTTTGTGGATTTTCTTTGTGCGTGCGTACAAAATAATTCCGAAATTACAAAAATCGCTTGCATTTTCAGCAGAAGTTGGTAGAATGGTATTAGCACTCAAACAGTAAGAGTGCTAAAAACAGAAAATTCACGAATCTTGAAACAGGAGGAAATGAGATATGACAATCAAACCCTTAGCAGACAGAGTTGTCATCCAGATGACCGAAGCAGAGGAGACCACCAAGAGCGGAATCATCCTTGCCGCAGCGGCACAGGAGAAGCCCCAGGTCGCAAAGATCGTTGCAGTCGGCCCCGGCGGTGTGGTAGACGGCAAGGAAGTAAAGATGTACCTCAAGGTCGGTGACAAGGTGCTGCTTTCCAAGTATGCTGGTACCGAAGTCAAGATCGACGGTGAGGAATACACCATCCTCCGTCAGAACGACATTCTCGCAATCGTGGAAGACTGATGCATAGATGAATATACAGTAAGGAGCGTTTGATATTATGGCAAAGCAGATGAAATATGGCGAAGAAGCAAGAAAGGCTCTCCAGGCAGGTATCGACAGCCTGGCAGATACCGTCAAGATCACCCTCGGTCCGAAGGGCAGAAACGTGGTTCTGGATAAGAAATTCGGCGCACCGCTGATCACCAACGACGGTGTTACCATCGCAAAGGAGATTGAGCTGGAGGACGCATTTGAGAATATGGGCGCACAGCTGGTCAAGGAAGTTTCCATCAAGACCAACGACGCGGCAGGCGACGGTACTACCACCGCAACTCTGCTCGCACAGGCAATCGTCCGTGAGGGTATGAAGAACATCGCTGCAGGTGCAAACCCGATGATCGTCAAGAAGGGCATCAGCAAGGCAGTTGAGGCTGCTGTCGCTGCAATCGTTGCAAACTCCAAGCGTGTGGAAGGTTCTGAGGATATTGCAAGAGTCGGTACCGTTTCTTCCGCAGATGAGTCTGTCGGCAAGCTGATTGCTGAGGCAATGGAGAAGGTTTCCGCTGACGGCGTTATCACCATCGAAGAGAGCAAGACCGCTGAGACATACAGCGAAGTTGTAGAGGGTATGCAGTTCGACCGCGGCTATATCTCTCCCTATATGGTAACTGACAGCGACAAGATGGAGGCTGTTTACGACGACGCATTCCTCCTCATCACCGATAAGAAGATTGCATCCATTCAGGAGATTCTCCCCCTGCTCGAGCAGGTTGTACAGTCCGGCAAGAAGCTGGTTATCATCGCTGAGGACGTAGAGGGCGAGGCACTCACCACCATCATCCTCAACAACCTCCGCGGCACCTTCAAGTGCGCTTGCGTCAAGGCTCCGGGCTTCGGCGACAGACGCAAGGAGATGCTCAAGGATATCGCAATCCTCACCGGCGGCGAGGTTATCACCTCTGAGCTCGGTCTGGAGCTGAAGGATACCACGATGGATCAGCTCGGTCAGGCAAGACAGGTTGTCATCCAGAAGGAGAACACCATCATCGTTGACGGTGCAGGCAACAGCGAAGAGATCAAGGCACGCGTTGCGCAGATCCGTTCCCAGATTGAGAGCACGACCTCTGAGTTTGACAAGGAGAAGCTCCAGGAGCGTCTTGCAAAGCTCGCAGGCGGTGTAGCTGTCATCAAGGTCGGTGCTGCTACTGAGATCGAAATGAAGGAAAAGAAGCTGAGAATCGAAGACGCACTTGCTGCTACCAAGGCAGCTGTCGAAGAGGGTATCGTTGCAGGCGGCGGTACTGCGCTGATCAATGCAATGCCCGCAGTTGAGAAGATGCTCAGCTCCCTGGACGGTGACGAGAAGACCGGCGCGAAGATCGTGCTCAAGGCACTCGAAGAACCGGTTCGCCAGATCGCAGCAAATGCAGGTCTTGAGGGCAGCGTGATCGTAGATAAGATTCGTCGTTCCCGCAAGGTCGGCTACGGCTTTGACGCATACAACGAGGTTTATGTGGATATGCTCCCTGCCGGTATTGTTGACCCGACTAAGGTAACCCGTTCCGCTCTCCAGAATGCAGCATCCGTTGCATCCATGGTACTCACCACAGAGAGCCTGGTTGCTGACATCAAGGAAGAGAACCCTGCTCCTGCAATGCCTGCAGGCGGCGGTATGGGATTCTGATCTCACCGATAGAAAAAGAAAAGCTGTGCCGTAAATCAAGCGGCACAGCTTTTTTGCTGTAATCAATTTTTCGGAAGCAGTCCCTGCATCAGCTCGGCGTCCTTCATTTTGCAGGCGGAACGGTCGTAGAAACTGCCTGTCGTATCCCACAGAACGGGGCAGAGATTCTTTTCATATGCTGCCTGTGCGACCGAAGTGACAAAGTCGCGGACAACGGCGGGGTCTTTGTTTTCCTGCGCCACACCATACTCGCCGATGATGACAGGAATGCCCTTGTCAACAAAGGTAGTCTTCATCTTGGTCATATACTTGTCCAGTTCTGCGCGGTCACTGTCAGAACCCCAGTCAGTCTTTGCCTTGCCCCAGTCTGCATCTTCTGTGAGGATACAGAATGTGGAGGGGGTATAGTAGTGAACGGATACTGCACAGCGGTTCTTCGGATCCGCCGGCATCTTAAACATTGCGTCGCAGGTCAGTTCAATATCGGTTGCATAGCCTGCAATCAGGAGGTGACGGTCTGCATTGTTTCCACCTGATGCACGCACGAGATCCACAAAGGTCTGGTTGATCTCGTTGAGAAGTCCGTATGCCTTGTCCTTTCCGTTTTCGCCGCCCCAGCGATTCCAGACGGAATCCCAGCAGCCCTCTTCGTTGAGGGATTCAAACATGAGCGACTCGTCAAAGTCCTTGAACTCGGCGCAGATCTGTTCCCAGATGCGCTTGTATTTGGTCATACAGGTGTCCTTATCGGTCGGGAATGCCTCCCACCAGCCGCCGTCCCAGTGGATGTTGAGGATGACGTAAAGATCGGCGTCGATCGCCCAGGTAACAACTTCCTTCACGCGCGCCATATAGTCGGGGTGGATGGTGTAGTTGTCCTGCATCATGTTCGACCATGCCACAGGAACACGAAGTACGCCGAAGCCTTCGTCTGCATATCCCTGAATCATTTCCTTTGTGATTACAGGGCTGCCCCAGCCTGTTTCATAGTTTGTGACGCTGTTGCTCTGAATCCAGCTTCCGCAGGATTCAAACGTGTTTCCAAGGTTGATGCCTGCTCCCATATCCTGTACCAGCTCCATTGTTGTGATTCCTTTTGTATCCGTGCTCTGTGAAGATGACTGGTCAGATGCGGCCGTATCGTCTGCGCAGCCGGTCAGGGTTGAGAGGAGGAGAAG
>SVNN01000152.1 GCA_015066905.1 Ruminococcus sp.
TGCTACCTTTGAAAAATATGAAATTCCCAATGGACCGAGTGATGAGCTGATTGCACTGGCTGTTGCACTTGCAGGACAGGCGATCGAAATGAACAAGCTCCGTCTGGGTTATTACTTCTACACGATCGCGCTGGATCTCACGCGTGATCCACAGATCCGCAAGCGTCTGGAATCCCTCAAGGCACAGATCGAAGCCGGCGCTGAAGAAGCCTAACAAAATGTCCGACTGCTTATCATAGCAGCCGGACATTTTTTGGTACAGCGACAAGAAAAATAATCCATTTCACTCTTGCAAAAACGGATCAGTTTTCGTATAATAGAATAAAAGAAAACAGGAGGGTTATGATGAATCTGAATATTGCTCCCCGCGGCTGGAACAGCTGGGACTGCTACGGCGCATCTGTCTGTGAAGACACTGTCCGCCAAAACGCAGAATTTATGGCAAAACACCTCAAACAGTACGGATATGAATATATCGTCGTGGATATCCAGTGGTATGAGCCAACCGCAGAAAACCATAGCTATCATCCATTCACCGAGCTTTGCATGGACGAGTTCTCACGGCTGATCCCAGCTGAAAACCGCTTCCCTTCCTCCAAGGGCGGAAAGGGCTTTGCACCGCTGGCTGACTATGTTCACAGTCTGGGAC
Source organism: Ruminococcus sp. (assembly GCA_015066905.1). Classification (GTDB taxonomy): domain Bacteria; phylum Bacillota; class Clostridia; order Oscillospirales; family Ruminococcaceae; genus Ruminococcus_F. The sequence goes on from SVNN01000152.1 coordinate 650, forward strand.
TCAAGTTCGGCATCCACATCATGCGCGGGATTCCGCGGCAGGCGGTACATCGTAATACGGCGCTGCTCGGTACGGAACGCACTGCGCGCCAGATTGCCAAAACCGCAAGCATCTGCAGCTGGAATACGGATATGTACGGCGTGGATCCCGCACAGGAGGGCGCAAAGGAATATTACGAAAGCATTTTCCGCCTGTATGCCGAGTGGGGTGTAGATTTCATCAAATGTGACGATATTGCGCGCGAAATGCCGCACGAAGAAACAGAACTGATCCTGCTCAGCAATGCACTGAAATCCTGCGGACGGGATATGGTTCTGAGTCTTTCGCCTGGACCTGCGCTCCCCGAAAAAGCAGAGCTTTACAAACAAACCGCGAATATGTGGCGCATCACAGACGATTTCTGGGACAACTGGGATCAGCTCTATGATATGTTCTCCCGCGCGCAGGTCTGGTCGTGCCACACAGGCGCAGGACACTGGCCCGATGCTGATATGCTTCCCGTTGGACCAATCCTGCAGGATTACGACAAATCCAACCGCACCAGATTCACCAAGGACGAGCAGATCACGATGATGACGCTGTGGTCGATCTTCCGCTCACCGCTCATGATCGGCGGCGAAATGACAGGCTTTGACGACTTTACCCTTGCTCTGCTCACCAATGAAAACATCCTGAAGATGCACGAATCTGCACGGCATTCTCACCAGGTATGGCGCAGGGAAATAGACGGAAAGGAACACATTCTCTGGACCGCAGACAGTGCCGAGGGCGGCAGATATGTTGCCGTATTCAACTGTGGCGAGACGGAAAGCAAAATCACCGTTCCGCTCTCTGATCTGGAGCTGTTCGGTACATATCAGGGACAGGAGCTGTGGAGCGGCAATACGCTGTCGGTACACAGTGCAATCTCCGCTTCTCTCCCCGCGCATGGTGCAAAAGCGTATTATCTTGCACCGTGTACAAACTGACAGTAATATAAAAAACGGACGCCCCTTAAAAGAGGCGTCCGTTTTTTGTTGTACATCAAACTCAAAGCGCAGTCATACCTGCGAGATAGAGGCTCAGATCAGAAATATCATCTGCGCTGCAGGCGCTGTCACCGTTGACATCTGCGTTTGCAATCGCATCAGAAGAAAGTGCACCAACCTCGTCATCCTGCGAAACATAGCGTGCCAGCAGAACCAGATCGCTGACGGCTACCATACCGTCGAGATTGACATCGCCCTTCAGCGTACCGCTGGTCGTTCCGCCAACCAGCTTCAGCACACCAAATCCCGATGTGTTGATATATCCCTGACCAGTCAGATCGCTCCAGTTGGAGATGCTGGTTCGCTCCCCCTCGCCGACACCGTCGTCATTGACCTGAACATCAAAGCCCACAACCTGTCCGTTCTTCAGCGGAGCAATCGTATACGGAATCGCAAGCTCAACCAGATATCCGCCCGAAACGGTTGCCGCCGCAGAAACGAAATCATCAGTAGAACGTCCGTCGGTCACGGTCTTATCGTTCAGATAATTCACGCGGCACTGGATATCGTCGCTCTCATAGGTGCTGGACTTGTGGTTGTTCTCATCAAAGAATACTTCGACCGTATCCTGCTCATATGCATTTGCACTTGCAGCACTCAGAACCGGGTCGGTAACTTCCATCAGAACATAGATATTATTCTTGTCCCACAGCATTCTCGCCTTTGCGGTCGCACCGCTGCCGAGCGTATAGGTCGCACAGTCGATAGCGGTCGCATTGCTCCAGACAGAATCAATCGTGCCGTCGATCTCAGGTGTGCCGTAAGCCGCCTCTGCATATGCAGGCATCTGAGCAAGCTTGACCTTGCCGAATGCGTCTGCATCCTCGTTTCCTGCTGTCACGCCGACATATCCGTCCATGCTGTTCCATGCGGTGCCGTTGATGTCAATATCAAAGCGGATAGAAGAAACGGACGCGCCGATTGTAACAGGAATATCGGTCGTGCCTGCTGTAATGGATTCTGTCACGGTCGTGAATGCATCACTCATGATGCGAACCTCGCCCGCGGTTCTTGCGGTCACGCGGATCACCAGCTCCGCGCCGTTCCAAGCAAGCTTGAAGCTGCCTGCACTGCCGACAGACTGTGCCGCCTGTACTTCGAATGCCTTTTCGAGATCAGCCGCTGTGCCGTCATATTGGATTGCATTTGCAGTCCGGATCGTCTGAATGGGTGCATCGGTGTCGATGACCGCATAATAAGCGGGCTTTGCCTGATAGTCGCCGTCAAAGAGAAGCGGATAACCACCGATCCAGCTGGTGCTGTCAGTCACACCCCAGAGTACGACCGCAGTCAGCGGAATGCCCGCGTCCTTCATCTTCTTGAAGAGTTCAAATACAGCGCGGTAACGCTCTGCCAGTGCAAGCTGATCCTCAGCAGTATTGGATTTCTGGTCGATATCCAGCTCGGTGATCTGCACCTCTACGCCGAGGGATGCATATTTGCGGATCGCCTCCTCGTACAGATCAATCGACGGATAACCCATCTTGATGTGGGACTGCATACCGACACCGTCGATCAGTCCCTTGTCTGCCAGATCCGCACAGATCTCATAGATCGTGTCGCGCTTTTCGGGAACGTATTCATTATAGTCGTTGTAGAACAGCTTACAGCCCTCCGGCGCATATTTTCTTGCATATTCAAACGCATACGGGATATAGGACTGGTCGCCGAACACCTGTACCCAGGCAGACTGTCCTGATACCTCATTGTTGGAGCCGGGCTCACGGATGCCGCCTGCATCGCTGACCGCCTCGTTCACAACGTCCCACGCGTAGAATTCCACATCCGGATATTCGGTCGCGAGCTTGTTCATCAGATTCTTGATGTAGTTCTCCAGACGTTTGAGCATCACTTCTTCGGATACCCACGCGCCTGTGTCGCTGTAATTCTCCTTGAAGAACCAGTCAGGCGTCTGGCTGTGCCATACAAGCACGTGACCGCGGACGGGCATATTGTTCTCCGCGCAGAATTCCAGCAGCGTCTTTGCGTCATCCAGCTTGACCTGCGGATTGGTCTGATCGCCGCCGTTTGCGTTCATGTAAGC
>SVNN01000153.1 GCA_015066905.1 Ruminococcus sp.
AATGCGGAGCTGGAAACAGCGCTTTCGATCATCACCACATCCTATCTGCGAACTGAAGATATTCTGATCGCAGTCAAGGAAAACATCAACTTCATCAATGCGCCGGTTAAGGTACATTTCGAAGAATTCATTACCGAGTCCGAGCTGATCAATGCCAACACTGTGTCGGCTCTTAACCGACTCAAGCTCAAGATTCCGAACTATGTTTTCCACGAATGGGTCAATGCACTTATCCGCTGCCAGTCCGACCGAACGATGAAAAACACGCTGCTTGCGATCATTCAGAAGTTCAGTGATATGCGTGTAGTGCAGTCCGAACTGGACACCAGTGTTGCTTCCGTAAAGCGTGAGGCTTACATGATGATGGGCCTTGTGCTTGGCAATGTACCGCTGCTGTATGTCATCAACCACGACTGGTTTATGACGCTGGTATATTCCCTGCAGGGCAAGATCACGCTGGCAGTATGTGCCGCAATCGTGCTCTTCAGCTTTATGCGTATTATGAAGCTTTCCGCACCAATCGAGTATAAGGGGGTGTAGGCGTGAATATGAAGTTTAATCTGATTTGTGTGTATGCCGATTCACGCCCCGAAATTCTCTTTCCCGTGGGAACCCAACCCACGGAAATCGGCAGAGCCGACCGAGAATTTCCGAAGAGGGGCGGTGATTTGTTGTGACAGCAGGCTTACTCATTATGCTCATAGCATCCCTCGTTGGTGTGGCGTGCTATAACTTCATCTGCGCCGGAGTGGATGTCCCCACGGGACAAACTTCCAAAATGATGATGCTGGCAGGACGCAGATCAGGCACACGGAAAGAAAACCTCAGCGATGTGTATATCGCCAAGGTTGCCGATGTGTTCGCCAAGTATATCAGCATGGACGCCTTGAAGCGCTCGCAACTGCAGAATGCACTGGACATTGCTCACGTGGAGATGTCACCGGAGCAGTATGTTGCCACAGCAATCGCCCGTGGTGTACTGATCGGTCTTGCATCCATTCCCATGTGGTTCATCTCACCGCTGTTTATACTGGTTGGCGCTGCATTGGGTTGTCTGATCGGATTTGCACGGTATCAGGAAGTCATCGACTACGTTGCAAAACGCCGCAAACGTATCGAACGGGAGATCCCGAGATTTACCTCCGCCGTGGCGCAGAATCTGGAGATAGACCGCGATATTCTGCGGATGTTTATCGCTTACCGCAGAGTTGCTGACAAGGAATTCGGCGCAGAACTCGACCAGACCATCGCAGATATGAAGACCGGCAACTACGAAAACGCACTTCTCAAACTGGAGAAGCGAATCAACAGTCCGCTGATGTCCGACGTGATCCGAGGACTGATCGGTGTACTCCGCGGCGACGACCAGCGTGTGTATTTCAAGATGCTGACCTTTGATATGCGTCAGCTTGAGCAGAACAATCTTAAAAAAGAAGCCATGAAGCGACCGCAGGCGATGCAGAAATACTGTATGTTCATGATGTTCTGCATCCTCCTCATCTACGGCGTGGTGCTTGTCACTGAGGTTGTTGCCAATATCGGTATTCTGTTCTGATAAGGAGAAGGAATTATGATTCCGTTCATTTTAGGTTGTGCTGTAGGAGGCGTTGTTGGTGTAGTAACCATGTGCCTCTTTCAGATAAATCATTCATCAAACAAGGAGGACTGACCGATGGAATATCGGAGCGGGTTCACTTAGGGCGCAGCGGCCCGAAACCATAATCTGCTGCTCACTCCCATCTCTTCCGCATCGGCGGAACTCTATATACGCTATACAGGAGTCATCCGGGGCTGATGCACCCGTGTACCGTGTGACTCGCCGCAGTAACTTTGTGAATTGGAAGGCGCGGTATGGACCTTTGCGTGAGTAATCTTGTGAAAGCGCATTGTAAGTAAACGTATCGAAACTGCACACATAAGCAGTCCAAAAAAGTGTTGGGAGTAATCCCGGGGAGAAATCCCAAGTCACACATAAGACTCTAAAAAGTGTTGCCGAATTCCCGTGCCTTCGGGTACGGGAAGGAAGCGGCCTGGCCTTAACAAATCAAAACAAACAATTTTTTCAAAATCGAAAGGATTTTCTACTATGAAAAACGCTATCTCTAACATCGCTGCCCGTGTTTCCCTCAAGGCTCAGTCTCTGGGGGAATCTGCAAAGAACTGCCTCAACAACGAAAACGGTGACTTCTACATCTCCGAAGGCGTCAAGGTAATTATCGCCGTTATCCTCGGCTCTCTCCTGATCACCGCTATGGTCGCTCTGTTCAATTCTCAGATCATCCCCGGCATCCAGGACAAGATCACCGAGCTGTTCGGCGCTTACTCCGGTCCTACTGTTGTGGATCCCACCGTCGGCGGTTATACAACCTGATAATAGGATGGTGCCGAGATGAAACCACGGCGCCTCCTCGGGTACCCGAAATACCGATACTTTTCACGCAGAGGCCGCCACGATCGTTCACGGAGTCGGCCTTACCGACGCAGTAAGCACAAGAAGATAACGCATCAGCGCAAGCCTCACTGCGTGAAGAACCTGTTTGACAGGATTAAGGAAACATAATACAAGCCGGAAGCGGTTCTGTCATTCAGACGGAAACTGCTTCCGGCTTTTTCTTTTTGGAGAATAACTATGTCAAACTGTATCACCGACATCAAAACCATTCACAAATTCCTGAATCTTACGGAAGGCAACTGGCGCAACTCCATCTACATCGAATGCAAGCAGTGCAAATATCAGCCCCATGAGGGATGCGGAGACTACCTCTGCGTTCCCGATGAAAACGGTACACCGGTGATGCTTCCGATCTGCGACTGTAAAATCCTATTTTCCCGCTATATTGATCCCAGTGAATGCCTTCTGTGGGTTTCGCATCTTCGCTTCGAGGATGTGTACACTGCCTGGATCAAAGCCCGACGGTCAGATCCGGACAGATGCCCGTTTGTTATCGAAAATACTCAATTATGAAAGGAAAACTCTTATATATGGAAGGCGGCAAGCATTTACTGGATATCCTCTGGGAGCGTGTTGGTTGCACCTATCTGTCCGATCTGAAAACACAGCAGATACGACCGGCGGCCATAGCAGCAATCAAGGAAACAGACAGATTTGCGTATACCACGGAAATGTGGAACGAAACGCTGAGTTATATCTTTGGAAAGAATATTATCCTGTCATCCCCGAGAGATGTAGATGCTGTTATCAGTATGCGCTATTTCAAAGATTGAGAAAGCAGGCCGCAGCAAGTCAAATATAATCCGGCTTCTGCGGTTTTCTGCAATCTTTACGCTTTAGCGTGCTAAAGAATTGGGGATTGACTCCATTTTGGTACGAATTTGTGCAAAAAAGTTCTGAAAAAGTCCCTAAAAAGGCTTGATTTACGATAAAATATTGTTAGAGCACGTGCGGGCAAGCGCGTGCCATTTCTGTTTTATAGGGGTGAGATTATGAAAACGAAGAAAAGAACCATCAAATGTCCGTATTGCGGCGGTACTGCCGTACTGCGCGATGCAGCTTATGTATACGGCGATAATCCCGGCGGCGAGCAGCTGTATGTATGTCAGCATTACCCGAAATGCGATGCCTATGTAGGGGTACACAAAGGTACCCAGATTCCCAAGGGCACGCTTGCAGACGGAGATCTGCGCAACCTGAGAATCCGGGCACACCGGACATTCGACTTGATCTGGCAGAACGGAATCCTGACCAGAAAGAATG
>SVNN01000016.1 GCA_015066905.1 Ruminococcus sp.
GGTGCCCGTGCAGGACGCGAGGCGAGTCAGCTTGCAGTAGATACGGTCGTGACGGCGTTCAGCGATGGCTTCAGGGGCGGAATGTCGCCGCCAGAGGTGAGAAAACTGATGCTTGGCGCTGTCGCAGCGGCGAATACTGCCGTATATCAGAAATCCTATTCCGATTCGGAAATGTACGGAATGGGCACAACCTGTGTGATGGCATTTGCAGAGGCAGACCGGCTTCATGTCGTAAACGTCGGGGATTCCCGCGCGTATCTGATGACGGATACACTGCCGCTGACCCAGCTGACGCTGGATCATACAGCGACGGAAATGCTGTTTGCACAAGGCAGGATCACACGCGAGGAGATGAAAAATCATCCGCAGCGCCATATGCTCACCAAGGTGATCGGCGTAGAACGGCGTGTGACACCGGATTATTTCATTGAAGCACTGCCGAAGTGCTTTCATATCCTGCTTTGCTCGGACGGACTGCATGGCTTGTGCAGCGATGAAGAGATTGCAGCGCTTGTGCGGGAAACACCGCTTGACAGCGTCTGCGATGCACTGATCGCGCTTGCCAAGGAGCGGGGCGGCAGGGACAATATTACTGTGGCATTGATTACCGGCGAAGATTCGGATTCAAAATGATAGATGCTGACCAACTGGTCGGGATGGAGGTTTCGATGGATAAGAACATTGGAAAAAAGCTGGAAGGGCGCTATGAGATCACAGAGCTGATCGGCGTCGGCGGCATGGCGGATGTCTATAAGGCAACCGATGTCGTGGACAAAAAGACCGTTGCGGTAAAGATTCTCAAGAAAGAATTTGCAGAAAACGAAGAATTCCTTCGTCGTTTCCGTAATGAGTCCAAGGCGATTGCTGTGCTCTCGCATCCGAATATCGTAAAGATTTACGATGTCGGATTCTCCGAGAAGATCCAGTTCATCGTCATGGAATACATTGACGGAATTACGCTGAAGGAATATATGGAAACCGAGCAGGTTCTGAGCTGGAAGGACGCGGTGCATTTCATCACCCAGATCCTCCGCGCACTGCAGCATGCACACGGCAGAGGTATTGTACACCGCGATATCAAGCCGCAGAACATCATGCTGTTCCCGGACGGTACCATCAAGGTGATGGACTTCGGTATTGCAAAGTTTGCGCGTGAGCAGGGCAAAACCGCGACCGATCAGGCGATCGGAACGGTACATTACATCAGCCCCGAGCAGGCGCGCGGCGATGTCACGGATGAAAAGAGTGACGTCTATTCCGTCGGCGTTATGTTCTATGAGATGCTGACCGGCAAGAAGCCGTTTGATACGGACAATCCTGTGACGATTGCTGTTATGCATATGCAGACAACGCCGGAGCGTCCGCGGAATGTCAACCCCGATGTTCCTGCCGGCCTGGAGGAGATCATCCTGCACGCGATGCAGAAGGATCCTGCTGACCGCTATGCGTCTGCAGTTGAGATGATGAAGGACATCGACCGCTTCAAGGAAGATCCGGGTGTTGTATTCGGATATGAAGATGGTCTGGCGCCTGCAGTGGAAGAGGATTCACCCACACGCTTCTTTAAGCCTGTCGTTCCTGCCCCTGCCGCTGTGCCTGCACCGGTAGAGCCGGTTGAGGAACCGGCTGAAGAATATGACGACGACTATGAATATGAAGACGAAGAAGAGGAAGAAATCGAAGAACGCCGTTCCTTGTTCGTTCCGATCCTGACTGGTGTCATCATTACTGTAATTGTCGTTGCGGTATTCCTGATTACTACCCTGGTCGTTGACTTCCTCAAGAATGACAACAAGGGCAATGACAAGGAATTCGCAATGGATTCCCTGATCGGTATGGACTTCAATGAGGCGAAGATGCAGTATCACGACACCGGCAAACTGGAACTTGTTGTAATTGCATCGGAGTATTCGGATTATAAGAAGGATCAGATCTTCTATCAGAGTGTACCCGAGGGCGATCCGGTTGCCAAGGGCGAGCGCGTTGAGATCAAGGTCAGCCTTGGTGCCAATACGATCCCGATCCCGGATGTAACGAATCTGAACCAGAATTATGCAGAGGAAATCCTCACAGCAAAGGGCTTTAAGGTCACCACACGCCAGACGATCAACGATGAGGTTGCCAAGGGCTGTGCGATTAAGACCGAGCCGCCGGCAGGTACAGAGATTGCGCCGAATGCAAGCGTAACCCTGTATATCAGTAAGGGACCGAATACGGAAACCTTTGAGATGCCGAACTTTGTCGGCAAATCGATTGAGCTTGCCAAGATCGACGCAATGCTCTATGAATTCGAGATCATCGAGGTAGAAGTGGATTCTGCACAGGATAAGGGCACTGTCGTTGAACAGAGCGTCGGCGCAGGTACACAGGTTACCAAGGGAATGCAGATCACGCTTTCTGTAAGTAACGGTGTAGCTCCTGAATCCACCGCACTGATTTCCTTTGTTCTGCCGGAGGATGTGACCGGCACCTTCAACTTCAGCTTCTACGACGGCGGCGTACTGTTTGCGACCAGTAAGACGATCAATGCGGCTTATGCAACAGGCACAACGGCGATCGAGCTGAGCGGTACCGGAAAGAAGGAACTGGTTGCAGTTGTAACCAACCTTGCAAACAATAAGTCTGCTACGGTCGGCACATATGCGGTAGACTTTGATGCACAGACGCACACCGCACTTGCAGGCGTAAACGTTGCAGCGGCATTTGATGAAGTCGGTCTGACGCAGAAGCAAACCACTACTGCGGCAACCACCACAACCACCGGTGCGACAACTACTACCGCTGTAAATACGACAACGACCACCACGACCACGACGGTTCCGGAAGAAACCACTACGGCACCTTCCGAGGGCGGCGATACACCTGCTGAAACCACGCTCGCAGAGGCGAATGAAGCTGCATGAGCACGGTCGGTCTGATCTTAAAATCTACCCGGGGACTCTACGTTGTAGAGTCCCCTTTGGGTATCCACAGCTGTCCGGCGCGCGGTTTGTTCCGCAAACAGGGGATCACACCGCTGGTCGGGGATGCCGTGACGATCGAGGATGATATGATCGTGCAGGTGCATCCGCGCAAGAATGAACTGATCCGTCCGCCGCTTGCGAATCTGGATCAGCTTCTGTTTGTTGTGTCCACGTGCAAGCCAGCGCCGAATGTACTGCTGCTGGATAAGTTTATTGCGATTTGTGAATTCAAGGGGATTCGTCCGATTCTGCTGTTCACAAAGCTGGATCTTGCCAAGAACGATCCGCTGATTACACTGTACCGCCGTGTGGGAATTCCCGTTTACTGCGTGGACTATTCCGATCCTGCAACGATACAGACGGTCAAGGATCTGCTGGCTGATAAGATCAGTGCATTCACCGGAAATTCTGGTGCCGGAAAATCCACGCTGCTGAATGCGATTGACGTGAGCCTGGGGCTTGAAACGGGCGAGATCAGCGAAAAGCTGGGACGCGGCCGACATACAACCAGAACGGCGGAGCTGTATCACCTCGACAACGGCGGACTGATTGCGGATACGCCCGGCTTTTCTACCTTTGAAACCAATCAGTATGACATCATCCGTCGCGGCGAGCTTGCTGACTGTTTTGTGGAATTCGGCAACTATCTCGGTGACTGTCGGTTTCAGGATTGCTCTCATACGGTCGAGAAGGGTTGTGCGATTCTGGAAGCCGTCAAAGCAGGGGAGATTGCACAGAGCCGGCACGCAAGCTACTGCAGGATGATGGAAGAAGCAGCACAGCTGAAGGAGTGGGAGCTGAAGTGAGCGGAAGATGCTGTTATATTTTCGCAGGTGCGCCGATGCAAGCGCCACCTGTCATTCAGATCCGACCGGAGAGTCTTGTGCTGTGTGCCGATGGCGGTTATCAGTACGCGCAGCAGCTCGGCATCCGACCCGACTGCCTGGTAGGCGATTTTGATTCTTATCATGGCACCCTCCCGGACGTGGAACTTATTCGCCATCCAATCCAGAAAGATGATACCGATACAATGCTGGCGGTTAAGCTCGGACTTGCGCGCGGCTGTACGGAATTTGTGATCTACGGCGGCATCGGCGGTCGGCTGGATCACACGATCGCCAACATCCAGACGCTCTGCTGGCTTTCGGAACGCGGCGCACACGGAATTTTGCTCGGTGAGCGTGACAAAGTGCTGCTCCATACGCCCGGCACGCGTTGCTACGCGCGTGAAGATGGCTATTTTTCCGTGTTTGCATATGGCGGCATCTGCAGGGGGGTATCCCTGCGCGGTACAGAATATCCGCTTGAAGATGCAGAACTGACATCTGCATTTCCGCTTGGTGTGAGCAATCACATTACAGCGGACACCGCGGAGGTTTCGTTGGAATCCGGGCTGCTTTTGCTGGTTTTCTCGGCGGATGCATGAATTTTTGCACCACTTTTGCCCATCGGCATATAATACACCATGGGGAAACCCGAAACGCTGTATGCAGGAGGGATTTGGATGAAAGTTGTTGTAGTCAGAAGTCCGAAGGTGCTGTCCGGAATTTTTCGTGTGATTTTTCACATCAAGCGCGAGCCGTCCGAAGAATAGACCTACAAACGCCTGTGCACTATGCACGGGCGTTTTGCATAAGCAGCCTGTCTGTCGGCATAAGGTATTCTGAGGTGAAACAGATGGCTGAGCTTTGTATCCGCGGTGTGCGGCTGCGTGTATCATTTGGATTCCTGATCGTTTTGGCACTGCTGAGCTGCACAGAGCATACTTTTTCGTTTTACTTTCTTGCCTGTTTGGTGCATGAACTGGGGCATCTGTTCTGTATGACGCTGTTTTGCGTGCGTCCGTCGGAGATCCGTTTTTCCGCAGGCGGGATCCTGATTGTTCCAGTGCGTGATCGGCTGCTTCCTGTGCGTACAGAAGTGATGATCCTTCTGAGCGGCGCGGGTGTGAATCTGTTTCTGGCGGCAGTGCTGTTTCGCCTGGGGATGATGGAATCAGCGTCGGTGCAGCTGTTTGTGGGTGTGTGGAATCTGCTTCCGTCTGCATCATTGGATGGCGGCGCAATTGTGTGGTGTATTGCCGATCATCGGTGTTGTACGCGCTGGGCGCCGCGGCTGCTTGCCGTGCTGAGTGGTGCTGCATTGCTTCTGCTCGCGCTTTTTTGCCACAGCGCACCCATCGGCGGCGGATTGCTCTGTGCGGTGTTGATCTGGCTGGGGGGGACAGAACTTGCAAAAGGTGTCGGAATGTAGTATAATAAAAGGAAATCGGAAAGGAGTTTGGCATGCTTCAGGAAAAAATTGAAAAGCACCTTTTGTCGGTGCAGAAACCGTCACGCTATATCGGCGGCGAACCGGGCAGCGTGATGAAGGATAAATCCAAGGTGGACGTGCGCTTTGCGTTCTGTTTTCCCGACAGCTACGACATCGGCATGTGTCATCTCGGCATCAAGATCTTATATTCTGTGATCAACGAACGCGAAAATTACTGGTGCGAGCGCGTGTTTGCGCCGTGGACAGATTTTGAGGAGATTATGCGGCGGGAGGATATTCCGCTGTATGCGTTGGAAAGCCTGGATCCCGTCAGTGAATTTGATTTCATCGGATTCACGCTTCAGTATGAGCTTTCCTATACCAACATCCTCAATATGCTCGACCTCGCTCACATCCCGATCTATCAGAAGGATCGCGGCGAGACGCTCATGAATATCGTCATCGCAGGCGGCCCGTGCGCGTGTAATCCGGAACCGCTTGCAGATTTCTTTGATCTCTTTGTTCTTGGCGAGGGCGAGGAGCTGAATCTTGAGGTGATGGATCTCTACAAGGAGATGAAGGACAAGGGGGCAACGCGCAGTGAATTTCTGCGTGCCGCCGCACAGATCCAGGGCGTATATGTTCCTTCGCTGTATGATATCACCTACAACGAGGACGGCACAATTGCCGCTGTAACGCCGCAGGCGGGGATTCCTGCGACGGTACAGAAGCGGATCATTTCTGACTTTGATTCTGTCTATTATCCGAAGGAGTTTGTGGTTCCGTTTACCGAGATCGTCCATGACCGTGCGTCGGTTGAGGTACTGCGCGGCTGTATCCGCGGCTGCCGCTTCTGTCAGGCGGGATTTTTATACCGTCCCTTCCGTGAGAAAACGGCGGATACCATCGCCAGACAGGCACGCGATCTCTGCGAGGCAACGGGATATGAAGAACTCTCGCTTGCATCCCTGAGCACGAGTGACCACTCTGACATCGAGGGGATGCTTGAAAAGCTGCTGGAATATACCGAAAAGGAGCGGATCAATCTCTCTCTGCCGTCGCTCCGTGTGGACAACTTCTCCACCTCGCTGATGAACAAGATCAAGCGCGTGCGCAAGAGCGGTCTGACCTTTGCGCCCGAGGCCGGTACACAGCGTCTGCGTGATGTCATCAACAAGAACGTAACCGAGGATGAGGTGATGGAAACCTGCCGTATCGCCTTTTCGGGCGGATATACCACTGTAAAGCTTTACTTCATGATGGGACTCCCGACCGAAACGGATGAGGATATTGTCGGCATTGCGGATCTGGCACAGCGTGTGGTGGATCTGTACTACGCGCAGGACGAGCGTCCGAAGGGAAAGGGCGTACAGGTATCCGTCAGTGTGGCGACCTTTGTGCCCAAGCCGTTTACGCCGTTTGAGTTTGAACCGCAGCTGTCCAGAGAAGAGATTGAGCGCCGTCAGGAGCTGTTGATCTCCTCTGTCAAGACCAAGAAGATCCGCGTCAGCTGGCATCCGTGTGACACCAGTATTCTGGAGGCGGCACTGGCAAGAGGTGACCGCCGTCAGAGCGAGGTCATCTACCGTGCATGGAAAAAAGGCTGTAAATTTGACAGCTGGGGTGAGCATTTCAATTATGCAAACTGGCTGGAGGCATTTGAAGAAAGCGGCGTAACGCCTGAGTTTTATGCCAACCGCCATCGTGCCTATGATGAAGTCATGCCGTGGGATCATCTGGATTATCTGGTATCCAAGGACTTCTTCATCCGCGAGAATCAGCGCGCGCGAGAGGCAAAGACGACACCGCATTGCCGCCAGCAATGTGCAGGCTGCGGTGTGAATCATGCTGTGGGAGGTGCTTGCTTTGGATAAGATCCGCGTGATTTATGAAAAAACGGGACGCGCCCGCTATATCTCTCATCTGGACCTCTACCGTTGTATGCAGAGAACGCTGCGCCGCGCCAAGCTTCCCGTACATTACACCGAGGGCTTCAATCCGCACCAGTATCTCGTTTTTGCACTGCCGCTGTCACTGGGATTTGAAAGCACCTGCGAGGTGCTGGACTTCGCACTGGATGAAACCATTCCGTTTGAGGAGGTAAAAGCGCGTCTGGATGCCGCACTGCCTGAGGGACTCCGCGTGGTTTCGATTGACGTGCCCAAGCGCAAGCAGACGGATATTGCGTGGTCGGATTATACAGTGATTCTGCAGACCGATGCGCCCGCTCAGCTGAAAGCAGCGATCGAGGCGATGATGGCATCGGACGAGATCATCACCCGAAAGAAGAATAAGAAAAAGCAGATGGTTGAGGTCAATCTTCGTCCGTCGATCGCGTCGTGTGATTGCAGAGAGACCGACGGCAGCGTTGAGCTGAAACTCCGGCTTCCTGCCGGCACGCAGACGAATATCAACCCCACACTGCTGTGCAATGCGATCGCGGAAACCGAGGGGAATCCCGATTTCAGCGTATACCGCGTCTGTCGTACAAAAATTATTTGCGCTGACGGGGAAGAATTTTTCTGAAAACGCTTGCATTTTATTCCGAAATGTGATATGATATATAAGCATTTGAATTCCGTCGGGTGGATTCTGTCCGTTCGACGAGGTTAATGCCATACACAAATGACATTAAATCGGTCGGTCCGCTGCTGATTCCGCGCATTATTTTTCATCAAGACGCGGTGCTCGGGTCTGCTTCACCCGAATCGGTAAGAACGTCCGGAAAAAACAGGAGGAAAACAATGGATGCATTAAAACTCATCAGCAATGACAGCCTGAAGGCAGAGGCGCCCGTACTCAACATCGGTGACACCGTGCGTGTACACGTAAAGATTAAGGAAGGCGACAAGAGCCGTATCCAGATCTTCGAGGGCACCATCATTGCAAAGAAGCACGGCGGTATCAACGAGACCTTTACTGTAAGACGTGTTGCACACGGCTGCGGTATCGAGCGTGTATTCCCGCTCCACTCTCCGGTTGTTGAGAAGGTTGACGTAATCCGTAGCGGTAAGGTTCGCAGAGCGAAGCTTTACTACCTGCGTGACCGCGTTGGTAAGGCTGCTAAGGTTAAGGCAGCAGTTCGCTAAGCATGAAGGAAAAGGGGGACTTTAATTAGTCCCTTTTTTGCTATTATGATTTTAGAACGGAAAGGGAGGGACTCGGTTTCGAGTGCCTCACGGTGATAGAATATGGATCAGCAAGAACAGGAAAAGCGCGCAGACGAGATGCTGCAGGAAACATCGGACGCGCTGCAGGATAAAGCCGAAGCAGCGGCTTCCGATGATCTCAGCCAAAAGCAGGAGGAGCAGGAGGAACCTCCGAAGGTTCCCTTTCAGGAGCGCCTGCGTGAGTTTGTGGGCGATGTACTTGACATCTGTGAATCGGTAATCGTTTCTGTATTTGTCGTACTGCTGGTTTTCACGTTTGTACTTCGTCCTGTGACGGTAGACGGCACCTCAATGCTCCCGACGCTGGAGGATGAGGATCGTGTTCTGATGTTTGAATGGTTCTATACGCCCGAGCCCGGCGATGTCGTGATCGTAGACGGAACGAACGCGCATCTGTTCGGACCGGATCAGGCCGTTATCGAGCAGGCAGGCATCGGCATCAACCTCGTCAAGCGTGTGATCGCAGTCGAGGGACAGGAGCTGAATATCGACTTTACCAAGGGACAGGTCTTTGTGGACGGTGTCCTGCTGGAAGAGGATTATATCAACGCGCTCACGACCAGCGATGACCGCGCGTTTACATATCCGATCACCATTCCTGAAGGATATGTGTTCGTGATGGGTGACAACCGCAACGCCTCCACAGACAGCCGCAGCAGACTGGTCGGTCTTGTGGATAAGGACGATATCATCGGTCATGCACTGGTGCGTTTTTACCGGACAGATGAAAAGCGTGAGAGCTGGGCAGACCAGTTCGGTATTCTGTAAGAGGTGAATACAGAAATGGAAGAACAGCTGAATCAGAACATGCAGGAGCAGACACCGCGCACGGAAAAATCCAGTGTGCTGGATGATATCTGCGATCTTGCCGAATCGGTTCTGGTATCCGTCTTTGTTGTGCTGCTGCTGTTTACCTTTGTGTTCAAGGTGGCAACGGTCGAGGGCGATTCCATGAAACAGACGCTGCATGACGGCGATCGTCTGATCCTGTCTGATATCAACTACACGCCTGAGTACGGCGATGTTGTCATCATCAACTCCTGGGACGCCTATCTGTTTGATGCAAACGGCAATCCTGTTGCAGGAGAGGGGCTGAATAAGCGCGTTGTAAAGCGTATCATCGCCACAGGCGGACAGACGCTGGATATTGATTTCAAGACAGGCACAGTGACCGTGGACGGCGCTGTACTGGATGAGCCGTATATCAACAACCCGACTACACGTGACGAGGGTGCATTTACATATCCGATCACCATTCCTGAGGGCTATGTATTCGTGCTTGGTGATAACCGCGGCGTTTCAAAGGACAGCCGTCATCCGAATGTCGGACTGGTGGCAGAAGTAGATATTGTCGGAAAGGTGCTGCTTCGTGTATATCCCTTTTCGGATTTCGGCACCATAGAGTAGAAAGAGGAAAATATGTCTGAAATTCAGACCATTCAATGGTTTCCCGGTCATATGACCAAAACGCGCCGCATGATCACTGCGAATCTCAATCTTGTGGATGCCGTGGTGGAGCTTGTGGACGCGCGGATTCCTGCGAGCAGCAGAAATCCTGAGATGGACAGTCTGACTGCAGGAAAACCAAGACTGGTTGTGATGAATAAATGTGACATGGCGGATGAACAGGCAACGCAGCAGTGGCTGAATCATTTCAGATCACAGGGCTTTGCCGCGATCGCCGTGGATTGTAAATCGGGAAAGAATGTCAAGCAGTTCTTTCCTGCGCTCCGCACGCTGCTGGCAGAGCTGATCGAAAAGCGGCGCGCCAAGGGCATGGGCGGACGTCCGCTCCATGTCATGATTGTCGGGATTCCGAATGTGGGAAAATCTTCGTTTATCAACCGACTCGCGGGCGCAAAAATCGCCAAGGCGGAGGATCGTCCCGGCGTTACCCGCACCAAGCAGTGGGTCAAGCTTGCTGAGGGCGTGGAGCTGCTGGATACACCCGGTGTTTTGTGGCCGAAGTTCGACGACCAGGAGGTCGCAAGACGGCTCGCATTCACCGGCGCGATCAAGGACGACGTCGTGGATATTGAAGCGTTGGCTATGCTCCTTCTGGAGCGGCTTTACGCGCTGTATCCTGATTTGCTCCGCGCACGCTATAAGCTGACCGCCGAGCCGGATACAGACGGGTTTGATCTGCTGGAAGAGGTCGGCAGACGGCGCGGGATGCTGCTGTCGGGCGGTGTGGTGCATACCGAACGCGCGGCAATTACCGTACTGGATGAATACCGCAGTGCAAAGCTTGGACGTATTACACTGGAACGTCCCGAAGAACAGGGGGCGGAGTGATGGCAAGACAGCTTATCGTCCGACAGGCGCTGTTTGATTATGATGCCGACATCCGCAGGCGCTATCCTGTGTTCTGCGGTGTGGATGAGGCCGGAAGAGGACCGCTTGCAGGGGATGTATATGCCGCGGCGGTGGTTCTGCCGCCGGATATTGTGATTCCCGGGCTGGATGACAGCAAGAAGATTCCGGAGAAGCGGCGCGAGCTGCTGTATGAGGAGATCTGCCGTGTGGCGGTGTCTTATTCGATTGCCTGTGCAACAATCGAAGAGATTGAAGAGATGAACATTCTCGCCGCGGCGATGCTGGCGATGAACCGCGCGGTTTCAGGGCTGTCCTGTACACCAAACTGTGCGCTGATCGACGGAAACCGGGCACCGCAGATGAATCTGCCGATGCAGCTGGTCGTCAAGGGAGATGCTACTTCCGCGAGTATTGCGGCGGCGTCTGTGCTTGCAAAGGTTGCGCGTGACCGCTATATGGCACAGTTGGATCAGCAGTATCCGATGTACGGCTTTTCCAAGCACAAGGGCTACGGTACCAAGGCACATTACGATGCAATACGGGAATATGGCATTTCACCGGTACACCGTCCATCGTTTCTCAAGAAGCTGCAATGAACAGGCGGAAAATCGGAACAGTCGGTGAGGATGCCGTCTGTGCATATCTGACTGCGCGGGGATACAGAATCGTCAGGCGGAATTTCACGATCCGCGGCGGCGAGGTGGATATCATCGCGGAAAACGGTACATATCTGGCATTCGTTGAAGTCAAGGCACGCAAAGCGAACAGTCTGGTGGATGGGTTTTCCTCTGTGACAGAGCGAAAGCGGGGATTCATCATCCGCACGGCTGCCGCGTATCTTTATCAGCATCCGACACAGTTACAGCCGCGGTTTGATATCGCCGCTGTGACGTTGGAACAGAATACGGCTGTTGAGATAGATTATCTGGAGCATGCTTTTGATACAACAGGTTATAATGTGATTTTTTAATAAAGGGGTTTTACTTATGTTCTACAAAAGTACAAGAAACAGCGCACTTCAGGTGGACAGCGCAACCGCAATCCTGCAGGGTATTTCCACAGACGGCGGTCTGTTTGTTCCTGCTGAACTGCCCTCCCTCACGATGGATGAGATCAAGCTCCTCGCTGAGAAGAGCTATGTGGAGCGTGCGGCGTATGTTTTCGCAAAGTTCCTGACCGATTTCACCGAGGCGGAGCTGCGCTACTGCACCGAAAACGCTTATAACACCAAGTCCTTTGAGCATGAGGATATCGCGGAGATCAGCCATCTGTTCGACGGCACCTATATGCTGGAGCTGTGGCATGGTCCGACCTGTGCATTCAAGGATATGGCGCTCCAGATCCTGCCCTATCTGATGACCACTGCCGCAAAGAAAAAGCAGCTGGATCAGAAGATCGTCATTCTTGTTGCAACTTCGGGTGATACAGGAAAGGCGGCGCTGGACGGATTCAAGGATGTTCCCGGCACCTCAATCCTCGTATTCTATCCTGAGGAAGGCGTCAGCCCGATGCAGAAGCGTCAGATGCGTACCCAGGCTGGTGATAACGTCGGCGTATGTGCACTCAAGGGCAACTTTGACGACTGCCAGAACGGCGTAAAGGCGATCTTTACCAATTCTGAGGTCAAGGAACAGCTTGCCGCAAACGGTATGCAGTTTTCCAGTGCAAACTCCATCAACTGGGGCAGACTCCTGCCGCAGATCGTATATTACATCTCTGCATATGCAACCCTCGCCGCTGACGGAGAGATCGCATACGGCGACAAGATTAACATCGTTGTTCCGACGGGCAACTTCGGCAACATCCTCGCGGCTTATTACGCAAAGCGCATGGGTCTGCCGGTCAACCGTCTGATCTGTGCATCCAACATCAACAAGGTGCTGACTGATTTCATCAACACGGGTGTATATAACCGTAACCGTGAATTCTTTGCAACCTGCTCGCCTTCGATGGATATCCTGATCTCCAGTAATCTGGAGCGTCTGCTGTATCTTCTCACCGGTGAGGATGACGCGCAGATCCGTGAATGGTTCACTGCATTGTCGTCTGAAGGTACCTATACGGTTTCCGACAGCGTCAAGCAGGCGCTGCAGGCTGAGTTCTACGGCGGCTACTGTGATGATGCCCAGACCAAGACCACCATTGCTGAGATCTTTGAGGAATATTCCTACACCTGCGATACTCACACGGCAGTCGCAGTCAAGGTATACCGCGATTACCGCAAGGCAACGGGTGATACGACCAAGACTGTGATTGCATCTACTGCAAGTCCTTATAAGTTCAGCGCAAGCGTGCTGGAGGCACTGGAGGGTCAGCCCTCTGCGCTCGATGAATATGCAATGGTTGATCGTCTGGCTGAGATGACCAATCTGCCTGTTCCTGAGGCACTGGCATCGCTGCAGGGCAAGCCGGAGCGTTTTACCGATTCGATTGACCGCACGGATATGAAATCCTATGTGCTGAAAACACTGGGCATCTGAGATGCGTCTGTTTGCCATAGGGGATCTGCACCTTTCGCTGGGTGTTCCCGAAAAGCCGATGGATATCTTCCGTGGGTGGGAGAATTATCAGACGCTGCTGGAAGAAAACTGGCGCAGTACCATATCCGCGGAGGATACGGTTGTTTTGGCAGGGGACAGCTCGTGGGGGATGAGTCTGGAAGAGGCGCTGCCGGATTTCCGGTTGATTGATTCTTTGCCGGGCACCAAGATCATCCTCAAGGGGAACCATGACTACTGGTGGAACTCCATGGCGAAGATGACTGCATTCTTTGAAGCGAACGGGCTTTCTACCCTGCATATCCTGCACAACAACAGCTATTCGTTCGGTGATTTCGGCATCTGCGGTACGCGCGGCTGGGTGAACACAGGACTGGAAGAACCGCAGAACGCAAAGGTGATTGCAAGAGAGGCACAGCGTCTGACCGTTTCGATCGAGCATGCGCTGGCGGCAGGAAAAAAACCGATCGTCTTTCTGCACTATCCACCGATGTTTGCGTCGGCATATAATTATGAGATTCTGGATGTGCTGTACAAATACAGGATTGAGCGGTGCTACTACGGACACATTCACGGTTCGGGTGCGAAAAAAGCAATCACAGGAGAGCGGGACGGGATTTTATTCCGTATGATTTCTAGTGATTATTTGGAATTTCAACCAGAACTTGTCATTTGATTTTGTGCAAAATGTAGAAGTCGGAAAATTTGCTATGCAAACCGCACGAAAGTATGGTATAATAACATGGTGTAATTCCGCCGCACTGCGGCAGAGATTAAATTTGGAGGACGAAAAAATGAGCTTAAAATCTTCAGAAAAAATTGACGTAAATACACAGGAACTTCTGTTTGAGATTGACGCAGAAACCTTTGAGAATGCTGTTGAGGCTGTATATCAGAAGCAGCGCAAGAACATTCAGATTCAGGGTTTCCGTAAGGGTAAGGCTTCCCGTAAGATGGTAGAAAAGGTTTACGGTGAGGGCGTATTCTACGAGGAGGCAATCAACAGCCTGCTCGGCGGCGAGCTTGCTGCTGCAATCGAGGAGACCAAGCTGGAGCTGGTTGACCGTCCGACCGTTGAGGTTACTTCCATCAACAAGGAGACCGGTATCACCATCAAGGCTACCTGCATCACCAAGCCTGACGTTACCCTGCCTGAGTACAAGGGCATCAAGGCGCCCAAGCGCGTTACCGAGGTTACGGAAGAGGCAATCGACAAGCAGGTAGAGGTTCTGCTTCAGAGAAATGCACGCATGATCTCCGTGGATGATCGTCCTGTTGCAAACGGCGACGAGGCAACCATCGACTTTGAGGGCTTCCTTGACGGTGTTGCATTCGACGGCGGCAAGGGCGAAGGCTTCCCGCTCAAGATCGGCGGCGGTCAGTTTATCCCCGGCTTTGAGGAGCAGATCATTGGTCACTCCATCGGCGAGGAGTTCGACATCAACGTAACCTTCCCGGAGGATTACCAGATGACCGATCTCGCAGGCAAGGAGACCGTGTTCAAGATCAAGATCCACGCAATCACCTGTCAGGAACTGCCGGAGTTCGACGATGAGTTTGTAAAGGATACCTCTGAGTTCGACACCGTTGCAGAGTTCCGCGCTGATATGAAGGCTAAGATGACTGAGAACGCTGAGAATGCTGCTACCAGCAACTTCGAGAACAGCGTATTCGAGACCCTCATCAAGAACACGGAGGCTGTCATTCCGCCCGTTATGATCGAGCACCGTATTGACGCTCTGGTGGACGGCTTTGCACAGTCCCTCCAGCAGCAGGGTATGACTCTGGATATTTATCTCCAGTACACCGGTATGACCGAGAATGCATTCCGCGATACATTTGACGAGCGTGCACGCAACGAAGTCATCCTCCGTCTTGCTCTCGAAAAGATTGCAAATCAGGAAGGCTTTGAGATCACTGAGGAAGAGATCAATGCAGGTCTGGAGCCGCTGTCTGTACAGAGCGGTCTGACCATTGATCAGGTAAAGCAGAGAATCCCGATGAGCGAGTTCATCACCGATCTGAAGGTTACAAAGGCTGCTGAACTGGTCAAGGAGAGCGCAGTGGTTGACAATACAATTGAAGAGACCACTGAGGAAACAGCTGAATAATTTGTCGAAAAATATCCATCCCGCGCGAAGTCGTGGGGTGGATATTGGTGCAAAAACAGTATTTTACAAGTAGAAAGGAGAGACGCCGCCTTCCTTGCGCGCGTCGACAACAGCCATGAGTCTGGTACCATATGTAGTAGAGCAAACAAGCAGAGGAGAGCGTTCCTACGACATTTTTTCCCGTCTTCTGAACGACCGCATCATCATGCTGTGTGAAGAGGTCAATGACACAACTGCGAGCCTTGTTGTGGCACAGCTGCTCTATCTGGAGGGACAGGATGCAGACAAGGATATCTGCCTCTATATCAACAGCCCCGGCGGTTCCGTTAGTGCAGGTCTTGCAATCTACGACACCATGCAGTATATCAAGTGCGACGTTTCCACGATCTGTATCGGTCTTGCGGCATCCATGGGCGCATTTCTGCTGTCCTCGGGTGCAAAGGGCAAGCGTCTGGCGCTTCCGAACAGTGAGATCATGATCCATCAGCCGCTGATCGGCGGACACGGTCTGTCCGGACAGGCGACGGATATTCAGATCCGCACTGAGAATCTGCTTCGTACCAAGGGTAATCTCAACCGGATACTCGCTGAGAATACCGGCAAGTCGATCGAAGAGATCGGCAGAGATACAGAGCGTGACAACTTTATGACTGCCGAGGAGGCCGCAGCTTACGGTCTGATCGACAAGGTAATTACAAAGAGGTAAGAGGAATGGCTGATAGTAGTTTCCGCAAATGTAATTTCTGCGGTAAGAGTGAAAGCAAGGTGCAGAGCATGTTCTCTGCGGGCGACACCAACATCTGTGACGAGTGTGTCTGCTACTGCCATGAGCTGATCTACGGACCCGATCCCGCGCAGAAGAAGGGAAAGAGCAGTTCGCGCCGTGAGAGCGGAGAATTCCGTCTGCTCAAGCCCGCTGAGATCAAAAAGGTGCTGGATGAATACGTCATCGGTCAGGATCTTGCAAAAATTGCACTTTCCGTGTCCGTATACAATCACTATAAGCGTATCATGAGCGCGGACGACGGCGACGATGTCGAGCTGCAGAAGAGTAATGTGCTGCTGCTCGGTCCGACCGGTGTGGGTAAGACCTTCCTCGCCCAGACGCTTGCAAAGATCCTTGATGTTCCGTTTGCGATCGCTGACGCGACCACGATCACCGAGGCGGGTTATGTCGGCGATGACGTTGAGAATGTTCTGCTCCGACTGATCCAGGCGGCAAATTTCGATGTGCAGGCGGCAGAGCGCGGTATCATCTATATCGACGAGATCGACAAGATTGCCAGAAAGTCTGAAAACACCTCCCTGACGCGTGATGTCAGCGGTGAGGGTGTACAGCAGGCTTTGCTGAAGATCATTGAGGGTACGGTCTCTAATGTACCGCCGCAGGGCGGCAGAAAGCACCCGAATCAGGAATTCATTCACATCAACACCAAAAATATTCTCTTTATCTGCGGCGGCGCATTCGATGGGCTGGAAAAAGCCATCCAGAAGCGTCTGCAGTCCTCTTCAATGGGATTCGGCGCGGATGTACAGTCAAAAAAACAGGAGCTGGATAATATCTTCAAAAAGGCGATCCCGCAGGATCTTGTCAAGTTCGGCCTTGTGCCTGAGCTGGTCGGTCGTCTGCCGGTGATCACCGCGCTGGATGAGCTGGATGAGGATTCTCTGGTTCGCATTCTGACCGAACCGAAGAATGCACTGGTCAAGCAGTATGTCAAGCTGTTCGGCTATGACGATGTTGAGCTGGTCGTCAATGAGGACGCGCTTCGTGCCATTGCCAAGCGTGCGATTGATCAGAAAACGGGCGCGCGCGGACTCCGTGCGATTATGGAGGAAATTCTGCTCCAGTCGATGTTTGATGCACCGTCTGATCAGAATGTTAGCTGTGTGGAGATTACAAAGGAATGCGTGGAGAATAAAACACAGCCAATTCTGCACACACGCCAGAAAAAACGCCTGAAAAAAAGTGAATAATCGTCCAGATCGGCCCGGATTTTTTCCGGGTCGTTTGCTTTATGCAGATTCGCCAAATTTTTTTGAAAAATTTCTCCATACCCCTTGACAAGCGGGAAAAAAGAGGGTATAATATTCAAGTATGTTGCGCGTGTATGCGCGCGATATAACTATTCAAAGAAGGAGGAAGATTGATGCCTACTTTTAACCAATTGGTACGCAAGGGAAGAAGCGTTGCTGAGGTGAAGTCCACCGCTCCGGCTCTCCAGAAGGGCTACAATGCAAAGAAGAAGACTCAGATCGACCTGAGCTCTCCGCAGAAGCGTGGTGTATGCACCGCAGTTCGTACCTCCACTCCGAAGAAGCCGAACTCCGCAATGAGAAAGATTGCCAGAGTACGTCTGACCAACGGCTACGAGGTTACCGCTTACATTCCGGGTATCGGACACAACCTGCAGGAGCACAGCGTAGTGCTGATCCGCGGCGGACGTGTTAAGGATCTCCCTGGTGTGCGTTACCACATCATTCGCGGTACTCTGGACGCACAGGGCGTTGCAAACAGACTGCAGGCTCGTTCCAAGTACGGCGCAAAGCGGCCGAAGGCTGGCAAGAAATAATAGGATTACTACTGCCACAGGATAAATGTGGAGTGAATATAGAACGGCGTACAAGCCGGGATATTGACCTCTGCATTGGTCTTGACGGAACAAGACTGTTGTTCCGAGTACCTATGAATTCATACTTTATGTGAAGGAGGGAAGCGAAAATGCCAAGAAGAGGTAATATCGCAAAGCGCGACGTACTGCAGGATCCGGTTTACGGCTCTAAGCTCGTTACCCGTCTGATCAACAACATCATGTTGGATGGTAAGAAGGGTGTTGCTCAGAAGATCGTTTACGGTGCCTTCGAGATCGTTGCAGAAAAGACCGGCAAGGACGCACTTGAGGCGTTTGAGCAGGCTATGGAAAACATCATGCCCGTACTCGAGGTTAAGGCTCGCAGAATGGGTGGTGCAACTTACCAGGTTCCGATGGAGGTCCGTCCGGAACGCCGTCAGACTCTGGGTCTCAGATGGATCACCAAGTACTCCAGACTGAGAAACGAGAAGACAATGAAGGAAAGACTCGCTGGCGAGATCATGGATGCGCTCAATGGCACCGGCGGTGCTTGCAAGAAGCGTGACGATACACACAAGATGGCAGAGGCTAACAAGGCATTTGCACATTACCGTTGGTAATGTTTTGTGTTGAACTGTTAGGAGGATATTATGCCTAGAGATTGTTCACTGGAACAGACACGAAACATTGGTATCATGGCTCACATTGACGCAGGTAAGACCACTACCACCGAGCGTATTCTTTTCTACACCGGTATCACCCATAAGCTCGGTGAGACCCACGAGGGTTCTGCGACAATGGACTGGATGGAGCAGGAGCAGGAGAGAGGTATCACAATTACCTCCGCTGCTACGACTGCATACTGGGCAGGCCACCGTATCAATATCATCGACACCCCCGGACACGTTGACTTCACCGTAGAGGTAGAGCGCTCCCTGCGCGTGCTCGACGGTTCTGTAACAGTCTTCTGTGCAAAGGGCGGCGTTGAGCCCCAGTCTGAGACCGTTTGGCGTCAGGCTGATAAGTACCAGGTTCCGAGAATGGCTTATGTCAACAAGATGGATATCATGGGTGCTGACTTCTACAACGTAGTTGATATGATGCACACCAGACTGCATTGTAATGCACTCCCGATCCAGCTTCCGATTGGCTCTGAGACCTTCTTCAAGGGACTGGTTGACCTTGTTGAGATGAAGGCGTATGTTTACTACGATGACATCGGCAAGGATATCCGCGTGGAAGAGATTCCCGAGGATATGGTTGACAAGTGCAAGGAGTATCGCGAGAAGCTCCTCGAATTTGTCGCTGAGCAGGAAGATGAACTGATGGAGAAATACTTCGCTGGCGAAGAACTGACCATCGAGGAGATCAAGCGCTGCATCCGTAAGGCAACCCTGGCAAACACCATGGTTCCGGTTTGCTGCGGTACTTCCTACAAGAACAAGGGCGTTCAGAAGCTTCTGGATGCTGTTATCGATTATATGCCGTCTCCGCTCGACGTTCCGGCAATCAAGGGTGTAAACCCTGAGACCGGCGAAGAGTGTGAGCGTCCGTCCAGCGATAAGGAGCCTTTCGCCGCGCTGGCATTCAAGATCGCGACCGACCCGTTCGTTGGTAAGCTCTGCTTCTTCCGTGTGTACTCTGGTACCGTGAATGCAGGCGCCACCGTTATGAACGCAACCAAGGACGGCCGTGAGCGTCTTGGCCGTATCCTTCAGATGCACTCCAACCACAGAAAGGATATTGAGACCGTTTACGCGGGCGATATCGCTGCTGCAGTTGGTCTGAAGAATACCACCACCGGTGATACGCTCTGCGACGAGAAGTTCCCGGTAATCCTGGAGTCTATGGAATTCCCGGAGCCGGTTATCAACCTCGCAATCGAGCCGAAGACCAAGGCAGGTCAGGAGAAGATGGGTATCGCGCTGTCCAAGCTGGCAGAAGAGGACCCGACCTTCAGAACCTGGACCGATGAAGAAACCGGTCAGACCATCATCGCCGGCATGGGCGAGCTTCACCTCGAGATCATCGTGGACAGACTGTTCCGTGAGTTCAAGGTTGAGGCAAATGTTGGTGCTCCGCAGGTATCCTACAAGGAGACCATCAAGGGCACTGCTGATGTTGACCACAAGTATGCACGTCAGTCCGGCGGTAAGGGTCAGTACGGTCACGTTAAGATCCAGGTTGAGCCGAACGAGTCCGGTAAGGGCTATGAGTTCACCAATGCCGTTGTCGGCGGTGCTATCCCGAAGGAGTACATCCCGGCAGTCGATCAGGGTATCCGCGGCGCAATGCAGTCCGGTATTCTCGCTGGCTACCAGGTTGTTGACGTAAAGGTTCGTCTGTACGACGGTTCCTACCACGAAGTCGACTCCTCCGAAATGGCGTTCAAGATTGCCGGTTCTATGGCATTCAAGGAAGCTATGCGCAAGGCAAATCCGGTTCTCATGGAGCCGATTATGCTCGTCAACGTAATTGCACCTGAGGATTACCTCGGTGACGTTATGGGTGACCTGAACTCCCGCCGTGGTCAGATCCTCGGTATGGAAGCTCGTCCGGGAACCCAGCAGATCAGCGCACTTGTTCCGCTGTCTGAAATGTTCGGTTACTCCAATGACCTCCGTTCCAAGACGCAGGGACGTGGTCAGTACTCCATGGAGCCGCACAGCTACGTTGAAGTTCCGAAGTCCATTGCAGAGAAGATCATTTCTTCCCGCAGCAAGGGCAACGAATAATTTTTTGTAACCCCCTTGAAATTACCTGCGTAATCTGATATAATATTTATATCCGACGCGCAGGCGATTTCAGGAAACTTATTTATAAGGAGGAAAATTCCAATGGCAAAGGCTAAATTTGAAAGAACCAAGCCCCATGTAAACATCGGTACCATCGGTCACGTTGACCACGGTAAGACCACTCTGACCGCTGCAATCACCAAGACCCTCGCTCTGAAGGGTCAGGCTCAGTACGAGGCTTACGATATGATCGATAAGGCTCCTGAGGAGAGAGAGCGTGGTATCACAATCAACACCGCACACGTTGAGTACGAGACTGACACCCGTCACTACGCTCACGTTGACTGCCCGGGACACGCTGACTACGTTAAGAACATGATCACCGGTGCTGCACAGATGGACGGTGCTATCCTCGTAGTAGCTTCTTCTGACGGCCCGATGGCTCAGACCAAGGAGCACCTGCTGCTCGCTCGTCAGGTTGGCGTTCCGTACATCGTTGTATTCATGAACAAGACCGACCTCGTTGACGATCCGGAGCTCCTCGATCTCGTAGAGATGGACATCCGTGAGACTCTGGACAAGTATGAGTTCCCTGGCGACGACACCCCGATCATCCGTGGTTCTGCACACCAGGCTCTCATCGCTCCTGATGACATCAGCAACGAGGCTTATGCTCCGATCCTCGAGCTCATGAACGCAGTTGACGAGTATATCCCGACTCCTGAGCGTAAGGCTGACCTGCCGTTCCTGATGCCGGTCGAGGATACTATGACCATCACCGGTCGTGGTACCGTTGCTACCGGTCGTGTTGAGCGTGGACAGCTCCACCTCAACGACGAAGTTGAGATCGTTGGTCTCTCCGAAGAGAAGGGCAAGACCGTCGTTACCGGTATCGAGATGTTCCGTAAGACTCTGGATTACGCAGAGGCTGGCGATAACAACGGTGCACTCCTCCGTG
>SVNN01000017.1 GCA_015066905.1 Ruminococcus sp.
TTCAGTCGGAACCTTGTAGGAAGAGGAGGTTGCGCCTGCAATCGCAGTGCCTTCGCCGTTCTCGCTGTCAGACTCATACCACTGATAGGTCAGTCCGAAGCCGAGTACATTTGCCTTCAGAACGATAGTATCAAACTGATAACCGCTCTGATATGCGTCGATTTCTGCTACGAACGGAGCTTCCTCAAATGTGTAGCCATTTTCTTCAGCGAACTGCTGTACATAGGAGTCAGCCTCGCCGACAAAGGTGCAATTAAAGTCTGTCGGGCTCTCCATCAGTTCCTCCATCAGAGTAGCGGGAAGGATCTCAACACAAGAAGAACCGATTACGTAGTACGTTGCCATCGGAACATCATCCATCGTGAAGGATTCAATCGACTCCAGCACAACAGACTCTGCCGTGCTGCCGAGCATTGCACACGGCGTCAGCTTCGTCATATTGGGAATTGAAACCGTTGCAAAGGAGCAGATCAGGAATGCGCCCTCTCCGATCGAGGTCAGAGAAGAAAGCACAACGTCTTCGTCAAACGACTGGAACGCGAATGCGGTAGTACCGATTGAAGTTACCTTGGTCCAGTCGATTTCAAAATCAATCTGATCACTGAAGATATCCTCATTTGCGAAACAGAGATCGCCGATCACAGTTGCGCCGGGCGCGGATACTGCCTCCAGCATATAGGTACTGTACAGCACACCTGCCGGCAGTTCGGTGATGGTTTCGGGGAAGGATACAGAGGTGACACCGGTGTTTGCCAGTGCATATTCGCCAATTGTAGTCAGACTGTCAAAGGAAATCTCTCCACCCAGAGCGTAGCAGCCGGAGAATGCATAGCTGCCGATCGAAGTCAGTTTTTCCATTGCCAGACAATCAGCAATTTCAAAGCCGCAGTTTTCCAGTGCATTGTCGCCTACTACGGTAACATTGTCTGCGATAATCTCATAAAGATTGACGCAGTTTCTGAAAATACCCTCAGGCAGTTCAGTCAGTGCGCTGATGTTCAGGGAAGTAATGCTGCTGTTTGCAAAGCTGTACATGCCAGCTTCTTCCAGCACGCCAAACTCTGTTTCTTCCAGGCTGGTGCAGCCGCTGAATGCGTAGTCGCCGACAACGGTGACACCGGGGGCGTTGATTTCAGTCAGAGTTTTGCAGTTTTCAAATGCACAGTCCTGAATCTCGGTTACGCTGTCAGGAAGTGTCAGAACAGAAACATTGCTTCCGACAAATGCGCTCGGTCCGATCGCAGTGATCGACTTGGCCTCTTCCAGCTCAGCCAGATTCAGAACAGACATAACACCGTTGTACTGCACCAGAACGCCGTCTACAATCTGCAGCGCATTTGCGGTGTCCAGTCCGTCGATGATGTATCTTTCTGTTACAACACGGCTGTCTCCCTTGCCTTCGCAGACTGCAACCGCACGTACAACCATACTTGCAGTAATCTCGATCGGCTCGGTGTACAGCGTGCCGTTTTCAGCAGACGGCTCGGTGTTATCCGTGGTGTAGTAAATCGTGCTGTCCTCTTCTGCGGTGATTGTTAAAGTCTGTGCGCCCTCATATGCGCCGCCCGCAACAGAGAATTCAGGAACAGCACAGCGCTCTGTATACATATCAGTGAAGTCCATAGAAATACGGCCGTAACCAAACAGCTCGTCATATCCCGGCTCACCGAGATCCACTGCGTTGTTTGCAAGGATCGCGAGTGCCTGATCCGCGTTCAGAGTCGGATCATAGGACTTCAGCAGTGCACAGCAGCCTGCAACGTGCGGGGTTGCCATAGAAGTACCGTCCATCGAAACAGTACCGCCGCCAACTGCCGCACTGTCGATCATAACGCCGGGCGCAGCCAGGTCGATGAACGAACCGAAGTTGGTGAAATATGCGATCTCGTCATAAGAATCCACTGCAGAAACTGTGATTGCTTCTTCAATGTTACCGGGCGAGAACAGATCAACCGACATCGAATCGTTGCCGGCCGCGATACAGTAGATGATACCCTTCTCGGTACCTTCCTTGACAGCTTCGTCAAACAGATAGGAGTAGCCATAGCCGCCAAGACTCATGTTGATGACCTCAGCGCCGCTTTCATTTGCATAAGCCATTGCGCAGTAGATCTGCTCGCTCGAGCCGCTTCCGTCTGCAGCCAGCGCCTTGACCGGAAGGATCTTGACGTTGTCCAGCGTCATATCGCAGATTGTACCGGAAACGTGGGTACCGTGTCCATGGTCATCCTGCGGAAGTGCGTTGCCGTTGTCAACGAAATTTGCGCCGCCTACAATACGGTCTGCAAACCACTCGTGAGAATAGTCAATACCGGTATCGATGACAGCAACCACGATCTCCGGCAGCTCCTCTACGCTGGTAGACAGGAAGTTGGTGTATGTATCCACACAGAGCGTCTCAGCGCCCCAGCTGTAATGATCACCGCTGATCGAGCTGGTACTGCTCTGTGCACGGTTTACGAGATCCTTCGCAACCTGCTTGACGTTGGAAGTGGTATCTGCTGCAGCGGACTGTACATATACAGAAGGCTCAACGTACTCTACGTTGTCCATCTCCTGATATGCCTGATATGCAGCAAATGCCTCAGCCGGCGTCTCATACTGGAGAATGTGCAGGTCGTTGTATCCGTCGATGACGTCATCTGCGCCAAGCGAATCGATCTTACCCTTTGCCTTGACAATCAGACGTGCGGTCTGGAAATTATTCTTCAGCTCTGCACCGTCCTCGGTCATGATAACGGTATAGCCCATCGCCTCAGCGGTCTCCTTCAGCGGAACACGCTTCAGGCTCTGTGCAGAATTGCCGTTTTCAGACTTGATCCCCATCATTTCATTAAGAAACTGCTCGGAAACGGTGAGTACCCCGTTTTCCATCTTTGCAGCTGCGCCCAGCGAAACGGTCTCACCGTCTGCAATCGCTGCATTCTGACCCGCCTTGATTGTCAGCGTGTCATAATACGCGTCGGGTGTATCCTGAGAAACCAGCGCATTGACCTGATCGGAGAATGCAGTCAGTTCCTGGGCAGCCCCGGGCTGAACAGCCACCGCACGCAGTTCGCCTGCAACGGAAGCCGGCAGGTTCATGCTGACAAACGCAACTGCAAGTGCGCCTGCAAGCACACGCCTGCAACTGTTCTTCTTCATCATTGTTTCCCCTCCTGAAGATTGATATATTTTTGTCAGGTGTAGACACACACCTGTCTCCTGCTTGTCATAAATTCTGACAAGCTACACTGCAATCATAGCACAACGCGATTAAAAAATCAAGCATAATTCCGTCGGTTTCAGATATTTTACATATCCCACAAATTTTATCAAATATAGCTCCGATTTTTGACACTTGCACAACCCGGATTAATATGGTATACTTAAGGTTATATACTATATATGATATACAAAATGGAGGTATCCAAAAAATGAAAAAGACCCTCTCTCTCCTGCTGGGCGGCGCGATACTGCTTGGCACCCTGACCGGCTGCGGCAGCGATACGCCCGTTTCTTCAGCCGAAAAAGAACCTGAGATCATACGCGAACACACGCAATTTGATGACTATGTTTCCAACACCGTCATCGCAACAGGCAACAACACAATCGTCAAAGAGGCAGAGAAGATCACCTACCGCGCTTATTTCCTGCTGGAGGAATACGGCAGTGCGGAATATTGCTTCTATTTCTCCAACACCGTCGATTCCACCTGGGACAAGGGCAAAAAAAGCTACGGCAGTATGCCCGGCGGCAATTATGAAATCCTCAGCGCGTCCATCTCCGACGGCGGAACCAAGGTGGATGAAACCGCACCCGTAACGAATACAACCGCTGTCACCTTTGGCGGACAGACAGGGAAATCTGTCGCGCCGGGCGAAGCATTCTGGAGTGACCCTGTGGACTTCACAATCGAAGAAGGCCATTATCTCGTCTGGGAATGGACAGTTACCGGCACAACGATCCCCGCGATCGTCATGTCGGGTATGACCAACTGCTTTTACAGCAACGGCGGTGGATTCATCTACTGCAACGAAGCGCCGCTCCCTGCGCTGATCGGCTGCAACCGCGACGTAAAGGGCAAGGTTGCCTTCCTCGGCGACTCGATCACCCAGGGCTGTGAGACCACCAATTTCGCTTATGAATTCTGGGTCGCTGAAATTGCGAAGCAGATCCAGGACGATTACGCAGTGTGGAATCTCGGTCTGGGTTACGCACGCGCAAGTGATGCCGCAAAGAAAAGCAACTGGCTGGAACGTGCCAAGGCGTATGAAACGGTCGTTGTTGCATTCGGCACAAACGATATTTACAGTGGTGCATATGGCGGCGATGGCCCCGACACCTCTGCCGAAGCGGAAGCGTCCATCCGCACCATTGTGACTGAGTTGAAAAATGCCGGCTGCAATGTCATCCTGTTCAATTCTCCGCCCTATGGCTTTGTGGACGACCGCGAGGTGCAGCGCACAGGACTCAACGCCCTGCTCCCGACCACCGCAGAAGAAACTGGCTGTGCATTCTTTGATATGGCCGCTCTGCTCGCCGATCCCAGTGATGCCTCCGTTCCTCTGTATGGCGGACATCCGAACGACGAGGGCTGTCAGATCATCGCGGATAAATTTCTCGAAACCTACGGTACAATGTTTGCATCTGAAACAGCTGAATAATGCAAAAAATCCGAAGAAGAATCATACGATCTTCTTCGGATTTTTGTTTTTTTGGCACAATGGAACAGTCACATTGTATCTTACCAGATCAAAGGAATCAGGCGATATTTCACCTTTTGCTTATAAGCACCATATCCACTGAGTTCCCGTTCCAGAAACGCTTCTTCATGCCGGATCCGTCCGGCAATGATGAACGGATATGCCAGAAAGATCAGAAACGAATAGAGCGATCCCAGTACGAGGGGCATCGACAAGAACAACAGCAGCGTCACGCTGTACATCGGATGCCGTACAATGCCATATAACCCTGTGTCGATCACCTTCTGATCCGCCTGCACCTCGATTGTACGGCTCAGATATGTATTCTCCCGCAGCACCTCAGCGTAAAGAAGATACGCCGCCAAAAACACGACTGCCGCGCCGATCGACACAGCATCCGGCAGAACAAACCAGTCCAGACGATATCCAAGTCCTGCAACCACAAAGCCAGCCAAGAACATAAGCCCGCTGAGCTTGATGACCAGCCCCTGTTCCTTCTGCTGTTCCTTGCCATTCAGCCGTTTTTCGAGAAGCCCCGGATTTTTCAGCATCATCACAATTCCTGCCAGAAACATCGGCACAAACAGAATTCCCATCAACAGCCAGCCGTTCCGATATGAAACAGAACCTGCCGGCAGAAAGAGCAGTAAGCCGACCAGGACAACCCCCAGCAAGAACTTGGCGAGTGCCTGAAAATAGAGTTTTGCCGTCACAGTGACCACCTCGTAAACCCGCATGATTGATATACCAATTATAGCAAGAACTCCTGCAAAAGTCAATGAAACAAAACGGGCACAGATCAGCCTCCACGCGGCAGCTCCCCTTTTCACTTTCTACAAAACTAAGTTGACAGAGATACAAAAATATGTTACAATATGATAAACATGTGTATTGGTACGCCGAGCCATACACCGCACAGAAAGAATCGGCGAGAAAGTGACGGTACGGAATTTATGCAGTATCATACCGAATCCATTGTTCCCGCATATACTCCCTCCCTATCCGTTTCCGCCGAGGCATACGGTCTGAAACGCAAGGGCGGTATGCTCAACAAACGAATCCGTCAGCTGGACGGCGTACAGCGCACCAATCAGTGGGCAGACGAAGTCACACGCGCCGCTGCGGCGATTCCCTTGCTGCCGGAATCTGTTTCGCGCCATTTCAGTGAACAGGCACTGCTTGACCGTCTGCTTGCGGACGCTGAACAGATCCGCGCCGAACAAAACGATGCACTCAACGAGCGTGCCAAGGAAATCTCCCGCCTCGTCAGCGCAAATGCCGCGCCCGAACTGGAGCTGCCAAAATCGGAAGAAACCCGGTTCTCCGTGGAATTCTGCTCCGAGGGAGAGGCATTCTGTGAAAAGCGTATCTCCTGGTGCACCAAGGTCATCAGCTATGAACAGGAATATTTCCGCCTGTCTGAAAATCTGCGCCGCCGTGTATCCGACATCGATGGCTTTGCAATCGCACCCGATATGCTCCGTGCCGCAATTTTAGATAAGGAGATCTTCGGCGTGATGAAAACCGCGCTGACTGCGCCCGACTACAACTGGATCTCACAGATCGCGCTGGCGGAAACAAAATTCTGCCTGCTCACCCCAGAAGAACGCGAAAATACAATCACCGCGCCCTATCTCACCAAGCTGATCGGCATGTTCAAGACCTTCATCGCAATCGAAGAAAAGATCGACAAGGATCCCGCCTACGGCAAACATGTCCACAAGGAGATCCGACGCTGCCGCAAGAATGCCGCACCATTTATCCGCTCTTCTGTATTCCGTCAGTGCAAAACACCGCCTGTCGAGAATATCTTCAACAATACCGACCGCAGACAATGCACCTTCTGAATATACAAAGGGGCTCTGAACGATTATGGAACGCAATATTACATTACTGACAGAAAAAATGAAAGCGCTTGCGCTTTCCTACCGCACCCACTGCAGCGCCGTCAGTGCGGACTGCCGCTCCCGCGCGGAGGCAGAACGCGCCGCATATGACGCTGCAATCGCATCGGTTTATGAATCTCCCCGCGCTCAGCTGCTGCAGGATCTCAATGAGATGCGCCGCGCTGTAACGGAATTTGCACAGGCACAGGCGGAATATCCGGACGAAGAACTGACGCTGATCGACCGCGTAAAGGTCGCTTCTGCACGCACTCCCTCCGGACAGGGCTGTATCGCTGATTTTGAAGCCTGCGTCAGAGATTTTGCAGCCGCGGCAAATGCACTCGGAACCTGTCCGACTTATGAAGACGATCACCATCTGCACGTTATGGCGGAATGTCTGATGACCGCAGAACTGCTCGTCAAGAATCTCGACGAACGAATTGACGCGGATTATCCTGTCGCGCAGCTGAAAGAGCGGCTCACCGCACAGCTGAATGCCGAAACAGATCAGCTGAACGCGGAAGAAGCTGCACGCTGCAGCGCAGAGCAATTCCCCGGATATGCCGACTGCTGTGAAGTCAGCCGCGCGCTGGAACACTCCGCCGCACAGCTTCGCTCCGCAATGCTCAGTTGTGACCGCTTGTCAGATCCCGACGTACCCGAACAGATCCTGCTGGCGCGCCGCCCCTATGCGATCGACGAGGCGACCCGTGCATTCTGGCACGACACGATGCATCTTTCCGACGAAACGCTCTCCGGCACAGGCTACTTTATTCCGGTCAGCAAGAGCTGTTCCTCTGTCGTAATCAATACCACAGGAGCACTCGCCGAGAGCAGCGAGTTTGAATCCCTTCTCGTTTCGCTGTTTTTGCAGTTTGTTGCCTCCTTCCCCACCAAATCCCTGCAGGTATGCGGTCTGCAAGGCGATCTCTCCGGAATCGTCTGCTCGCTTGTTTCTGAGCTGACCTCTGCGGTGGGAGAGAATATCACCTTCCGCGGCCCGAAAGCAAACGAAGCCGCAATCGCCGCCGGTGTGGATGAGATCAG
Source organism: Ruminococcus sp. (assembly GCA_015066905.1). Classification (GTDB taxonomy): domain Bacteria; phylum Bacillota; class Clostridia; order Oscillospirales; family Ruminococcaceae; genus Ruminococcus_F. The sequence continues at coordinate 7,619 of SVNN01000017.1, forward strand.
CAACCTGATGGAGGAGCGCGTCCGCTTCTACGGCAGAAAATATGCCGATATTTTTGATTATAACGCGCGTGCGACGGAATCACCGCACCCCTTTGTGCTGGTACTGATCCACAACTATCCGTACGCGTTTGAAGAACGCGCTGTCCGCAAGAAGGTGGAAAACATCATCGAAAGCGGCGGCAGATGCGGTATCTTCACTCTGCTGATCAACCGCACGGACGCTGATCTGGAACGCTTTGGTGAGCCGGTTCCGCCACTGGATACCACACGGTTCGGCGATGTCATTGCGACCTATACAGGCGGACAGAATCTGACGATCGGCGGCGAATCCTATCTTTGCAGTATTACTGCGCCCGGATTTTCTGAATCGGACTTCTGGACACAGCTTGCAGATTCGACACGTTATGTATCCCGCCCAGTGATGCTCGACTCGATCCTCACACTCCCCTATGAACGCAGACCGTATTTCGACGAGCTGAAAATCCCTGTCGGCAAACGCGGCAACGACCTGCAGTTCTTCTGTCTTGACGTAGAAAGCACCGGCAAGGCGGCAGCACTCGTTGCAGGCGGAACCGGTTCCGGTAAGACGACCTTCCTGCATACGCTGATTTTAAGCGGTGCGGCAAATTACAGTCCTGAGGAGCTTGAATATTATCTCATCGACTTCAAGGACGGCGTCGAATTCTCGAACTATCTGAAAAAGGACGGAGAACCAAGCGCCTATATCCCGCACGTCAGCTTTGTATCTCTGAAAAACCGCGTGGAGGACGCTTATGACGTTCTGCATAAAATCGCGGCGCTGAAAACCGAACGCAACCGCCTGTTCAGTCAGGCAGGCGCGACCGATTTCAAGACCTACCACCTCAGTCAGAAGGTGCGCGACGGCATTCTGCCGAAGCTCAAGCGCACCATCGTCATCATTGACGAATATCAGAATATGCTCGAACCCGCCGGCACAGGCAGTGCGGTGCTCGCAAGCAAATGCGCCGGCCGCCTGCTTTCACTCCTGAAAGAAGTGCGAAACGCGGGAATCAGCATCATCCTCAGCTCTCAGGCGATCTGCGTCGGACGCGAGGCAAAGGATCAGATCTTCAACCGCGTTGTATTCAGCGGCTCGGAGAACACCATCAACAGCGCATTTGAAACCGTCCGCAGTGCGGATATGATGAACGAGCTGCAGCGTGAGCGCGGTCTTGCTTATCTCTCGGAGGACGGCGGTGTGCATACCACGCTGTTCAAATCTGCATGGGCTGGAAAGACCAACGGCACAGAGCACCGCGGCACCGCAGAGCAGATCTGCCGCAAGTGGGCGGATGTGCCTGCCAACCATATGATCATCTCCGGCAACGAACAGGCACTCAGTATTGCAGACGGATGCTCTGCACTCTCTGCCTGCACCCATCCGATCATCGAAAACGGTGTATATGAAGCCGTATTCGGTCAGTCCTTCCTCTCGGATGAGCCTGTTTCACTTGAGTTCACAAGCGCGGAGTTCTCCTCCTACGTTATCATCGGCGATCTCGCCAAGGCACGCTGTGCAGAAGCCGGCGCAGCCCTCTCCTTCCTGCTTGCAATCAGACAGGAGGGCTATGCCCTGCGTGATGCCGTCAGCTACTGCGACATTAACTACACAAGTGAAGGCAGAAAGCACCGCAGTCCGCTGGAGGATTTCGCACCCGCACTCGGCGGCGCGATCCGCTTTCTGAAAACGGAACAGGATGCCGCAGACGCAATCACATCACTCCATACGCTGTATCACGAGCGTCTGGACGCCCTCAAGCAGGGACAGGAAATTGATCTGACTCCCCGTCTGCTGATCGTGCAGGCGGCGCACAGTGTGCTGGGCTTTGAGCTGTCTGGCGAGACAGCACCTGCTGATACAGGTGGGCTGAGCGCATTTGATCTTCTCCTCAAGGATGCAGAAAGCGGCGCCGGCGGAAAGAGCGCGGACGATATCGTCCGTCAGCTGACACTGCTGTATGAACGAGGCTTTGAACAGCACATCTTTGTGATCCTCACAGAAAAGGAACCGCAGCGTCTGCGCGAACTGATGCCCCGCGAGATTCGTTACGAGCACGGTGTATACTGTTCGAAATCTGCCCTTGCCGCCGCAGAATGGCGAAGCAGCGGCGAACATATTTCTGTGGACGAGCTGGCAGACAACTGCTGTATCGTTCTGCCGAATGTATCCAAAGTGCGCCCTTATCAGTTTGATGACTGCGGCGCATGGTTTGCAAACTACTGTACACTACTCAGCAGTCAGGAGTGATCAGATATGCCGGATCAGTTTTATGTTAATCTCCCGAAGCTGGACGAATACGCTTCCTATCTGAAGCGGCAGGTGCGCCTGATGGAACAGGCAGGCGACCTGATGATGAAAAAAAACCGAGAATTCAGCGCCGTGCTGGATGACGATCTCACCGCTCGTGTAGACGAGGAGCTGAAGATTCTGCAGCGAAGCGTAGACCGGATTGCGGTCGAGGTGGATCGTGTGGCGGCAGATACTGCAAGAGCCGCCGAATTATATCAGACCTATCTTTCAAGGGGGGACATCGTATGAGCAGTCAGACAATACGCGCGCAAAGCGACCGTCCCGAGGACGCGATCCTTGCGTTTGCAAAGGAACTGGAACAATACATCGACGCCATGTCCCGCACCTTTTTACAGCTGAAAAACGAAAACGCTGCGATGCATGACTTCTGGCGCGGGGAACAATATGAAAAATTCTCCGCCTTCATCGACCTCTCAATCGCGGATGCAGTCAAGCAGCTCAAGGTGCTGAACGCACTGCACGCTGACCTCACGAAAAAAGCAATGCTGCTGCGTGAGGCACGGAATATCTGATACGACAGGAAGCCGCCATGAACCTCAGACACGAATTACAGGCCTGGGACGACGCAGTGGGAGAAAAGGTCTCCGCACTCGCACTCAGTGCCGAAAAAGGATTTTCTGAAAGCGAAGAACAGCTTGTGCGTCTGGTCGAACAAATTGCAGACGCGGCAAAACACCGCCCCCCCGCGACCGCGCATCCCGTACCCGAACGGCTGAATCCGCCGCAGATGCAGGGAGGCGAATCCGCATGATCCGTTTTTCGTTTGATACCATCTGTGCCGTTCGCGCCACGCTCGACCGCACCTGCGAAGAGATGCAGCAGACGCGCACGCGCCTTTCCAGACAGGCAGAGGATGCAAAAACCATGCTCGAAAAGGCGGTGGGACTCGCCAAAGAGGATCAGTCCCGGCTGCGCGCCGAACTGAAAACCGCCCGAGACTGCGCCGTGAAAAATCAGGAGCTGCTCTTTGCCGCTGAGGATTCTCTCGGACGGACGTTGACACAGCTGCAAAAGGCACAGCAGCAATATACAGCCGCAGAAAAAGCCCTCAGACATGCCGAACAAGCCCTGCAGGAAGCAGAGTCGATGCCTCTGCCGCCGCAGTCGAATGCAAACTTTGAGATGCTGGAAACCGGAAAGAAACATGCCATCAAACACGCGAAGGCAAATATCGGCGCGGCACAGTGCCGTATGGAGGACGCAGAAGAAAAAATCGCAGAGATCGAGCTGAAGATCGCCGACGTCAAGCCGGGTATGGACGCCTGTCGCAGAAATCTTGCCGAGCTTGCCTCTATTTCCGCCGAAATCGGCAAAGATCTGGAGCAGATCGACCGTTTTCTGCGCACAGCACAGCAGCTGGAAGCGGAATTCTCTGAGCGAAGCGAAGAGCTGTTCGATTCCTTACGGATTCACGCCGAACAGATGGAACAGCCGCGAAAGATCGCTGCGGATGCCGTAAACGCGATCACAGGCTTTTATCAGGCGATGGATCAGATCCATCTTTGAAACCTGCACAGGAGGTAATTTTCCGTGGCGCATACAAAAGAAGAACAGATTCAGATCTCCGCACTGGAAGACAGCGCGAAGAATCTGCGGAAAACAGCGGAACGCTGTATGGAAGAGACTGCACAGCTGCGGCACGCGCTTGCGGCATACCGCGAGATGCTGGATGACGACGTTTCGCAGAATGTCGCAGAGATCATCACTGCCGTTTCGCGCCGTTTCGACAAGATCAACGCCGCATATGCCAGCGCATTTCTGCAGCTCGGCACAGCGGCAGAGATGCTGACAGTATATGAATCGCTGGGGAAATAAACAAAGCCCCGCACAGAGGAGGAATGGAAAGAATGACACAGCAATATACAGCGGAGGACAGAATCCGCGGCGCTGAGGGACTTCTTGACCTTGAATTTTACGAAGACGCGGCAGCACAGTATCGCGTCCTTGCACAGGAATGCCCGGACGATTACCGCGTCTGGCTCGGCATCGCAAGAATCCAGAGTATGAATTTCACACAGCACAGCGCGGAGGTACAGCAGTCGCTCGACCGTGCGGTAGATTGTGCCAAAACCGTAGATGCATATAACGACCTGCAGGAAACTGCCGGCTGGTACGCTCAGCTCAAACCATTTGCATATGCCCGCCAGGTCACAAGGCAGCTCCCCGACACCGAACAGCTTGCGAAGATCAAACCGCTCCGCGTACCGCTTTCAACCGAGCAAGGCGTCAAGGAAGCCCGTGATGTTTCACGCCTGAAATATCTGAAATTTTTGCTTGTGTTTGTAATTGTTCTCGGACTCCCTGTGGGATTCATTGTCAGCTGCTCCGAGGGCAAAAACCCGATCATCAACGCGATCAAGGGCGAGGAGGTACAGGATGTGCCCGCACCCTCGCAAAAGCCTTCCGGCTCAAATCAGCAGGAAGAAACCACCACACCGTCGGAATCGGAACCTGCAACGGAAAAAGCTGAATGCCCCTATCCTGCGCCGCGCGACAACATCAGCAAGGGGATGGACGGCGACAAGGTCCGCTGGGTGCAGTGGTGTCTGAATGACGCAGGATTTTCCGTAAATGAAACGGGCGTATATGATGACGCGACCGAATCAGCAGTCCGTTCCTTCCAGGAGCAGTATGCGATCCGGATCGACGGCATTGTCGGCCCCGAAACCAGAGCACAGTTTCTCGCACTGCTGGAAGCTTAATTCATAGATCACACAGCCGCAAACACACCTGATCGACAGGATGTTCGCGGCTGTTTATTTTTGAAAAAGAATCGCAGCACAGTATATCGGATGATACATAATCCGACAACACAGACGCATACTATTTCCGAGGTGATGAACATGGCAGATCAGGACGCGAAGCATGCGCAGAAAGCGCGCGGGAACAAAGCGTATCACAACGGTCGTTTTTCGCAGGACAAGCCGATTTCTGACGCTTACGCAGTCATCGACAACGACCTTGCAAGAGATAATATCGAAAACGATCTGACTGCTGCGGATCTGCAGGATCTGTAACAATATAACCGACTCTGATGTAAAAAGGCTGTACAGGCAATGTCCTGTGCGGCTTTTTTCAACTTGCGGCGTACAGCCACATTTACCAGTTGACAAAGCCGCCAGAACGCGGTATAATGCAATCGACCCATCTGTGCACAGAGATACGCGACGCACATATTTGTGTTTTTACCGGCACAGATTATACAGACAATTTTCCGCTCGTCAAGTAAGGAGGAATTTCCCATGGCTCATATTTATACATCCGCTGATCAGCTGATCGGCAGAACGCCGCTTCTTGAACTCACGAATATTGAGAAAAAGCAGAAGCTTCACGCAAAGCTACTTGCAAAACTGGAATATTTCAATCCCGCAGGCTCTGTGAAGGACAGAGTTGCAAAGGCTATGATGGATGACGCAGAAAAAAGAGGTGTACTCACGCCCGATTCCGTCATCATCGAACCGACCTCAGGTAATACTGGAATCGGTCTTGCGGCTGTTGCGGCTGTCAGAGGATACCGGATCATTATCGTGATGCCTGAAACAATGTCTGTGGAGCGCAGAACGCTGATGAAGGCATACGGCGCGGAGCTTGTCCTCACGGATGGCGCAAAAGGGATGACCGGTGCAATTGAAAAAGCGGAAGCGCTTTCCAAGGAGATCCCGAACAGCTTCATTCCGTCGCAGTTTACAAATCCCGCAAATGCCGCAGCACATATCGAAACAACCGGCCCTGAAATCTGGTCGGATACCGACGGAACGGTTGATATTTTCGTTGCAGGCGTCGGCACGGGCGGCACTCTGACCGGCGTGGGAGAATATCTCAAATCGAAAAATCCTGCCGTCCGGATTGTCGCAGTAGAACCGATCAATTCCGCTGTGCTTTCCGGCGGTGCTGCCGGCGCACATCAGCTGCAGGGCATCGGCGCAGGATTCATCCCTGCGGTGCTGAACACAGAGATCTACGACGAGATCATTCCCGTATCCAATGAGGATGCGTTTGAAACAAGCAGACAAATCGGAAAATATGAAGGCGTGCTGGTCGGGATCTCCTCGGGCGCAGCAGCGTGGGCAGCGATCAAACTGGCAAAGCGTCCCGAAAACAAGGGCAAGAACATCGTCGTCCTGCTCCCCGACACAGGTAACAGATATCTTTCCACTACCCTGTTTGCCGAATGAACCGCGCAAGCATACGCTCTTGACGTCATAACATACAGAACAGCAACAACAGGTTGCTTGTCTGCATCTGCACGGTATGTTATAATAACAGCGAGGTGAAAAACAATGGAAACAAAGGAAATCATTCGTGAGCTTCGCACAAAAAACGGATTATCTCAGGACGAACTTGCAGAGAGGGTTTTCGTAACGCGGCAGGCGGTTTCGCGCTGGGAAAACGGCGAAACTATCCCAAACACAGAAACCCTGAAACTGCTCTCAAAGCTTTTTGACGTTTCGATCAATACACTCCTTGGCTCTCCGAGAGCGCTGATCTGCCAGTGCTGCGGCATGCCGCTGGAAGACGCTGTAATCAGCAAGGAAAAAGACGGTATGTTCAACGAGCATTACTGTAAATGGTGCTACGCTGACGGAGAATATATGTACAGCGATATGGACGATCTGATTGATGTCTGCGTCAAAAATATGGTCAGCGAAGAACACACGGAAGAAGAAGTGCGTTCCTATCTGCAGGCAACTCTGCCGAAACTGGATTATTGGAAGCGATATGAAGAACTTGGCGGCAATAAAGCGTTCGAAGAATTCAAGCAGCTTCTGATTGCAGAAATCAACGCGCTGCATATCGAAGGGATGCCCAGAGTTGAAAAGCTCAACGCCCTTGTGGGCAGTTATATCAATCTGGAATACCGCCTTCCGAACGGAAGAATGGTGAAATATCTGGATGATAATGCGACCTATCTCGGTAATCAGCTTGCATGTGAATTCGGCGGAGACAGATGCTTTGGCATCGCTGCAAATATGGAGTTTATTCTCATCTGCACCTATGAAAAAAACGGAGAAAACCCCGAACTTGTCATCTATAAAAAAAGATAGAATTTAGAAAAAAACCGTGCCAGGAAACATTCTGAGCACGGCTTTTCCTTTGCAGTGTTTCAATATATGGAAGCCAGTGCAGACAACCGGTTTTCTGCAATCAGATCGTCTTTTGTGTACAGATTGAATTGTTGCGGCAGATATGGTATAATGGCGCAGAGAGGTGAGAATATGAACAAGACAACAAAGAGCAACATTCTTGTGCCGCTTGCATTAACCGCTGCGCTTTTATCTTCCGTGCCGTTTCCCGCAGTTGCAGCAGAAAAGGTGCCGCAAAGCGATTCGCTTTCTGACAGCGGACTTCCGGACGGCTGGCTGTTATGGCACACATACAGCAATTATTCTGCGCTTGACAGCAAGCTGTATCTGCGCGCTCCCGACGGAACAACCGAGACCATAGACGGGGCGTTCCTCCACGCTATGAACGGCGTCTTCGGGTCCTCTCCCGCTCAGATCACCTTTATGGCTATTGACCCCACAGCGGACGAATGGGACATCTTCTTCTATGATCACGGAGACATAATCAATCTGACGCGCAGCAGCGGCTTTCGCAACGAGGATCCGAAGTTTTCGCCTGACGGCAAAAGCATCGTGTTCAAGCGCGGATACTGGAGCGATCAGACAGACGATTTCGTTTACGACCTAGCAATGATAGACATTGAAACAAGAGAGGTTTCGATGATTACATCTACGCCCGATGAAGAAGCTATGCCCTGTTTTTCTTCGGATGGGAGTCAGATTTACTATGCAGGCTACAAAGACGGAATCGGCGCGATATATCGTCTGGACCTCGAAACAGGTCAAACAGAACCCATATACAGCGAGAACGGCATCAACGCTTATTATCCTGTTTGCAAGGACGACACGCTCTATTTTACCACGTGGCATTCCGTTGATCAGCACTGCGACCAGATCATGCGCTACGACGGTATTACGGTGTCTCCCCTGCCGTTCCATTCTGCAGATTATGACTGTTCAGACGCCTGTCCCATTGATGAAAACAGGATGATTTTCAGCAGCACAGAAAACGGAAGCTACGATCTCTATTACTTTGACGGAACAACTGTTTCGCCTTTGCCGGCGCTGAACACTGACTTGCACGAGCTCGGCGCAGATTTTTATTCCTATACTGAATATCTTGAAACCACCGATATCCTCGGCGATGTGAATGCTGACGGAGTGCTGAGCATTGCGGATCTGGTGCTGTTTCAAAAATGGCTGACCGGCTCCCCTGCTTCACAGTTAAAACAGCCGGAAGCCGCCGATCTTTGCGCGGATCAGATCCTGGATGTATTTGATCTGTGCGCAATGAAGAGAGCACTGCTCATTGAATTGCAAATTTGTGATTGAATACCTGAGCGGAGTGCAGCCTGTGTAGCTTGCCGAATATTCGGGATTTTTTATGTAAAGAGGGCTCTTTGCCCTCTTCTGAAAACTCGTCAACCTTGACGATTGCTTTATTTTTTCTTCCGCTCACTTCAGCATTGAAAGGTGTAACCTTGTCAGCTCCCGTGCGGATGTTCCAGACGAATTTACTGTTGCTTTCTGGAATAACACTTTCCACAAGTCCGCCGATATAATCCTGAGTAAGCTCCTTGTCCGTGCCGTCGCAGAGTCCCTGTAATGCCTTTTCGATACGTTGTAAGTTTTCGGAGAAATCTGTTGTAAGCTCCTGCTGTTCAGTAAGGTTCTTTTCCTGCTCGGAAAGTCTTGCGAACTCAGCGTCCATTTCCTTTTTGAGCTGTGCGTATTCATCAGCGTTGATTTCATTTTCAGCACGCATATTGAGAATGTTTTTCTTCTTGCCTTCAAGCTTTTCACGCTGAGCCTGAATATACTGCAAAGTAACAAAGCCCTTTTCCTTGACGCTCTCGGTGTAATGCTTTCTGATAAGCTCCATAACCTGTCCCGCCATAGCCTGACGGTCAACCCAGATGTTGTCGAAAATGGTTTTCGCCATAAGGTCCATCTTCCATTCGCAAATCATCTTCATATCGCAGAAGCCGTCTGTGTCAAGCCCCAACTCCTCACGCTTCTTCGCATCGCCGTGGCGTATTCTGTTGTAACAGCTGTAACCATAGGTAACATCCTTGTGCTTGTTCTGGTGCCATTTATCTTTTCTGAAAGATGAACCGCACTTGCATTTCATCTTCGACTGCCAGAAATCATTTGCGCCACGCTTTGAAAACGCCTTGACCTCTCCGTTTACAACAACGCTCGGCTTTGACTTCGCCTTTCTGATGCGGTTGCATTCATGCCATAAGGTTTCGGAAATAATCGGTGGAAAATCTCCCTTGACAAGCTCGTATGTGGTTTCGTCAAGGTTGTTGATTCGCTTCTGTTCAAGGTAGTTGTTGCTGCGTGATTTGTTGTAGCAGATGTAGCCCATATAAGTAGCGTTCTTGATGATGTGCAGCACGCTTGAACATTCCCACTTTACCTTGCCCGACGCATTCTTTCGCTTTGCTTCGGTGAGCATTTTGCAGATTTTTGAGCCACCCATACCCTTGGCATAAAGCTCGAAAATCATCTTTACAGTTTCAGCCTGTTCGGGATTTATTGTGTAGGTTTCACCGGGTTTTCTGTCATAACCGAGGATATTTCCGCTGCCGTAGAGAGTCTTGTTCTCACGGCTAATTTTCTGCCCAGCCTTAACACGTTCCGATACCTTGCGGCTTTCTTCCTGAGCAAGTGTCGCCATAAGGGAGAGACGAAGCTCACCGTCGCCGTCCATTGTCCAGATGTTGTCCTCAACAAAGTAAACTTCAACGCCGATATTCTTCAGCTCACGGGTAAAGTTTAGAGTATCAACAGTATTACGAGCAAAACGGCAAACCTCACGGGTTACAATCAAATCGAACTTTCCGCTCTTTGCGTCCTCAATCATTCTGAGGAAAGAGGGACGTTTCTTAGCCTGAGTTCCTGTGATACCCTCGTCAATGTACTTGTCGATTACATTCCAGTTGGGATGATATTTTGCCTGGTCGGAATACCACTGCATCTGGTTTTCGAGAGCTGAGAGCTGTGCTTCGTGTTCCGTGGAAACTCGTCCGTAGAATACGACAGTACGCTGACGGTTGCGGTCAAGCTTTGTGTAGTCCATAAAGCTGTTGAATGTTGGTTTTACTCCTGACATAGTTGTTGTGTTAGTCATAAATTTCAAGTCCTTTCGTGTTTTGATTTTTCGCAGAAGCGTGAACTTCTGCTATGTAAATGGAAGTTGTTTGTTGCAAGTCGATTTAGCGCTTTAAAGCGATTATACGGATTTGTTATGCGTTTGTCAAGTACCTGGGAGAAATTTTTGGGTCAAATGCAGAAATAAGCTTTTTTTCTGACAGGCGTATCATTTCATTTATTGAGTTTTCAAAATTGATGTGATATAATAAAATCACAATAATAAGCATTGCAGGCTTGTTAGATTGTAATTTTAAATTACATTATTTTATTTTAAGATATAGAGGAGGTGGCAAAAATGCAGATGTGCCCTTTTTGTGACAAAGTATATGATGAATCCGAATACAGCTATTGTCCTTACTGTTCTGGGGAATTAGATGAGGAAGACGAAGAAATAAGACCGTGTCCAGAATGCGATAGCTGTTTACACTGGGATGGCGAAGAGTGGGTATGCTCTAACTGTGATTACACAGAAGAAGACTAAGAGACTTGACTAAATTTTCTAAGACATTACACCCCAGCAATTTTTAGCGATACAATATGTACCGCCGTATTCGGAAAAATCCGAGTACGGCTTTTGTTTTGTGTTGAAATACCGAAGCAGATGTGGTATAATGTAAAAACACGGATAAAGAATAAAAGGAGGAAATTGTTTTGAGATGTGCAAATTGCGGAAATGAAAATGAGAATACTCTGTGGGATGAAGGGGATACAATTTACTGTTCCCAATGTGCTCATAGAACAAGAACATCTGATGGAGAAGAGGACTTGGTTGAATGTCCTCACTGCCATGAGATGAGAGATAGTAAGGCTTATTATTGCAGACACTGCAATACGCCGTTCTAATATAGGAGGTAAAAATGAACAGAGAAGAATTGAAAAAACAGATTGATGAGTTAATGAGACAATATGCTGATGAAGAAATTGATGGAGATACTTACGCTCAAAAAATGATGGAGTTAACCATATCCGCTCAGAATGAAAACAACGATGAATAACAGGGAAATCGTGTTTTTGTAAAGGTTGTATAACAGCAACATAAAAACAATTCATTGAACCGTTCAATATGTAGCCGTACCCGTACCCACGAGTACGGCTTTTTCTTTTACATCATCACTCCAACTCACCTGACCACTTGCGCTGAACATCACGCTGGCGGTCTTTTTCTTTGCCCTTCCCAAGAATCATATCCACATTTTTCATAACTGTATCAAGCTCCTTGATTTCGGATTTTGTCGTATTATAAGAGCTATACAGCTTGTCCTTTTCAGCATAAAGCTTTTTCTGTTCAGCACGAAGTTCTTTAATCAGCGGAGCTTTCTCACCGCCAAATCTTTTCTTCAGATACTTCTCAGCGGCAGTAAAAATAATCAGCTCGCTTTCGTGTTCACGCTTATACTTTTCCTTGAAAACAACCGTTTCAAGCTTGTCAGCAACAGGCTTGTGCTTGCGGTAATTGTCGATGTTTTTAATATCCTCGGCAATAACTTTGAGTCGTTGCTCAACTTTTTTTATACGAGTTCGGTCAGCGTTATATTTTTCTTTCAAAGCCGTATGCTTTTCCGAAAGAGCCGAATAGCTCAGCATATTTCTCTCTGTCAGATAGTTCACCGTATTCGCCATAGTTTTAAGATTCTGCACAGTTGCACACTGCCTGAACGCTTCGTGATTTTTCTGTTTCTCCTTGAAGCAGTTTTCAATATCGATGATAAGAGAAACAGTCGGATTTGTTCTTGCTCCACAAATTCTTTCACGGAGTCTTTCTTCGGTATAGTCAGTTCCGAGAGTTTTTGAACGGATGAAACGTTCTTGCCCCTCAGCTCTGAATGAAATATATTTTCCTTGCTTTATTTCATAATTCAGCTTCTGCATATACAAAAGAAACTCATCCCACGACTGCGTTTTCAGAATAGCCTTATCAATATTCTGACGAAGAAGCGACTTCCAGCTCTTGCCCTTTTTATCGAGACTATGCTCATACTGACTTCTGCCTTTTTCCTTTGGCTCGGTTATGACAGACAATCTGTTCTCACGACAAAGCTCGTCGCTGAAATTTCTTATATCATACATCGTGTGCTTTTTAGAAAGAAACTTGTCGCCGTTTTCAAAGCTGACAGAGTTTGCAATGATGTGGTTGTGAACGTGCCCTCGGTCAATGTGCGTAGCGCAGACAAACTGAAACTTTCCGTCAAAGATTTTATCTGCAAGCTCCATTCCGATTTTATGAGCAGTTTCGTAATTCACCTCTCCCGGAGAAAATGACTGAATGATATGAAAGCCGAGAATGCCTTTCTCCTTGAGAAAATTTTTCTTCGTCAGTTCAAACTGTAACGCTGCCGTTTCGGGAGAACAGCCGAAGCCGTCCACAAGCAGACGGTCATCGGTTTTCTTCGGATTCATAATGTAATCAAGTGCCTTGTTCAGAGTAGTGCGGATAGCGTGGATTTCAGTAACTGCCATATCTTTTCAAGCTCCTGTTTTATTGCGATTACGTCATCGGCGTAAATATCATTTGTAGAATTGATACGCTTTGCAATCTGGTTGATGTTTTTTGAAACGCCGCTTACCTGTCGGCACAGCTCGTCAAGTCCTGAGGTTTCAACCTTTATAAGCCTTCCGTCAATGGCAATCTTGCGAAGATAAGCCGACATATTCCTGATACCGAACAGCTTCATTTTCTTATCAATAAGCTCTTTTTCATATTCCGAAACAAAGAATTTTATCTGCACAGGGCGAAGTCTTTTTGCCATAGTTTTTTATCACTCCTTCCATTTTTATCGAGACAGAATTGTCGATTGCCGAGGGGTTCGGGGAGTATCACCGACAAGCGATTTTGACGGAGTGTGTCCACAAAATCATTGCTTGCTATGACACTCCCACGCCCGCAGGCTGATTAGCTTTTTCGAGAATTCTTCACGGCTCTTACAAACTTTTTCGGAACAAAATCTCCGTACCAGAGCTTTGTAAAGTCCTCCA
>SVNN01000154.1 GCA_015066905.1 Ruminococcus sp.
GGTCGCTCAGACCTACTCTTTCGAGCATTTCCATTGCGCGCTTTTCGCGCTCCCTGCCCGACACGCCTGCATAGATGAGCGGCAGCTCTACGTTCTTGAGCGCATTCATCCTGGGCAGCAGCTGAAAGGACTGGAATATAAATCCGATCTCATGGCAGCGAATCTGCGCCAGCTGATGCTGGGTGGTATGAACGTAGCGCGTTTCAACTTTTCACATGGCGACTATTCCGTTCACAAGGAGCGGTTTGATAAGGTATGCAAGCTTCGCGAGGAGCTGGGTCTGCCGATCGCGACTATGCTGGACACCAAGGGACCCGAGGTGCGTCTTCGTCGTTTTGTGGATGATAAGCCGGTTGAGATCCAGTCGGGTGACAGCTATGTGCTGACCACGCGTGACATTCCCTGTACCGCGGAGATCGGCAGTGTGACCTTTGCAAAGCTGCCGCAGGATGTCAAGCCGGGTACAAGAATTCTCATCAACGACGGCGCGGTAGAGCTGCGTGCGGATTCGATTCAGGGTACAGAGATCAATTGTACGGTCATCCACGGCGGAAAGCTCTCTAACAACAAGGGCATCAACGTACCCGGTGCAAAGCTGAGTATGCCGTTTCTGAGCGACGCAGATATGAACGATCTGGAATTCGGCGCAAAGACCGGTTTTGACTTTATTGCCGCAAGTTTTGTCCGCACTGCCGCTGACATCAACTATCTGCGCAAGTTTACTCAGAGCCTTGGCTGGTTCGATGTGCGTATTATCGCCAAGATCGAGAATCTGGAGGGCGTAGAGAACATTGATGAGATTCTTGAGGCTGCTGACGGCATCATGGTTGCACGCGGTGATATGGGTGTTGAGATTTCCTTTGAAAAGATTCCTGCAATCCAGAAGGAACTGATCCACAAGGGATATAATGCAGGCAAGCAGGTGATTACCGCAACACAGATGCTTGAGTCGATGATTACGAATCTCCGTCCGACCCGTGCGGAGATTACTGACGTTGCGAATGCGATCTACGACGGCACCAGTGCAATCATGCTCAGTGGTGAGACTGCCGCAGGTGCATATCCTGTTGAGGCGGTGCAGACCATGGCGCTGATCGCTGAAACAACGGAGCAGGGCATCAACTACCGTCGCCGCTTCTCGCAGCGCGAGTCGGATGTTTGCTCGTCCAATATTGCAAACGCGATTGCACACGCAACTGTGACAACGGCGCATGACCTGAACGCAAAGGCGATCCTCACGGTTACCAAGGAGGGCGGCACGGCGCGTCTGATCAGCAAATATCGTCCGCTTTCTCCGATCATCTGCTGTACGCCGAGTCCGCGTGTCTGCCGTCAGATGAATATGTCCTGGGGTGTCTATCCGCTTGTGATTCAGGAGGAAACCAATACAGATGAACTGCTGCTGCACGCAGTGGAATCTGCAAAACGTGCGGGATATCTCGAAACGGATGATCTCGTTGCAATCACCGCTGGTGTTCCGCTTGGAATTTCCGGTACGACCAATCTGATGAAGGTTGAGCGTGTACAATAAGCAAAAACAAAACCGACCGCAGTGTTTGGAATCTGCGGTCGGTTTTTTGTTATTCCTCAAAGAATTTTGCATTCTGAAAATAGACCTGTCCGGAAAACGGTTCCAGACGGATGTCTTCATTCTGCGGACGCGTTACGAGATAGACGTTTTTGTAAAACAGCGGCAGGAAGGAATGATCCGCGAGAATGATCTGTTCTGCTTTGCGGTATAATTCGATTGAGTCGTTGAGGTTTTCAAGAGAACGGGTTTCGTCAAGCAATGCCGCAAGCTCTGCAGAGGAAGAATCGCTCAGTGCAAGTTCGGGGGTTTGCAGGAATTCATTCAGCACAGCCGGTACGCTGCACTGATCCGCAGACAGCGCGTAGAGTGCGATGGTATAATTCCCGCTTTCGAGCCGTGATGCATATTCAGCGGCGGTGACTTCTTCGATGCCAACGCTGATGCCGAACAGCAGACTCCAGCGGCGTGTGATCGTATGCAGCACCGTGTAGTCAGTCAGTCCGGCGGGAACAAGGATCTGTGCGGAATCGACGGAGGATGTCCCAAGGGATTCCAGCGCCTGTTGATATGCTTCTTTTGCCGCCGCTTCATCTTCGGTCTTAAAGGAGTTTTCTGCCACCAGTTCGCGGTATCCCTTGCCGAGCAGTGACACAGCAGGCGGCACGGGGGCACAGGCGGATTGCACATCTTCGGTCAGTTCAGACTGATAGTCTGATCGTTTTAGCCCAAGACTGAGTGCTTTCCGGAGTGCGGCATTCTGTCCGTATACGCTGTCGGGACTGAAGATCAGTCCGAGCGTCTGACTCGGAGCGGCAGTAACAGAATAAGCAGAATCAGCGGAATAGGACGCATTGGTCGTGACCAGACAATCGGTTTTTTCAGCTGAAAAATTAGCAGCTGCTTCCGCTTCATCCTTCGCGATGTAGAATACCAGATTCGACGGATAGACAGTTTCGTGCTTGCTGTTTTCACTGCTGCGCTTGAGATAGATCACATTATCCTTGCCGTAAGCATCATAAAACCATTTTGTAAGATAGAACGCGCCATTCGAACAGACAGAATCTTCATCCAGACCATATCTTCCCTTGGTGCTGTCGAAAAATGCACTGCTGCATGGCATTGCTGCGGTCGTAGCGAGCAGGGAGAGAAAATTGGCGTTCGGATAGGCGAGGGTGAATTCAATCTCATAATCGGAAACAGCACGCACACCAAGTGTTTCGTAGGATGCCGTACCGCTGAGGATCTCCTCGGCGTGTTCCAGACATGAGAACTGTGCACCATAGGGAGAGCGGATTTCGGGATTGAACATGCGGCGGAATGCAAATACAAAGTCGTGCGCAGTCACGGCAATCGGTTCTGCGTCCTCGTCATCATTGCGTGCACGCCAGTAGCTGTTCTGCCGCAGTGTGATCGTATAGATCCGTCCGTCGGAAGACACGGTGCAGTCTGATGCAACATCGGGTGTGACATTTCCCGTTTTGTCCAGACGATAAAGCCCTGCAAAGAGGTTGCCGATCACCGTTTTGGAGGATACATCCTCCGCCAGCTGAGGATCCAGCGATTTCGGATTTCTCACAAGGGTATAGCTGAAGAGATAGCCTGCGCCGCTGCCGCGGTCATCGCTGCAGGCAGTCATCATAAACAGGGTGAGTATATAGAAAACGCACAGGAAAAGTGCGGAAATTCGTTGTTTCATTGATCATTCACGCTCCGGAACATGAAAATAAAAAAGAAGGGGCAGAAAGTTTGTCCCTTCTTTTTATTATATCGCAAATTGATGCTTTGTGCAAGTGTGTTTTCAGAGAAATTTATTCCCGTGCAGGAAAAATTACTTCAGTGGGAATGCCGGATTCTCTTGTTTTTTCCAGATCCAGAAAACGCTGGTTGCTGCTGCCGCGGAATCGGAGCAGATAGCTCTGCTTGTCCTCTTCAAAACGCCCGTCCACGAGAAAATCTGTCACCGCAAGCAGCGCGGCATAACCATTTTCATCCGTTGCATGTTCGAGCAGCTGTTCATAGGTAAATCCTGTATAGGTGATGACGTTCAGTCCTCTTTTACGGATTTGGGCGTTTTGAAGA
>SVNN01000018.1 GCA_015066905.1 Ruminococcus sp.
CCACCTCCGCCATCATGGGGATGGGACTCGGCAACAGCGTCGCGCTTATCACAGACGGCAGGTTCAGCGGCGCGACCAGAGGTGCCTGCGTCGGTCACATCACGCCCGAGGCGGCATCCGGCGGTCTGATCGGCGTGGTCGAAGAGGGCGACCTCATCCGCATCGACATCCCTGCAAATTCCATCGAGCTGAAGGTGGATGCAGATATCCTCAACGCGCGCATGAAGCACTTTGTGCCGAAGAAAAAGCCGCTTTCGGGATATCTCAGGCGCTACGCCGCACTGGTTTCGGGCGGCGCGTCCGGCGCAATTCTCAGCGGCGCAGATCTCTGAACCGAATTACAGCTGAAAAGCGGAGCGTGTCCGGATTGACACAGCTCCGCTTTTTTGATAATATTTTGTGGATACCGTGAACAGAAACATAACTTTAACATTTGTGTGTTATACTCAGAAAAAATAGATGGAGGGTACTGATGTTCAAGATATTAGTGGTAGAAGACGACCGCGATCTGAACCGCACCGTCTGCACCTTTCTGGGACAGAGCGGATATCAGGCGACAGGCTGTCTGAGTGCGGACGAGGCATACGACGCGATGTACGAAACCGTGTTCGATCTGATCGTTTCTGACATTATGATGCCGGGGATTGACGGCTTTGAGTTTGCAAAAACTGTGCGTTCGCTCAATGAGGAGATCCCGATTCTCTTTATGACCGCGCGGGATGATTTTGCATCCAAACAGCGCGGCTACCGCGTGGGGATCGACGACTATATGGTCAAGCCCATTGATCTTGACGAGCTGTTTTTGCGGATCGGTGCGCTTTTGCGCCGTGCGAAGATCGCTTCCAGCCGCAAGCTGGAGATCGGCAGCTTTGTGATGGATGCGGACGAACACACGGCATATCTCGGTGATGAGGAGATTCCGATGACGACCAGAGAATTCAGCATTCTCTACAAGCTGCTTTCCTATCCGAAAAAGACCTTTACGCGCACCCAGCTGATGGACGAATTCTGGGATGCCGATACGGCTTCGGGACCGCGCACGGTGGATGTATATATGACAAAGCTCCGCAGCAAGCTGGCGCAGTGTGATGATTTTGAGATCGTAACCGTACACGGACTCGGTTACAAGGCGGTGATCCGATGAACTGGCGCAAACTGCTGCACGGTATCAGCAGCTGGCTTGTGTTCTTTCTTGTCGCGGCATTCATCGTGACCTGCTGCATGATGCTGTTCATCACGGTTATGACTGAAACGCTTGCCATCGCCGTTACCGAGGAAAATATCTCAGCGGCGGCAAAGCTGACGTTCGGCAACGTTGTGCTGATCAGTCTGCTGTTTACGGTAATTGACGCTGTGCGCCGCAAACGGATGGTCGATCGTCCGACCAGACGCATCACCGACGCAGGCAGGCGGATCACAGGCGGTGATTTCAGCGTGCGGATTGAATCGCTTGGCGACAATTACGCATATGAGAGCTTCAACAGCATCATCGACTGCTTTAATAAAATGGCGGAGGAGCTGGGAAGCGTCGAAACACTCCGCACCGATTTTATCGCAAATGTATCCCACGAGCTGAAAACGCCGCTTGCCGTGATGCAAAACTACGGAACAATGCTCCAGTCGCCCGGACTGCCGGAAGCACAGCGGATTGAATATGCAAAGGGTATCACGGAGCAGTCGCGCAGGCTTGCAAATCTGATTACAAACATTCTCAAGCTCAACAAGCTGGAAAACCAGCAGATCTTCCCCGGAGCGGAGCGGTTTGATCTGAGCGAGCAGCTTTGCCGTTGTCTGCTGCAGTTTGAGGATGTGTGGGAGCAGAAGGGCATCACGATCGAAACAGAGATCATAGACAGTGTGTTCCTTTGTTCTGATGCAGAGCTTTGGGAGCTTGTGTGGAACAATCTGCTCTCCAACGCATTCAAATTCACCCAAGATGGCGGTGTTGTTTCTGTCGCGCTCACGGCGGATGCGGACGACATAAAAGTCCGGATTTCCGATACGGGCTGCGGGATTTCCGCAGAAACGGGCAGACATATTTTCGAGAAGTTCTATCAGGGTGACACCTCCCACGCGATGCAGGGAAATGGCTTGGGGCTTGCACTCGTCCGGCGCGTGGTGGACATTATGAACGGAGAGATTGCTGTCGAAAGCGAGGTCGGCAAGGGCAGCACATTTACTGTAACACTCAGAAGAGGTGAGCGTGTTGGATCACAACAAGCTGATTAAGCTGCTGCATCCGCCCGTGTGGCTGATGGTTCTGCTGGCGGCAGTCTGTACCGCAGCGCTGATTGTCACCTTTCTCTTTGACTATGATACGCACCCGCTGGCATATGTGATCTATGTGCTGTCGTTCTATACGCTGACGACGATCGTGCTTGCCTGCATTCGCACTGTGCCGCACTGTTACCGAACCGCCAGACAGCGCGTGTACGATCACCCTGTGGGTGAACGCCTGATGACAGACCTGTCTTTCCGCACGCACGTTTCGCTCTACGGCTCGCTGCTGGTCAATCTTTTGTATGTTGTGCTGAATGCCGCATCGGGTGTGTACTATCACACGGTATGGTTTTTCGTGCTTGCGGGTTACTACCTGATTCTGGCGGTGATGCGGTTTTTGCTGGTGCGTTTTGTAAACCGCGTCGGAATCGGCAGAAACCGGTTCGGAGAACTGCGCCGTTCGCGGCTTTGCGGTTACATTCTGCTGACGCTGAATCTCGCCTTGTCGGCGGCAGTGTTGATGATTCTCTATCAGAACAAGGGCTTTTCGTACAACGGCATATTGATCTATGCAATGGCGGCATATACGTTCTATATCACCACGCTCGCGATCATCAATCTTGTGCGATACAGACGGCTCGGCAGTCCGGTGATGTCCATGGCAAAGATCATCAGCATGGCGGCGGCACTGGTTTCTATGCTGTCGCTTGAAACAGCAATGTTTGCACAGTTCGGCGCGGATATGTCCCCTGCAAGTCGGCGGCTGATGATCATTCTGACAGGTGCAGGTGTCAGTGCGGTGATCGTGACAATGTCGGTATACAGCATCGTAAAGAACACAGTTGAAATCCGGACGATCATGGAGGAGGAAGCTTATGAAGAATGAACCCTTTCGTTATACCTACTCTGCGCAGCAGCAGGAGGAGATCAGAAAGATCCGCGACAAATATGCGCCGAAGGAGGCGGATAAGATGGAGCAGCTGCGCCGTCTTGACGCAGGCGTTACCAAAAAAGGCACCGTCATTTCTCTTGTTGCAGGCATCCTCGGTGCGCTGATCCTGGGTGTGGGAATGTGCTGCTGTATGGTCTGGACTGACCTGTTCTTCCTCGGTATCGTGGTTGGCACAGTCGGAATCGCCGTGGTTTCTGCGGCATATCCGCTTTACTGTTATGTAACGAAAAAAGAGCGCGAGAAGATCGCACCCGAGATCCTGCGGCTTACCGATGAGCTGATAAAATAAAACGAACTGCGCTGTACAAAAGGCGGATAGTCATAAAGCAGAAAATCCAGAGAAGGTTACATCACTTCTCTGGATTTTATGATTGTTTCGTTGTGGTTTAGCGCGCAAGAAAATTTGATAAACCGATTGTTTTTCCCGTCGTTCGCTTTATTTCTTTGCGTGATCCATCCGCTTTTGTGCGTGATCCATCCGCTTTTGCGCTGCAGCAATCTGTTCCTCGCGCTGCAGCTGCATCTTCTGTTTTGTATATGCAGGATCCGCCATTGCCTTTGCCTCTGCCCACTGCGCTTTGGATTCTGCTTTCGCTGCGGCAAAATTTGCCTTGTCCACTTCATGCTGCGCCTTTGCGCTTTCCTTCATGCGCCCTTGAAAAACGCACCGATCTGACTCATCTTCCCTGTACCTCCCCGTTCATGATTCTCTCGCTCAGAGCAAGGATCTTGTCTGCATATTTTTTCTTTCTGGAAGCGAGGATGCTTTTATATGCGGGATAGGTGAGGATCGCCATGACCATACCAACGACACCGATGCTGATACCGATCGGCATTGTGTAGCTGATGCCCAGCTGTGCGCCGATATCCGTCATGACCAGACTCATCCCTGCGCCCATGATGATCGCGCCGATGCTGCCGAAGACATAACCGAACACGTTGGCAGGAAGCTTCACCTCAGCGTCCAGTTCGCGGAGCAGGTCGAGATCCTTTTGTGCCGTGTCCTTTTCCATATACTGTGTGCGGATTTTCTGCACGATGAAATCCTGATCGTTTCTATTCATACTGTACCTCCTGAAATTGTTGTTCTGTGGTTTTCTCTTGTGTGTCTTTATTATATCGGTACTGTATTTGCGAGATGTTTTTGAAATGTTTGCAAAATGTTAAAACCGGAGGAAGCAGATGAAAAATAAAGCAGGCATACACAAACTGCATATGCCTGCTGCCGGGTTTATTCTTCTTCGACCAGAGCGAAGTCGATGTTTCCGCTGTTGACATCCGTGCGGACACAGCGGACACGGACTTTTTGCGCCAGAGTGAAGCTTTTGCTGCCAAAGCGTTCTGAGAGCGACATCACGCCGTCGTACATATATTCTCCGACGGGGAGGCTGTGGATGTGAACCAGTCCCTCCACCGTGTTCTCAAGCGTGACATAAAAACCGAAGTCCGTCACCGAGGAGATGATTCCGTCGAAGTCTTCGCCGATATGTGCTGCCATATACTCTGCCTTATAGCACGCCTCACAGTCGTTCTCCGCCTTCATCGCGCGGATCTCGGTTGAGGTTGCCTTTGCAGACGCATTCACAACGAATGCTGCATACCGGGTTTCAAACCAGTCAGGCGAATAGCCGGCGACCACATCGGTGAGAATCCGGTGGATCGCCAGATCGGAATAGCGGCGGATCGGCGAGGTAAAGTGCGCGTAATCCTCCAGCGCAAGACCGAAGTGACCGATCGCTTCGGGTGCATATTTCGCCTTGCTCATCGCGCGCAGGATCGTCAGATTCAGCACAGGCAGAAGCGGATTGTTCTGCTTTCTGGCTTCCCTGAGGATCGTTGCAAAGTGGACAGGACGTACATCGCGGAACACGGGATGCTCCACGTTCATCTTGGTCAGCACTTCTTCCAGATTGTCGATTTTTTCGGGACTCGGCGCTTCGTGCACACGGTACACAAACGGGATTGCCCTGTGTTTTGCCGTACGCGCGGCGGATTCATTCGCAAGGAGCATAAATTCCTCGATGAGCTGCTCGCTGAATCCTCTTGTGCGCGGCAGAACATCCACACAGAGTCCGTCCTCGTTCATAAGGATCTTGCTTTCCGTGGTTTCAATTTCAGGCACTCCGCGCGATTCTCTCAGCTGAATGCGCTTCTCTGCCAGTTCCTTCATAATCATCAGTGCGGGTGTAACGTCTTTATATTTTTCCAGAATCTCCGCTGCCGCTGTGCCGTCGAAGATCGTGTTGATCTCGCTGTAAATGCCCTTGACGCGCGAGCGGATGACCGTTTTGTGGAACTCGTAACTGCAGAGCGCTCCGTCTGCGTCAAGATCCATAATCGCTGAAAACGCGAGTCGGTCTTCGTCGGGGTTCAGCGAACAGATTCCGTTGGAGAGTGCCTTCGGCAGCATCGGAATCACCTGATCGGCATAATACACACTCGTGCCGCGGTTGAGTGCTTCCTTGTCCAGCGCATTGTTGCCCTTGACGTAGTGCGAAACGTCCGCGATATGCACACCGAGGCGATATCCGTTGTCGCGCCGTTCGATGGAGATCGCGTCGTCGAGGTCTTTCGATTCCGCGCCGTCGATCGTGAAGATGATCTGGTCGCGCAGATCCAGACGGTTTGCGAAATCTGCCGCCTGTACGCCTGCATGTTCGAGCTTGTCCGCTTCCTGCAGCACCGCGTCTGGAAATTCGGTGGGAATGCCGCTCACAGCCAGCATTGCCGCCGCGCAGTTTGCCGCATTATCACAGCTGCCGAATACAGTAAGGATCCGAACTCTGTGATCCGCGTGCCGTTTGCCGCGGTAGCTCAGCTCCGCCAGCACCTTGTCGCCGGCTCTGCCGCCGCAGAATCCGTTTTTCGAAAGCGGGATCCTGCACCGCGCCATCGTGTCGGGAACAAGAAAGCGTTCGCCGTCCTCCTCGCCCAGAACGCCCGTGATGCGCGCGTCCGCCTCCACAAGTACGCGCAGAACGCGTCCCTCGGGATCGCCGGAACGGGATTTGATCTCCTGCATCAGCACCAGATCGCCTGGCATCGCGCCCATCAGATATTTTCCGGGCACAAAGATGCTTGCGCAGTCCTCTTCGCGCTCTGCAAAGCCGAAGGTCTGCTGGAGTCGGGTGATCTTCGCGCGGAAGCCGCCGAGCGATTCGGTCAGACAGAAGCCGCGCTCCATCCGCACGACTCTGCCCTGTTCGGTCATCTCAAGCAAAGCGGTTTCAAAATTTCTGCTGCGCCCTCTCTGGCTGCGGCACTTTGCCTCCAGATCCTTTTGTGAGAGCGGCTTTTTTCCGCTTTTGAGCAAAAATGCCATGATCTTCTGCTTGTAGTGCTCCACACTGTATTTTTCAGCAGTGCGGCGGGGTTCGGTTTGTTCGTTGCTGCGTTTCGGTCTTTTTGCCATCGTGAGATCCCATCCTTTCGGGTAAAAATCAAGAAAGCCCTGCGCCGACAGCATCGGCCGTACAGAATATGTACAGCTTGCCGCAGGTCACAGGGCGGAGGTTCAGAGTTGCTCAGAAGTCGATGTATACGGGAAGAATGTTGACGAGCAGGGTGACAACAAAGAAGATACCGAGCAGTACGCGGGTCATCTTCATCAGCATTGCCTCCTTGGTGCGGCCTGTATTCTTTCCGTAGAAGGAATCATTGCTTGCGCCGGTGATTGCGGAAGTCATGTTCTGGTCAACGTTCTTGTCCTGCATCAGGCAAAGCAGAACGGACAGCACACAGGTAATGAGCAGCAGAATGCCGCCGATCAGTTCGATGGTAGTCATGTTTGTAAATTCTCCTCTAACTTTTTTATAGTATCAATTTGGGTGAGATTGCAAGGCACAATCTCCGATTCTCAATTAGTATACCACAAAAGTCATATAATTGCAAGTCTTTTTTGAAATTTCAAGAAAAATTGGTCAGGTTGACAGCTTTTCAGAAAAATGGTATAATCAAACGTAGCAAAAGTGCGGAAAACCGCGGTTTTCGGGAAGGAGCATACCACAATGGTGAATATCGGCAACGACTGGGACGACCTGCTGAAAAGTACGTTTGAGTCAGAATCCTATCAGCAGCTGCGGCGGTTTCTGATCACAGAATACCGCACCCAGACGATCTATCCGGATATGTACGACATCTTCAACGCCCTGCGCTATACCTCCTTTTCGGATACGCGCGTTGTAATCATCGGGCAGGATCCCTACCACGGCGCAGGACAGGCGCACGGGCTTTGCTTTTCAGTGCGCGAAGGGATCACTCCGCCGCCTTCGCTGGTGAATATCTTCAAAGAACAGCTTTCCGACCTCGGAATCGACAACACGAACTGCGGCGGAACGCTGACATCCTGGGCAAAAGAGGGCGTGCTGATGCTCAATGCGGTGCTGACTGTCCGTGAGGCACAGCCCAACAGCCACCGCGGCAAGGGGTGGGAACAGGTCACCGACAAGATCATCTCTCTGCTCAATGACCGCGAACAGCCGCTTGTCTTCCTCCTTTGGGGCGGAAACGCAAGAGCGAAACAGGCGCTGATCACCAACCCCAACCACCTCGTGCTCACCTGCGCCCATCCGAGTCCGCTTTCCGCATATAACGGTTTTTTCGGATGCAGGCACTTCTCAAAGGCAAACGAATTTCTGAAACAAACAGGGAGTCAGCCGATCAACTGGCAGCTTCCGAAACGGAGCGGATCGCTTTGAGCCTGACACAGTTACAGCGCGAGGCACTCCGCTATCTGCGTGTGACGGGCGAGGCGGATGCGATGCTGCAGACGATGCTCCATTCGTGCGAGGAACAACTCCGCGCCGCTTGCGCACCGCGCTATATCTGGCGGCTGTGCGAAATTTCCGAAACGGAGCGCGGCATCCTCTTCAGCGGCACCTCGCTTTGTTTGCCCGGGCAGGATATCCGTGCCCATCTGCGCGGCTGTGACCGTGCAGTATTGCTTGCCGCAACGCTCTCGCTGGGCGCGGATACGCTCCTGCGCCGCCTCAGCAGTATGGATATGGCGCAGGCAGTCGTGGCAGACGCGCTTGCAAGCGCGATGATGGAAGAAACCTGCGACCGCGCACAGGAGGAGATTCAACACCGGCTCCGTCCTGCGTTCATGACCTGGCGGTTCAGTCCGGGCTACGGCGATCTGCCGCTGGGCTTACAGCATGCATTCATCACCGTACTCGACGCGGATAAAAAAATCGGGCTGACTGCGACGGCAGGCGATATGCTTTTGCCGCAGAAGTCGGTCACCGCTGTAATCGGGCTGTCTGAACGCAGACAGACGCAGAAACCGCATGGCTGTGCGGTCTGCAATCTCAGAGAAACCTGCGGTATGCGCGGTGCGTGTGCCGATTCTACACATATCACGGAGGAAGAAAACCAATGACCTTTCAGGAACTGATTGCACAAAACCGCCCCGTATTCCTTGACGGCGGAATGGGGACATCTCTGCAGGCGCGCGGCATGGCGGCAGGAGAACTGCCCGAACGGCTGAATCTGACCGATCCCGATCTGATTCTTTCGGTACAGCGCGACTACGTTGCCGCAGGCGCACAGATTCTTTATACCAACACGTTCGGCGCAAACCGCGCAAAGCTGGAATCCCACGGGCTGGATTTCCGCACGGTGATCCCAGCGGCAATCCGCATCGCACGCGAGGCGGCGAGAGATTCTGCCCTTGTTGCGCTGGATATCGGTCCGACGGGACAGCTTTTAGAGCCGAACGGCACCCTGTCCTTTGAGGCGGCATACGACCTTTTTGCGGAGGAGGTTGAGGCAGGCAGGGACGCCGATCTGATCGTGCTCGAAACGATGACCGACCTGTATGAACTTCGCGCGGCACTTCTGGCGGCAAAGGAGCACGGCGGCGGAAAACCCGTCCTCTGCTCGATGAGCTTTGAAGAAAACGGCAGAACCTTCACAGGCTGTTCGATTCCCGCAATGGCGCTGACGCTGGAGGGACTCGGCGCAGACGCGATCGGCATCAACTGCTCGCTCGGCCCTGTGGAGCTTGCGCCCTTTGTCGAGGAGCTGGCACGATGGACGACCCTCCCGATTCTCGTGAAACCGAATGCAGGTCTGCCTGATCCCGTGACCGGTGCATTCAACGTCGGTGCGGAGGAATTCGCCGCGGCGGTGGAGAAAATCGCACAGGCAGGCGGTAAGCTCCTCGGCGGATGCTGCGGCACGACACCTGCCCATATTGCTGCAGTCAGAGAAAGACTCCGCGATCTTGATACGACCCGTACCGCACCGAAGATTCCTGCGGCGGTATGCTCTGCGACCACTGTGGTGGAAATCAATCAGCCGCGCGTGATCGGTGAGCGGATCAATCCCACGGGAAAGAAAATATTCCAGGCGGCACTTCGCGACGGGGATATCGACTACATCCTCGGACAGGCGATCTCCCAGGTGGAGGCAGGCGCCGATTTATTGGATGTGAACGTCGGTCTGCCCGACATTGACGAAAAAACGATGATGGTGCGCGTGGTCAAGGCAATCCAGAGCGTGACGGATGTGCCGCTCCAGCTGGATTCCACCGACCCCGCTGTATTAGAGCAGGCGCTTCGTATCTATAACGGAAAACCGATTGTCAACTCCGTCAACGGCGAGGAGGAATCCCTGTCGAAGATTCTCCCCCTCGTCAAACGCTATGGCGCGGCGGTGGTCGGTCTGACGCTTGACGAAAACGGAATTCCCAAAACCGCGGAGGAACGCTTTTTGATTGCAAAGCGGATTCTTGACCGCGCTTTTGCGCTCGGCATCCGCCGCGAGGATGTCTACATCGACTGTCTGACGCTGACCGTATCCGCGGAGCAGGAGGGCGCACAGGAAACGCTCAAAGCACTCCGCCGCGTGAAGGAAGAACTCGGTCTGAAGACCGTTCTTGGCGTGTCGAACATCAGCTTCGGACTGCCGAATCGTGAGCTTGTCAATCACAGCTTTCTGATGATGGCGATGACAAACGGGCTGGATCTTCCGATTATCAACCCGAATCTCACCAAGATGATGGACGCGGTACGCGCCTATAAGCTTCTTGCAAATATCGACAAGCACGCGTCTGATTTTGTTGCGGCATATGGGGACAGCGCACCCCAGACGACCGCATCTGCCGCAGGCACGGAAATGACGCTTTCTGAGGCGGTTCTGCGCGGACTGAAGGGCGAGGCAGGCAAGCTGACACGCGCCCTGCTCGAACAGAACGACCCGATGGCACTCATCAACGACCACCTCATCCCTGCACTCGATGAGGCAGGCGCAGGCTTTGAAAAGGGCACGCTGTTTTTGCCCCAGCTGATTCAGGCGGCAAACGCGGCACAGGCGGCATTCACCGAAATCCGCGCCGTGCTTGCAAAAACGGATGCCGCACCCGTATCCAAGGGGAAGATCGTGCTTGCGACCGTCAAGGGCGACATCCACGACATCGGCAAGAATATTGTCAAAGTATTGCTTGAAAACTACGGATATACCGTGATTGACCTCGGCCGCGATGTTGCACCCGAAACGATCCTTGCCGCGACGCTGGAGCATCAGGCACCGCTGGTCGGACTTTCCGCGCTGATGACCACCACCCTCGGCGCGATGGAGGATACGATCCGCCTGCTGCACGAGAAGAAGGTGCCGTGTAAGGTTGTGGTCGGCGGCGCGGTGCTGACAGCCGATTACGCAGAAAAAATCGCCGCGGACTATTACGCCCGCGACGCGAAAGAAACGGTAGATATTGCCCGTGCCGTGATCGGTTAACGGGCGTATCGGTCGCGCTGTGCAACCGCCAGCTGATCGCACCGCTCGTTTTCGGGATGCCCTGCGTGTCCCTTGACCCACACAAAGGTGACCGCGTGCCGTTCGAGCAGCGGCAGGAGCTGTTCCCACAAATCAACATTCAGCGCGGGTTTCTTGTCAGATTTGATCCACCCGCGCTTTTTCCATCCGTACACCCAGCCCTTTGTCACGCTGTCCACGACATATTTGCTGTCGGTGGTGAGGGTGACTGCGCAAGGCTCCTTCAGCGCGGATAGCCCTGCGATCACGCCCGAAAGCTCCATCCGGTTATTCGTGGTTTCCGCCGCACCGCCCGAAAGCTCCTTTTCGTGTGCGCCGAACCGTAAGATTGCGCCCCAGCCGCCCGGCCCGGGATTTCCGCTGCAAGCGCCGTCTGTAAATAGCTGAACCTGTTTCATGATGTTCTCCTTTTTGTTCTGTGTTTGTATCTCAGTATAGCATAAATCCGCGCAAATTGGAACACCCGAACGCGGATTTTCCGCGCTTTTTTGAAATTCTGAAAATTTTTTTGAATTTTCTCAAAAAAACGCTTGACAAATGAGATCAAAAGTGATATAATCTTTATTGTCATCACGCAGTGCTGGTGTAGCTCAGTTGGTAGAGCAGCTGATTTGTAATCAGCAGGTCGGGGGTTCGAGTCCGTCCACCAGCTCCATCAACACCAAACTTCAGTTGACTGCGTGTTAATATGAGGGAGAATTCCCGAGTGGCCAAAGGGGGCAGACTGTAAATCTGTTGCTTCTAGCTTCGATGGTTCGAATCCATCTTCTCCCACCAGATCAAATCCTTGCAGATTCTGCAAGGATTTTTTCATGCCCGAATGAAAAGGGAATTTATACATTTTCTACAAAAAATGTTTGTCCCGATTGTACAAGGCGGAGAACTTGTCCGCCGATTGAAAGGATGACAAAGATGGTAAGAAACGACCTCCGCAACATCGCGATCATCGCGCACGTTGACCACGGCAAAACTACGCTGGTCGATGAAATGCTCAAACAGGGCGGCGCATTCCGTGAAAATCAGGCTGTCGCAGAGCGCGTCATGGACAGCAACGACCTCGAGCGCGAGCGCGGCATCACAATTTTAGCGAAGAACACTTCTGTTTGCTACAACGATGTAAAGATCAACATCATCGACACGCCCGGACACGCCGATTTCGGCGGCGAGGTAGAGCGCGTACTGAATATGGTTGACGGCGTTCTGCTTCTGGTTGACGCCGCAGAGGGCCCGATGCCCCAGACCAGATTCGTGCTCTCCAAGGCACTGGAGATGGGCCACAAGATCATCATCGTCGTGAACAAGATCGACCGTCCCGACGCGCGTCTGGATGAAATCGGCGACGAGGTGCTGGAGCTGCTGCTCGACCTCGACGCAAATGACGAACAGCTCGAAAGTCCGCTGCTGTTCTGTTCGGGAAGAAGCGGCACCGCATCCCTCAGTCAGTATGAGGCTGGCACCGACCTCAAGCCTCTGTTTGAAACCATCATCAACTACATCAATCCGCCCGAGGGAAATGAGGAAGAGCCGCTCCGTATGCTCGTTTCCTCCATCGACTACAACGAATATGTCGGCAGAATCGGCGTCGGCAGAATCGAGCGCGGCACCGTCAAGGCAGGACAGCAGATCACAATCGGCGACTTCCACGGCGAAAACGCGCCGTATCATGCAAAAATCGTTTCTCTGCTCCAGATTCAGGGACTCCAGCGTGTGCCGGCAGAAACCGCGACCGTCGGTGATATCGTCTGGGTCAGCGGCATCGAGAAGATCACAATCGGCGATTCGATCTGCGCGCCCGGCAATTTCGATCCCCTGCCGTTTGCAAAAATCAGTGAGCCGACCGTCGAGATGACCTTCTCCGTCAACGATTCTCCGCTTGCAGGACAGGATGGAAAATTCGTCACTTCCAGACAGCTGCGCGAACGTTTGTTCCGCGAGCTGCTCAAGGATGTTTCTTTGCGCGTCAAGGAGACCGACTCCACCGACTCCTTCCTCGTGGCAGGGCGCGGAGAAATGCACCTGTCGATCCTGATCGAGAATATGCGCCGCGAGGGCTATGAGCTTGCAGTATCCACCCCGCGCGTCCTGTTCAAGGAGATCGACGGCAAAAAGCATGAGCCGATTGAGCGTCTGGTAATCGACGTTCCCGAGGACTGCGTCGGCTCTGTCATGGAGAAGATGGGTTCGAGAAAGGCGGAGTTGCAGTCGATGCATCCGCAGGGCAACAGAATGCGCATTGAATTCCTCGTGCCTGCACGCGGTCTGTTCGGATATAAGAGCGAATTCCTCACCGACACCCGCGGCGAGGGTATCATGAACAGCGTGTTCGAGGGATATCAGGAATATAAGGGCGATATTCCGCGCCGCAGCATCGGTTCTCTCGTATCCTTTGAAACGGGCGAGGCGGTCACCTACGGTCTTTACAACGCGCAGGAGCGCGGCACGCTCTTCATCACCGCCGGTACGCCGGTATATGAGGGCATGGTCGTCGGCTCCTCTCCGAAGGCGGAGGATCTCGTGGTGAATGTCTGCAAGAGAAAGCACCTCACCAACACCCGCGCAAGCGGCAGTGATGACGCGCTCCGTCTGATTCCGCCGCGCGTGCTGAGTCTGGAGGATTGTCTGGAATTCCTCGCGGACGATGAGCTTCTGGAGGCAACCCCGAAGAATCTCCGTATCCGTAAGCGCATTCTGAGCAATTCGCTCCGTGCAAAGACGAAGGCGAAGGGATAAAGCCCGACACTGTAAGCGTGGTACTCATATAGGAACTTTATATGTATGAATCGGGGGAACCTTTCTGAAGAACGGTTCCCCCGCACCCCTTCCAAAGACTTTTATATAAAAATTGATCCCCATAGGGTTACACCCTATGGGGATCAATTTTAACTGAACGTTTTAGGAAAGGAGTTTGAGGAATAACCCTTTTTCAAAAGGGTTTTCCTCAATCATAAGTATAAAAACTTCTGTACGAACATCCACCCTTACAGTATCGGGCTGTTTCCTTATCGGATTACATCCTTGCCGCCCATATACATTCTGAGCGCCTCGGGGATGCGGACAGAGCCATCCTCGTTGAGGTTGTTTTCGAGGAATGCAATCAGCATTCTCGGCGGAGCAACCACGGTGTTATTGAGGGTGTGTGCGAGATACTTCTCACCCGTTGCGGTCTTGACGCGGATACCCAGACGTCTTGCCTGTGCGTCACCGAGATTCGAGCAGCTGCCGACCTCAAAATACTTCTTCTGACGCGGCGACCATGCCTCAACGTCGATGCTCTTCACCTTCAGATCAGCGAGATCGCCCGAGCAGCACTCCAGTGTGCGGACGGGAATATCCAGCGTGCGGAAGAAATCGACGGTGTTCTGATACATCTTCTTGAACCAGTCCATGCTCTCCTCGGGCTTGCAGATGACAACCATCTCCTGCTTTTCAAACTGGTGGATGCGGTATACGCCGCGCTCTTCGATGCCGTGTGCGCCGACCTCCTTGCGGAAGCAGGGGGAATAGCTGGTGAGTGCCTGCGGCAGGCTCTCCTCGGGGTTGATGGTGTCGATGAACTTACCGATCATCGAGTGCTCACTCGTACCGATCAGATAGAGATCCTCGCCCTCGATCTTATACATCATGCCTTCCATCTCCGCAAAGCTCATAACGCCGGTTACGACCTCGCTGCGGATCATGTACGGGGGAATGTAGTAGGTAAAGCCGCGGTCGATCATAAAATCACGCGCGTAGGACAGGATGCCCGAGTGCAGACGTGCAATGTCGCCCTTGAGATAGTAGAAGCCGTTACCGCTGGTCTTTCTTGCACTGTCGATGTCGATTCCGTTGAGGTTCTCCATGATATCAACGTGGTACGGCACTTCAAAATCGGGCACGATCGGCTCACCGAAGCGCTCCACCTCGACGTTCTCAGAATCATCCTTGCCGATCGGTACGCTGTCGTCGATGAAGTTCGGGATCACGAGCATAATCTCGCGGATCTTTGCTTCCAGCTCGCTCTCCAGCGCCTCCGATGCTGCCAGCTCGTCTGCCAGCGCATTCACCTCTGCCTTCTTTGCCTCAGCCTCGTCCGTCAGGCCCTTTGCCATCAGTCCGCCGATCTCCTTGCTCTTGACCTTGCGCTGATTTCTCAGACCATCGCTCTTGACCTTGGTTTCACGGTACTGCTTGTCCAGTGCAACGACCTCATCCACGAGGGCGAGCTTGTCGTCCTGGAACTTCTTTCTGATGTTTTCCTTTACGCGCTCCGGTTCGGTGCGGATCCATTTCATATCAATCATGACACATACTCCTGTTCCTTTATTTTCAGATCTCTTCGGTCAGCTTTTTCGCCAGCTCCGCCAGATCTTCCTTGTTGTAATATTCGAGAATCAGAACGCCCTTGTCGCGTCCCTGATCCACCTTGACGCGCCGTCCCAGCCGCTCGGTCAGGCTCAGCTCCATCTCCTTGAAATAGCTGTCGATGCGCTGGTCATTCCCATGTGCCGCGACAGGCTCTTTGTTGGACTTTGACGCAAGCCGTTCGACATCGCGCACACTCAGCTTTCCCTCAGCCGCCTGCTGCGCACAGTCCAGCATCAGCTTCTCGTCGGAAAATCCCGCAAGTGCTTTTGCGTGTCCCACGGTGATCTCCCCTGCGGAGAGATAATCCTGCACGGGTTCGGGGAGCTTCAGCAGACGGAGCATATTCGCCACAGCGGAACGGGATCGTCCGACCGTCTGTGCAATCATCTCCTGCGTCATATCAAACGCGTCCATCAGCTCACGATAGCCCATTGCCTCTTCGATCGGGTTCAGATTTTCACGCTGCAGGTTTTCAATCAGCGCGATCTGCATCGTTTCCAGATCTGACAGCTCGCGGATATGAACGGGGACTTCTGTCAGTCCTGCCTGCCGTGCCGCGCGCCATCTGCGCTCACCGGCTACGATCTGATAGGTTCCGTTTGCAAGCGGACGAACGAGAATCGGCTGCAGCACGCCGTGTGTGCGGATCGACTCCGCCAGCGTGGCGATCGCGGTGTCGTCAAATTGTTTTCTGGGCTGTTCGCGGTTCGGCTCCATCTCCGAAATGCGGAGTGTGGTGCGCTCCTGCGCCTCGGTGCTGTTGTCCGAGAGGAGAAAGTCGAGTCCGCTGCCCAGACCGCCCTTAGGTTTTGCCATCTCTTCCTCCTTATCTCCGTCCGAACAGACGGGGTTTCTGCACAGCCGTCACAGGCTCGCCGAGCATCTCATGACCGAGCATTTCATATGCCTCAGCGCCGCGGGATGATTTATCATAATACATCACAGGCTTGCCGTGGCTGGGCGCTTCTGAGAGACGTACATTGCGCGGAATCTTCGTCTCAAAAATCTTGCCGGGGAAGAATTTTCCGACCTCTGCAAGCACCTGGTTGGAGAGATTCAGCCGCGCGTCGAACATCGTGAACAGGATGCCCTCAATATCCAGCGTCGGATTATATTTCATCCGGATCAGCTTGAGTGTGTTGGAAAGCTGCGCGAGACCTTCGAGTGCGAAGAATTCCGCTTCCATCGGTACAAGTACGCGGTCGCAGGCGATCAGCGCATTGATCGTCAAAAGACTTAACGATGGAGGGCAATCAATGAACACATAGTCATAGTCCATTCTGCACGTCAGAAGCTGCATCTTCAGCCGGTTCATGCGGTTTTCCGCGTCAATCAGCTCAATTTCACTGCCTGCAAGGTCTGAAACCGCAGGAACAACGCTGACGCCCTCGAACTCCGTTTCGATTGTCGCCTCCTGGATTCTTGCTTTTCCAGTTAAAACATCATATGTAGATGCTGTTAAACCTTTTTTCGAAATCCCGAATCCCGTGGTCGTATTTCCCTGCGGATCGATGTCAACACACAGGACACGTTTTCCACGTGAACCGAGATATGCGGCGAGATTTACAACCGTCGTAGATTTTCCGACGCCGCCTTTCTGGTTTGCAACAGCGAGTACCTTTCCCAAAAAATCGCCTCCAATCGCCGTCTGATACACTAATTATAGCACGAATTTCCGCGTCTGTAAAGGAACAGAGTATACAAAAAAGAGGCTGTTCCATGTGAAACATTCTCCACATAAAACAGCCTTTTTGTTCCACATGGAACATTAGGAAAAATATGGTATTCTAATTCTGTATTCGACAAAGTCACGTCGTTTCAGCTTGCGCGTCTTTGCGTCGATTCCTGCAGCGATCATCGTATCAACCGTATGCTCAATCGAATTCGCAAAGATTTTCGTATTCTGGAACACCGCTGCGCGTTTGCGGATGCTTTCGTGTTCCGCTTCCTTCAGCGTGGTTTCCGAAATATATTGCTCTGTTTCAGACACGGTCAGCGCATGGGTAATGACATATTCCAGCACCGCCATCCGTTCATCCTCATCACTGATCTTCAGCAGCGCACGCGCGTGGCGCTCTGAAAGGTGATGCCGTTCAATCAGTTCGCGTTGTGGCAGTGAGATCCGCAGCAGGCGCAGTTTGTTGGATATTGCGCTGGGCGAAAGTCCCAGCTGATGCGCAACATCGCGCTGCGTCAGCCCATAAAGGTCGATCAGTCGTGCGATCGCGTCCGCCTCTTCAAAAAAGGTCAGCGATGCGCGCTGCAAATTTTCGACCAGCGAAAGCACTGCGGCGCCGCGCTCGTTCGTATTGCAGACAACGCACGGAACCTGCGATAAACCAGCAATTTCCGCGGCTCGCAATCGTCGTTCTCCGGCGATCAGCTCATAGCCGTCCTTGTGTTCGCGGACTGCAAGCGGCTGTAAGATCCCGTTGTGTGCAATGCTCTGTGCAAGCGCCTCCAGCTCCTCTTCGCCGAAGTGTCTCCGCGGCTGATAGGGGCTTGGCTGCAAATCGTCGATCCTCAGGCTGAGGAATCGGTCGGAGCCGTGTCCGACGTTCTGTTTGGATGAAATCCGGCAGCATGGTGCAAAATTCAAGTGAATTCTCCTCTCTGCGAAACTTGTCCGTTCCGCAACATTATTGTAGCGGATTTATGCAGACTTGACAAGAAGAATTCATCGTGATATTTCGTATTTTATTGCTTCAATTCGACAAAATAGCAGAGAATCAAAGAGTTTTATTTTTAATCTGACCGCTGTTGCGCGGAAATTTTGTCGGCGTATGCGATATCTTTTTGACTAAAAACAGCTTACGCGCCTCATCGCAGAGGGAATAATCCACCGTTTCGCTGTTTCCGCCGCCGAGCATATCAATTGCGTGCGCCGCATCGGCAATCTCCTCGCCGGGGCCTTTGAGCGCAAGAAAGCTGCCGCCGACCTTGACAAAGGGCAGGCAATATTCACACAGCGTGGGCATCGCCGCGACCGCGCGCGCCGTTGCAACATCAAACTGCTCGCGGTATGCAGGCTGTTTTGCGGCATCCTCTGCGCGGCTGTGCAGAAATTCCGCGCGGAATCCCACACGCTCCGACAGCTGCTGCAAAAAAACAATTCGTTTATTCAGACTATCCAGCAGCGTCAGCTGAATATCCGGCCGTGCCAGCAGAACGGGTACAGACGGAAAACCCGCGCCGCTGCCGACGTCAATCATCCGTGCGCCTTCCGGGATCTCAGCTTTGTGAATCAAGAGCAGGGAATCCAGAAAATGTTTGATCAGAATCTCCCTGGGATCCGTGATCGCGGTAAGATTGACGTTTTCGTTGTAAGCGACGAGAAATTCCGCATATGCGTCCAGCTTCTGATACAGCACCGTATCCAGCGGAACCCCGTGCGCGTCAAAGATCCGTTTTGCTTCCTCAAACTCCGGCAGCATTCCCTCTCCTCCTTTGCTCCAGCCACACCAGCAGCAGAGAAATGTCCGCCGGTGACACGCCTGAAATTCGTCCTGCCTGTCCGATATTCAACGGCCGCAGGCGATTCAGCTTTTCGCCTGCTTCCAGCCGCAGACCACGGATCTCGCGGTAATCCACATCATCGGGCAGCGTCATCTGTTCCATCGCACGCATCTGTGCGACCTGTGCCAGCTGTTTTTCGATATAGCCGGCGTATTTGATCTGCAGCTCCACCTGTTCGCCCACAGCGGCGGGAAGTGCGGGGCGATCGGGATCAAACGGCGCGAGCATCTCATATCCGAGCTGCGGACGGCGGATCAGATCCGCAAGCTTGCAGCCCGTTTTGAGCACAGATGTGCCCATGGATTCTAAAAATCTGTTCAGATCTGCAGAGGGCGCAAGATTACACCGTTTAGCACGCTGGATCTCACGCGCGACCGCCGCCTCCTTTTCCTGCAGCGCGGCAAACTGCTCGTCTGAGATCAGTCCGAGCGCGTGGCCGAAGGGCATCATTCTGCTGTCGGCATTATCCTGCCGCAGAATCAGTCTGTACTCACTGCGCGAGGTCAGCATCCGGTACGGTTCATTGCAGCCCTTGGTTACGAGGTCATCAATCAGCGTGCCGATATAGCTGCTTGCGCGGTCGAGAATGAATTTTTCCTTGCCTTGTACATACAGTGCCGCATTGATGCCTGCAATCATGCCTTGTGCTGCTGCTTCCTCATATCCCGAACTGCCGTTGAACTGTCCCGCGCCATAAAGTCCCGGGATCCCTTTGACTGCAAGCGATGCATCCAGCGCGGTCGGGTCACAGCAGTCATATTCAATCGCATATGCAGGGCGCATGATCTCTACCTGTTCCAGTCCCTTGATGCTTCGCAAAAAGGCGGTCTGCACCGATTCAGGAAGGGAGGAGGACATACCTGAAAGATACATCTCCTCGGTTTCCAGCCCCATCGGCTCGATGAAGATCTGGTGCCGCTCCTTGTCGGGGAAGCGCACGACCTTATCCTCAATGGACGGGCAATAACGCGGACCTACACCCTCAATCCGTCCCGCAAAAAGCGGAGAGCGGTGCAGATTCTCACGGATGATGCGGTGGGTCTCCTCGTTTGTATATGCCACAAAGCAGTCCACCGTGTTTTTCATATCATCCGCGTTTGTCGAAAAGGAAAACGGGACAATATCACTGTCGCCCGACTGCCGTTCCAGCACGGAATAATCAATGCTCCGCCGATGCACGCGGCATGGTGTACCTGTTTTGAATCGGCGGATGGGCACTCCGATCTCACGCAGGCTGTCTGACAGCTCTACGCTCGGAATCGCCGCATCAGGGCCGCTTTCAAAGCTGTTTTCACCCACATGAATCAATCCGCGGAGATAGGTTCCCGTGGCGATCACGACCGCCTTTGCGCGATATTCCGCACCCAGCCGCGTGACAATGCCGCAGATCCTTCCGTCCTCGGTGCGGAGTCTGACGACCTCTCCCTGCTTGACAGAGAGCCGTTCCTGCCGTTCGCATGCGTGCTTCATATAGCGGTGATATGCAGTGCGGTCGGACTGTACGCGCAGGCTATGTACCGCTGCGCCCTTTCCGCGGTTGAGCATACGACTCTGGATAAAGGTGGCGTCCGCTGCCTTGCCCATCTCTCCGCCGAGTGCATCCAGTTCTCTGACCAGATGGCCCTTTGCCGTGCCGCCGATGGACGGATTGCACGGCATATTGGCAATCTGATCGAGCGAGATCGTAAACAGCGC
>SVNN01000019.1 GCA_015066905.1 Ruminococcus sp.
GTCCGAAACACACGTTTTTAAATATGCGCTGGGGTTGGCGGATTTTCCGGGCCTGTCCTGCTGCACGCGGCACATCTGAAAGACTCTGCCGCCTAGCTTCCGGCTGTTGTGTATGTACCATCCGAAGCTCTGGTGCGGCTCTGCCTGTATGGCTCTGCGCAAAAGGTTCAGACTCAGTCCTCTGCCTTATTCAACCCGGACGATTGCCCGGATCAAAATACAAAAGGGATTACTGCGGGCCAAGCGTGCCCAGACCTGCCAGATACAGGCTGATTGCGGTGATGTCACCTGCGTCAACCGAACCGCTGAGATCGCAGTCCGCATTCACAAGACCCTCCGCAGATACGCTGACGCCCTCACCCTGCGACGCATAACGCGCCAGAAGCACGAGGTCAGTAATGCTTACACTCTTATCACAGTCTACATCTCCGTACAGGGTGTTGCCTGTATTGCCGCCGGACACAGTCAGGGTGCCGCCGTCGAGAACAG
The DNA here is from genome assembly GCA_015066905.1 of Ruminococcus sp. GTDB lineage: Bacteria > Bacillota > Clostridia > Oscillospirales > Ruminococcaceae > Ruminococcus_F. The sequence goes on from SVNN01000019.1 coordinate 490, forward strand.
AAGTGTAGTTCTTTGCTGCGCCGCTGTTGTCGAGATAACCCGCAAGAACCTCAGCGTTCGCTGTTTCGGAACCGGGGTAGATGCTGCGTGCAATCGGAGCAACAGTGAAATCTGCGGTCGCACCTGCGGCTGCCTCAGCACTTACCGTGCCTTCGATCGTGACAAACACGCCGCCTTCCTGAAGCCAGTAAGCGGAATCGGTCAGACCGGTCACCCAGGTGATGCAGATCTGGTCATCTGCGACATTCCAGTCAAAGGTCGTATCAGCCAGAGATGCGTCAATTGCACTCTCGGCAGACTCCGCACCGGTATCGCAGAGTGCGCCTGCTGTTACATTGTCGATCGTCACCAGCGAAGTGTCGAACTCGACTGCAAACTCTACTGCACAAAGACCCGTTGTCGGAATATCCGCAAGCGATACGTCAACAGAAAACGTCGCGCCGGGTGCAGCAGTCGCGTCACCAACGCTGATTGCAACAGAATCCGCTGCATTTGCGTTCATGCAGGGAAGTGCCGCTGTCATCATCGTTGTCGCCAGCAGAGCTGCAGCTGCCTGTTTCATCTTCATTTCTCTCTTCCTCCTTTTCTCTTGATTTTTGTATATAACCAAAGCGGAAAAGCCGCCTTAGATTATATCCCGCTTACAAATTTCCCCCATGTTTTTTGGGCATAATCTACAAGAGGGTAGACCTACCCATTTATCGATTTCCACATATCATCATTATATAGAATCCATACCTCAAAGTCAAGGGCATTGCACCCTTTTTGTAGGTTTTTATAAAATGAATTATTCATGATTGTAAATAATGGCGAAATTCGATTCGGAGCACTGTGATTTTCACCAGACAGAAGAACGCAGAGTTTACTATCTGTAATATCTTGTTTCATTTACTCCGCACATTTCATTATAGTGCAGATTTCTTCGAAAGTCAAGAACAATTTCGGTAAAATTCACGGAAAAATCAGACAAATTTCAGCCCACGGCAAAACCCTGATTCCCGGCATGCCGCGGGCTGTAAACTTTTGCATCATTTAAGGATAAGTAATGCCGTCCGGAATGCCGAGCTGCTGGAATTCCTTCGGGATATTCTCATCAATAATGCGGTTGATGACATCCATACTGAAATCCTTGGCGGTACCGAGCGGTGCAACAGGAAGTCCGTGGCTGTCGGCAAGCGCAGAAGTATACATATAATAAGGATACAGACGAAGGTCCTTGAACTGACCGTTGTCATAGTGGGTGATGACAGGAATCACCTGCACATCGGAAACGATAACCTCACAGGTTTCGAGATCGACCGTCAGGGTGAAGTCTGCCATCTCACCGACGCAGTTGAAGTTGTCGGTCTGCGCCGAGATGAAGTTGCCGAGCGAGTAGAAGACAAAGCCCTGTGTGCCATCCGCACGGGTGATGTATTCCATCGTTTCAGCGGTATGGGTGTGGGTGCCGACGATAACATCCGCGCCCCAGTTGACCATATCCTGTGCGAGCATCTTACGCTCTTCAGGAACATAGTGCGTATCCTCCACGCCCCAGTGGACCGAAACGATTACGGCATCCGCAACACGCTTGGCGGATTCGATCTGTTCCTGCATCACTTCCAGTTCAGAGGTGAGGACAACCTCCACGGGAGAATCCGAAGGCACTTTGTATCCGTTGATATGCTCCGTATACGCGAGAAACGCCACGGTCATGCCGTTGACCTCCATCGTGCGCAGGCGATTCATATCCTCCGCGTCACGATAAGCACCCAGAACGGTGATGTCGTTCGTTTCCTTCATCTTGTCCCAGTAGTCGAGGGTCGCCTCCAGTCCGCCGATCCCCTTGTCAAGCAGGTGGTTGTTTGCCATCGTGATGACATTGAAGCCGACGTCCATCAGTTCTTCGCCAAGCTGTGTCGGAGAATTGAAGTTGAAATTGGAACCGCTGATCTCGTACTGATCGTTGGCGATCAGCGTTTCCTGGTTGATCATGCGGATATCGCCCAGTGCGATGACGTCGGTAATGTTTTCATAAGACTTCGTGAAGTCGTATGTGCCGTCTGCCGCCCAGTTCTGCGCCGCAAGGTAGACATGTTTCTGTACGAGATTGTCCCCCACGGAAATGACGCGGACGCTGGGATCTTCCGGCTCCGGCGGTTCGGTCGTCGTTGTTTCTGTCGTAGTTGTCGTAGTTGTCGCCGTGGTGTTGTCCAAAAGCGGTTTCAGCTCAGAGGATGTCTGTTCGCCGACCGGCTCAAAGCCACAGGCTGTCAGCAGGAATGCAGCAAGAATGCAAAACATCGGTTTCCCGTTCCGTTTTTTCATACTTTCTCCTTATTTCCTTATTTTTCGCGTTACATAATTAAGTATAGCATAATATAAGACAAATTGCAAACAAATTTTCTATTATCTAGATAGAAAATTTATCAAAATCGGAACGAAAAAACCGGAGCGTTAGGCTCCGGTTTTTTCTTCTTGTTTATGTGTTGATCCGCACATTCTTGCGGCCGCCCTGTGTGGATACGCTTCCCGTCTTCGTACCGACATCGAGGATCTTCGCCGCCATCAGCGTCATATCCAGCTCGGCATCCTTGAGGAGGATCTGTCCCGAACCGCGGGGATCGCCGATACCCGCCAGCTCTGAGCCTTCGCAGGACAGCGCGATATGCGCCGTGTCCACGATTGTGTTGATCTCTCCGTCGATCGTTCCGATACAGGAAATGAACCGCGCATTGATCACCGTGCTGATATCCGAGTCACGGATGTCAATTGAGCCGCGGCCGTGCTCCAGTGCGCCGATGCCGACGCATTTGTTGCCCGAACCGCGCAGATCCACACGGGAACTGATATAGACCGCAACATCGCTGTGGAACGAACCGACACCGACTGCATTTGCCGCGTCCGCATTCACGCTCAGTTCACAGTCGCTGATGTCCACACGCGCATTGCCGTCGTAGCAGCCGACGCAGACAGCCTCGATACCACTGACGGTCACATCAACTTCGCCCGACAGGATTCGGATTTCCGCGTCCTGCGGATTCAGACCGCCGCCGATGCCGATACACTGATCGCCGTTTACGCTCAGTTCAACCTTACTGCTGGTCGCAAGTACAATGTTGCCGTAGGCGTGTTCGTAATCATTGCCGATCGCATATGCCTTGGCAGAATCTGCGATGATTTTCAGATCGCCCTCTCCGACCACGGTGAGCGTTGCGGTTTCCGGCACGAGAATGCCGAGTCCTGAAAACGTATTTTCACCCTCCAGCACCAGCGTCAGATTGCAGTGATCGCCCAGTGTGAGGAGCGGCTTGTCCAGAATCTTGAGATTCACGTCACGAAGCGTCAGCGTGCAGTCCATGCCGCTTTCGATCTCCAGTCTGAGATTCAGCACACGGTCTGTTTCACCGATCAGCGTAACATTATCACGCTTGATCAGCACATCGGTATATTGATCGAGCGCAACAGAAACCAGCGCAAGCTCTTCCTCGCGCTTGACAGTGTAGCTCTTTGCGCCGCTGTGCTTGGATTCCAGATTGATGCTGATGATCTCATTCTGCACCGTCTTGGCGATGCCGCGCGAGAAAAACGGCTTCGGACGGGATGTGTAGTAGCCCTGGATCAGATCGGCACCCAGACGGATGATGGTACGGAGTTCGGGACGCGTTTCAATTCCCTCAGCAATGACCTGAATTGCATTTTCATTACAGAACCGGATTACGTCGGCAACCAGCCGCTGTTTTTTGGTATCGCTGTCAATGCCCGAAAGCAGACAGCGGTCGATCTTGACATATTCCGGCATCAGCGCAAGCAGGCTGGAGGTGTTGGAATAGCCTGTGCCATAGTCGTCGATTGCAAACTCACAGCCGACCGTCGCGCACCGCGCCTTGATTGTATCAATCGCGTCGCTGTCGATATCTCCCTGCTCGGTGATCTCCACGACAATATGCTCCATCACTTCGCCGTAGGTTTCGTACAGAAGATCAAAATCCGGTTCGGTCAGAAGGCTGCTCGGAATCGCGTTGATGAATACCTTTTTGTTTTCAAGCAGATCCAGATTCTCGCTCATCAGCTTGACGACATTATAGAACGTCAGCCGCTCGATCTGATAGAGCGACTTGTTTTCCTCCGCGATCTTCAGAATCTGAAGCGGAGAGAGCGGAATATCACCTGCACGCATCAGTGCCTCAAATCCGACGATCTCACCCGTGCGTGCGCTGACGATGGGCTGCACGTGATACTGGAAGAGGTTTTCGCGGATCAGGCGGCGGAAATACTGCAGTTCCTTATATTGCTCCTTGTGCTTGCGGTAATGCTCCTCGTTGAACGCGCAGATCTCGCGCCGTTCGTTCATCGCCTTGAACAGCGCAAAGCTGGCGTGATTCATCAGCGTATTCAGCTCAGACGAGCCCGGTTGATGTGCGCAGTAGCCCACGCTCATTGAGAAAGCGGTTCGCGTGTCAACATCCAGCACCTCGCCGAAGTCATCCGTAACCACACACTGATAGACTGCAGCGCGGATCTTTGTAAAAATTGTACCTGCCTGCTGTGCGGCGTCGTCGGACAGATAGACAAAAAACTCCTTGGCACCCTTGACACCGACGATCACCTGCGGCGACTGGAACTGCCGCAGTGCCTGGCTGATCGCAATCATACAACGGTCGATCTGACTGTATCCGAACTGCAGCGTCAGCTGGTCGATGCCATGCACATGCAATACCGCCAGATAGCCGACATCGGTAGATTCAGACATTGCCTGCTGTACGCGGCGCAGAAACGCGTCGCGGCTGAACAGATGCGTCAGCGGATCATATTCAGTCGTATCCACTGCAACGGTACACTCCGCCATGAAATGGGTGATGTCCTGTATCATACCCATCCAGCTTTTTTCATCCCGCTCCACAAAGCTGAGGCGGAGATGGATCTGCTCGCCGTTTGTGGAATAAAGATAGACCTGATTTTGTCCTGTTGCCGGATTCCGCGTCAGATCCTGCATCAGCTGGGTAAAACGGTCACGTTCGACCAGTCCGTTTTCATGCTCCTTCGTCAGGCGCAGGATCTTAAAGCAATTATCGTCGAAATATGCCTCCTCATTTTCGTGGAGATATAAAAACGCGCCCATATACGGGAACTGGGTCTGAATCAGTTTCCAGTCCTCGGCAGCGCAATAGCCCTTTTCATTCTTTTCAAAAATCATAACAACACCCGCCTTCGGCTCTCTTTCTGTCCATTCAGTATATCACAAAGCCGTTCTCTTGTCAATCTGAACGATTTTATTCTGCACCATATTTTTGAAATTGGATGGATTGCCGAAAGAGATTCGTGATAATCCACAACTTCACCGATGATTATTCGTCAGATTTGCAATGGACGAACACGGCTGAAAACTGCTATAATGTATTTGTATTACTATGGCATCAAGGAGATGTATGCACCTATGAACGAAACAATTGACATCTTCGCAATTGAGAAACTGACCGCTGCTGAGATCACAGCGGGCATGAAAATCGGCTGGAATCTGGGGAATACGCTGGATTGTCTGACGAATGCGGTATCGGGAATTGAAACTGAGACTGCGTGGGGCAACCCTTATACAACACGGCGGCTGTTTGAGATCATCTATGCGACCGGCTTTCGTGCCGTGCGTATTCCTGTCACCTGGGCTGGACATTTCGGCGCAGCGCCCGATTATCGGATCGATCCTGAATGGATGGATCGCGTGGAAACAATCGTCACAGACGCGCTCTCCTGCGGACTGTATGTCATCCTGAATATGCACCACGACGGTGCGGATCTGCCTGAACTGGGCGCGTGGCTGTTCCCTGACTTCAAAACCTATGAACGGCACCTCGACCGCTTTATCGCCCTGTGGACGCAGATTGCGCGGAAGTTTGAAAAATACGGCAGCCATCTGCTTTTTGAGGGCATGAACGAACCGCACTGCGAGGACGACTGGCTGGGATCTCCTGAAAATTATATCATTGTCAACCGTTTGAATGATGCCTTTGTTTCAACGATCCGCCAAAGCGGAGGAAATAATGCACAGCGCTGTCTGCTGGTGCCGACCTATGCGGCATCCGCCAAGGTTGAGCCGGTACAGTCGATGGTCTTTCCGCGCGACGACAGGCTCATCCTCTCCATCCACGCGTATATGCCGACGGAGTTCTGTTTTCCCGCCTGCGATGTTACATGGACAACACCGCGGACTGAATGGGGCACAGAGGAAGACCGCCGTCAGCTGACTGATTGCTTTGACCGTCTTGCCGTACAAGGGCTCCCTGTCATCATCGGAGAAATGGGCTGTGTGCAAAAACGCAACAACTCCCGCAACGAATGGGCGTCGTTCTATATACGCGAGGCGAAAAAGCGTGGTATCACCTGCTTCTGGTGGGATGCCACGACCTACGGAGAAACAATGGGTCTGCTGGATCGGAACACCTATCTCTGGTCAGATCCGCTGCTGATCCGACGGATGATCGCCGCAAGCGAGGTCCGGACCGAGGGCACACCGTGCAGCTGATGATACAGCGGCTGCCGGCGGATTGCCAGAGCAGACAACAGCATATTGCTGCCTATGCACTTTTGTCCGACGCACTCTTTGGTGCGGCAGGAATACGCACGGCACGAATCCTGCGCGAGGAGATGGGGAAGCCCTATCTGCCCGGAACAGATCTGCAGTTTTCGCTGAGCCACTGCAAAGGCATGGCAGTCTGTGCACTGGGCGATCACACACCAATCGGGGTGGACTGCGAAGCACTCCGCACAGTACGGCCGCGTGTAGCAAAACGGTGTTTTTCAGACTCTGAGCTGCGCCAGCTGGAACAGTCTGATCAGCCCGATCTGCTCTTTCCCCGCCTCTGGACATTGAAAGAAAGCTTTGTCAAAGCGATCGGCCGCGGCATCTCCTATCCGATGAAGTCCATCTCCTTCAAGCTGTGCGACGACCGCATCACTGCATCAGATTCCACATTCTCCTTTTCACAGATTCTGACCGAAGACGGTTTTGTCATCTCTGTCTGTCACAAGGATGCAGACGGGAAATGCAGAAATACCGGGGGCGCGGGTGAGATTACAGTCGTTTCTCTTTGAATATCGGTTTTTTGAGAAAAACGATTGTTTTTAAGATTATTTTAAGATAAGGCTGTTATACTGATTATGGATTTAGAACAAATCCCCCAATTCCCCCCCTCTAAATTAATTTGATCTGCGGACGATGTAGGCGTTGTGAGCGCATTTTTACATCGTCCTTTTTCTTTGTTCGGACAAGCAAAAAAGCCTCCCTTGACCAGGGAGGCTTTTGTATTTCAGTATGAATCTGTTTCGCGCCGTTTATAGTACATATTGATCGGCTCGCTGGTCGAAAGCACAAAGGTGATGACCAGACTGAGCGCAACAGAAACAATCCAGAATGCAACCGACAGCGGCATGCTGGCTTTTTGCGACAATTCCATAAATCCGACGATGCCCATTCCTACGCCGTTGAGGGCGAAAAGTCCCGACGCAAGGGATTTCAGCCCTTCCACGCGGAAAATCATCAGAACAGATGCGAGTCCGAGTGCGGCGCTGATATAAATCGTAACATCTGTCAGCGTCTGGAAGAATTTATTCTGCATATCCGGCTTGAAGTCCTGCAGAGAGAAGAGATAGAGCGAAACAGCAGCGATGATGCCGAGCACCATCATCACAAGGACGATCTTGAAGCCCTTTTTCGCCATCTCCGCCTCGCGTTCCATACGAAGCTCGTTCATCATTCTTCTTGCCGCTTCTTTGTCTGTATTCACAGGCTGATTCAGCGTACTCTCGACCGCACGCTTATGCGCGTTTGCCTTTGCCGCTTCAATATCCGCCTCATTAAAGCGGGATACTCTGCGCTCCGGCTCCTGCGGTTCTTCAAGCAATGCCGCCGCCTGTGCCACAGAAGGCTGCGGAACGGACGGTTCCTTCTTCGGGGGCGGTGTATAATCCGGTTCTTCCAGAACAGGTGCCTGTACCGGTGCCGGCGCTTCCTGTACAGGAGCGGGGGCAGGAGCGGCAGCTGCCGTCTGTGCTGCATGAGCGTCGATCTGCTTCTGGAGATATGCGTTCTGGATTGTGGTCAGCTGTTCGGATGTATACGGCGGCTGACCGGCTGCAATGCGGCGCTGCTGGAGCGCCTCAAGCTGCTGATCGCTGAGCGGAGTCGGCACAAAGGGCGCCGCCGCCTGGACAGGTGCAGGTGCTTCTGCCTGCTGCTTGCGCGGATCGACATAGGTGTCATCCGCAAGCGTCGGTGCAGCAATGCCGTCCAAAGAGGACTTTTTCCGCACGTCTACATAGTCATCCTCCGCAAGCGTGGGGGCTGCCACGCCTTCCAGAGAAGATTTCTTTCTGACATCAACATAATCGTCATCCGCGAGCACAGCCGCCTGGACATTCGCCAGACGATCCTCACGGGGCTTGGGGGTATATGTCGTTTCTTCAAGCTGCGGCAGTCCGCCGATGTTCTGTTCTTCATTCATAGCTGATCACCTCACCGGAAATCTATGCATTCTCTTATCGTTCAAGAATCTGGCTTCTGTCAGGGCCTACGCCGACCATAACGATCTTGCAGCCGACCAGTTCCTCCAGACGCTCGATATATGCCTTGCAGGCTGCGGGCAGCTCGCTGTACTCCTTGCAGCCGGAGATGTCCTCATCAAAGCCCGGCAGTTCTTCGTAAACCGGTGTACAGCCGTCAAGTCCCTCCAGCGTGGGCGGGAAATCCTTGATCTGTCTGCCGTCGGGTGTATGATAAGCCACACAGACCTTCAGTGTGCCGATGCCGCTGAGCGTATCCAGCTTATTGATTGCGAGTCCGTCAAGACCATTCACGCGGACAGAGTGACGGATGATAACAGCGTCAAACCAGCCGGTTCTGCGCGGACGGCCTGTGGTGGTGCCGAATTCTCCGCCGACGTTGCGGATTCTGTCGCCGATTTCGTCATCCAGTTCGGTCGGGAACGGGCCCTTGCCGACACGGGTGGTGTATGCCTTTGCAACGCCGATGATGTTGGAAATCATCTTCGGACCGACACCCGAGCCAACACAGACGCCTGCGGACAGCGGATGGGAGGAAGTAACATAAGGGTATGTACCGAAGTCGATATCCAGCAGGGTTGCCTGTGCGCCCTCAAAGAGGATCGTCTTTCCGGCCTGATCTGCCTCAAAGGTGAGGACGGATACGTCGTCAACATACGGTGCGAGAATCTTGCCGTATTCGGTATATTCCGCAATCATCTGTTCGATGTCGATCGCTTCGCCGCCGTATACTTCGGTGATGATCTTGTTCTTGAGCGCGCCTGTGGTGCGTGCCTTTTCAGCGAAGATCTCGGGATGTACGAGATCATAGATGCGCAGACCGCAGCGCTCGTATTTGTCCATATAGGTCGGGCCGATGCCGCGCTTGGTGGTGCCGATATCAGAGTTTCCGCGGAACTTCTCGCTGAGTCCGTCGAGGGTGATATGCCACGGCATTACAACGTGTGCGCGCGGGTCGATCTTCAGGTTGTCAGTCTTGATGCCTCTTGCGTGCAGGCCGTCCAGCTCGGATACGAAGTCCTTCGGATCCAGAACGACACCTGCGCCGATCAGGCAGAGTGTATTCGGGTAGAGGATGCCGGAAGGAATCAGGTGGAGTTTATAGGTCTCACCATTGCTTACGACGGTGTGTCCTGCGTTGTTGCCGCCCTGCGAGCGTACAACGACCTCCGCACGGGATGCGAGGATGTCGATGATTTTACCCTTTCCCTCGTCGCCCCACTGTGTTCCGATTACAATATTTGCTGCCATTGTTCGGTCCCCTTTCCAGTTTCGCGGTCTTTGCCGCGGATAATTCAAACATACTTTTATAGTATAGCAGATTCTGCGTGATATTTCAAGTGTTTGTGCGATTTTTGTAGAAAAAAACAGCCGATGACAGATCCATCGGCTGTTTTTGCTGTTATTCCTGTTCGCTGACGGAAATGACACCGTCTGCAGCGTCGATGCACAGCGACTTGACATATCCGCTCTTATCCAGCAGGATTGCAGCGATTTTATCCTCAATCTCCTGTCGGATGACACGGTGAATGTCACGCGCGCCGTAATTCTTTCCGAACGCCTGCTTTGCGACCGCGTCGAGTGCCGCCTGTGTAACAGAAAGGCGGATTTCCTTCTCGGCAAGTGCCTCTTCGGTTTCCTTGAGGGCAAGCCGCGCGATCTCGGCGAAATTCTCCACGGTCAGCGGCTTGAATACGATGATTTCATCCACTCTGCCGATGAACTCGGGTCGGAGGAATTCTCTGAGCGCCTTGAGCGCCTTCTCCTTGGAGATGTCGCCCTCGCTCTTGTTGAAGCCCACGCCTGTGGTTTTATCGGTCGAACCTGCGTTGGAGGTCATCACGATAATCGTGTTCTCAAAGCTGACCGTTCTGCCGTGTGCGTCGTCCACTCTGCCCTCGTCGAGAATCTGGAGCAGAAGATTCATCACATCGGGATGCGCTTTCTCGATTTCATCAAACAGAATGACGGAATATGGACGGCGGCGCACCTTTTCGGTGAGCTGTCCTGCCTCGTCATATCCCACATAGCCGGGGGGCGAACCGATCATTCTTGCGACCGAGTGCTTTTCCATATATTCGGTCATATCCAGACGGATGAGCGGCTCGGTGGAGTCAAACATCTCGGACGCGAGCACCTTGACCAGCTCGGTCTTGCCGACGCCGGTCGGACCGACAAAGATGAAGGATGCGGGTCTGCGCCGTTTGGTCAGCTGGACTCTGGTGCGCTTGATCGCGCGGGAGAGGGCGGAAATCGCCTCGTCCTGTCCGATGACCTTGGCAGAGAGATGCGCTTCTAAGTGTCCCAGCTTTGCAAATTCGCTCTCTGCAATCTTGCTCGCAGGGATTCCCGTCCACAGCTCCACGACCTTGGCAAGATCCTCTTCTGTGACCTGAATGTCGTTGATCTGGGTTTCAAGCGCTTCCTGCTTTTCCTTCAGGCGAAGCATATTCTGCTTGACCTCCGCCAGCGCCTGATAGTCGGGGGAGTCGTCCTCCTCAATCTGCTGCTCGCGCTCGCTCAGCGCGGCAAGTTCCTGCTTGAGCTTGTCATATTCACCCAGTTCCGGATGACGGATGCAGGTGCAGGCACAGCTTTCGTCCAGCAGGTCGATCGCCTTGTCAGGCAGAAAACGGTCGGTGATATAGCGCTCGGATAACACCGCGCAAAGACGGACGAGATATTCGCTGATCTGCACGCGGTGGTAGGCTTCGTAATATTTCTTGATGCCCATCAGCACCTCAACCGTTTCGTCGATGGTGGGTTCGTTGACCGTAACGGGCTGGAAGCGGCGCTCGAGCGCACTGTCCTTTTCGATATATTTTCTGTACTCGCCGAAGGTAGTCGCGCCGATCACCTGAATCTCGCCTCTTGAAAGGGCGGGCTTGAGGATATTTGCGGCGTTCATCGAGCCTTCTGCGTCACCTGTGCCGATGAGGTTGTGTACCTCGTCGATGAACAGGATGATGTTGCCCTGCTCCTTGACCTCGGTGACGAGTCCCTTGACGCGGCTTTCAAACTGGCCGCGGAACTGCGTTCCCGCAACGAGAGCGGTCAGATCCAGCAGATAGACCTTCTTGCCGCGGAGATTGAACGGAACATCGCCTGACTCAATCTTCTGGGCGATTCCCTCCGCGATTGCGGTTTTGCCGACGCCCGGCTCACCGATCAGGCAGGGGTTATTCTTCTGGCGGCGCGAAAGGATCTGTACCACGCGGGCAATCTCCTTGTCGCGTCCGATGATATTATCAAGCTTGCCGTCTGCGGCACGCTGGCTGAGGTTGGTGCAGTAATTATCCAGAAATTTCAGTTCCTTGGACTTTTCACGATCCTTGTCTTTCTTTTTCTTCTTCGGCTTTTCCTCTCGTTTGCCGTCACCGCTCTTGTGGGAATCAGAGCCGCCGAACAAATTCTGGATAAACGGCGGGAGTGTTCCCGAACCGCCCATCTCAAAGCTTTCGCCGTCCATCAGTTCCATCATCTGGTCGGACATCTGCTCGATCTCTTCGTCGGTGATGCCCATCTGTTCCATATACTCCTGCACCTGCGGAATATTCATCTGCTTGGCGCAGAGCATACAGAGTCCTTCGTTTTTCTTTTCCTCGCCATGCATGGTTGTGATGAATACAACGGCAGGGCGGCGCTTACATTTGCTGCATAAAACCATAAATCATTCTCTTTTCTGCAAAAGCGCAGAGATCTCCTTCCTTGATTCAGGCTGACCGCTATAAGAATTTATCTATGGAGAAGAAATAGCGGAACAGCCGGGTTTTCTCAATTGTCTCTTCATTCAGTACCATCAGATCTGTGGTCGTTGCTGTGAAAATCAGCTTTAAGAAGATTGCCACAAATGCCAGAATTACGAACGCTTCGACCAGACCCATAAACGCGCCCGCAATATGGTCCACTGAGGTATGTATATTGAAGTAAATCTGATCTTCCATCTTTTTGGAGAACATGGCAACAAAGCTCATCAGCACCAGGAATGTGCCGAGGAAGAGGAACATTGCGGTGATATTCAGGCAGGTGTTCTTGACCAGAACATCCTCGAGATATTCCGCCGCCTGCTCTACGGTGTTTTCGCCATACATTGCCTGTATGACCTCCAGATAGACGTCAGGTTCCTCACGGATGGTGTTTTTCATCGCTTCCGACGCATACGACGGCAGGTGCTTGCTCATCTTTCCGCCGAACACTTCGATGAAATTCTCACGCAGCAGCGAACGGAACTCACTCGGTGTGGAAACAACATAGCCGCAGCGCTTGTTGACATAGTTGTAGATATCCTGATCAAAGGTGCTGTAAGCGGGCGTCAGATAAGAGTTGATCTTGACCGCTTCCAGATCCTGCGTGTGGCTTGCCTCGCTCACACAGGCGATGATCTCCTCTGTTGCATCATATTCCTTGATGGCGGAGGTAAATGCCTCCACATTGCTCTCACGGACGGAATATTGATAGATCGGCTCTGCGAGCAGGATGCTCGTACCGGAGGCGATCAGCGCACAGACGGCATAGCCGATCATCATGATGAAGTTTTTACGGAAGCCTTGTTTCGCGTTCGTGAAGATCACGAACAGGACGCAGGCAATAACCAGTGCATCAAAGAACCACCAGAATTGACTCCCCATTGTTGTTTCAGTCCTCTCAAAGCGCTGAGGCTCACATCCTCAGGCTATTCCTCGTAATTGATCCGGTCGATGGTATCATATCCGAACAGGAAATAATAGTCATCAATCTGCCGGAAGGATTCGTAGCTGTCAGCAACCTCCGTCGTGGTCTCATTCTTTCCACCAAAGGAATATGACAGAATATTGCTGCGGGTCAGAACATATGCGTCTCCGTTCTGGACCCGGACACTCTTTGCTGTGGTTTCAAATTCAATTTCCTGCGGCTCGTTCACACTGCGCTTGAGCATCACCAGACTCGTCTGCCGTCTGGTGTCGTTTTCAAACAGAAGTGCCGCCTTGCCGTCAGCACAGTCGCCGTCCACCAGCGTTGCGGGATAGGTGTAGCTGCCCGTCATCGCGCCGGACGCGTCAAAATAGGCACATTTTGTGTCGCCCATCAGAAATACGCCGCCATCATTTGTATTATAAACGGAAATGCAGAGTGTGTCAATAGGCTCCGTCTTCCAGCGGTCGGACTTTGACGCAAAGCTGAACGAGTAGAGCGTAGACATGATCTGTCCGCCCTCTGCGGTAAGCATCGCCGCCGTGCAGCCGTCTCCGTCAGCGGAAAAGTCAAGATCCATAATGCGGTCCACACAGTTGCGGGTGTATATCGACGCACCGGACGCGTCATATACAGTCAGCACACAGGCACAGTGATCGGATGTCGTGACGACAGCGACCTCGCCTGTGCGGCTGATGCGCGCAAAGACGATCTGTCCCTCTGTTTCTCCTGTGTATACGGTTTTATATACACTTTCCACGCGGAAGCGGTTTCCGCCGCTTTCGTAGACCAGCGCCCTTTTTCCTGCGGTTTCCATCCGCGCACCTGCATAGGCGTGCTGACGGATCTCCCGCTGTTCGCCGTCCAGCGAATAGATGTAGAAATATGCGTCACTCAGAAGTGCAAGATTTCCATCCAGCTCGGCGGTTTCATAGTCGATTCCGCCTGAGATCAGCAGTGGGAAATTCCCTTGTGCAGAATTGCCGTCGCTCTGACGGATTGCCTGATAGCGCGAGCCAATTCCTTCGAGCTTCGGGAACCAGACGTCGCGTTTGACATAAAGCCCGACAGCAACTATGACCACAGTCAAAAACAGCAGCGTTTTATATAATCTCCGCCGTCTGTTGCGCCGCCGTCGCAGTACGACAATATCCTGGGTGCGTTCTGCCATAGCGCAGCTACCTTTCTTGTGTTCTTCCGGCGGATGACCGCCTTAATAAAAATACGGAAATTCCTCTGTGGATTCAGTCTGATATGCGGTATCATAAAACACGCGGTTCAGATAAAGCCCGTGTGCGCGCGCGGTATTTCCTGCGCGGAGACGATCTTTCGCCGCAAGGATCTCACGCATATCCGAGGGGGTAAGATGCTGCTCGTTCGCCATCAGAAGCGTGCCGACCAGAATCCTAATCATATTATACAGAAATCCGTCGCCTTTTACAAGTACTGCGACGCAATCTCCCTGTTTTTTCACAGACATTTCATAAATCGTCCGCACAGTGTTTTCTTTGATCCCGCCCGACGCACAGAAGGTTCTGAAATCATGCGTTCCGACAAACACCTGTGCACACGCCTGCATCCGCGGAATGTCCATCGGACGGCGATAGTGGAGCGCAAGATCAGTCAGAAACGGGTTTTTACTCTCACTGTTGTGGATGCGATAGATATATTCCTTTCCCTTGCAGTCAAACCGTGCGTGAAAATCAGGCGCGGCATCCTCACACGAAAGGATGGAGATATCGTCCGGCAGTTCGCCGTTTACACCGCGCATCAGGTTCAGATGCGGAATCATACGGTCGGTTTTGAGCGAACAGCAGAACTGTCTGGCGTGTACGCCTGTGTCGGTGCGGGAGCAGCCGGTGATTGTAATCGGCTGATTCAGCACCTTGGAGAGCGCCGCTTCAGTCACCGACTGTACCGTGACTGCATTCTCCTGCCGCTGAAATCCGTGGTAACGGGTTCCGCGGTAAGAAAGCATCAGCTTGAGGGTTCGTTCCATCACGCCACCTCGTTTATATCAGACGCGGCACAGCAACCACTGCGCCAAGGAACAGGAGTGTGATGCACAGCGCGATGACGTCGCGCGCGCCTGTTTTCGGCTGGCGCAGACGGGTACGTCCCTCGCCGCCGCGGTAACAGCGGCATTCCATTGCAGTTGCAAGCTCCTCTGCGCGGCGGAAGGAGGATACAAACAGCGGGATCAGAACGGGCACCAGCGCCTTGGCACGATGCACCAGTCCGCCTGTTTCCATATCCGCACCCCTTGCCTTCTGCGCGGAGATGATCTTGTCGGTCTCCTCGATCAGCGTGGGAATGAACCGCAGTGCAATCGTCATCATCATTGCCAGCTCATGCACGGGGAGGTGCAGCTTTTTGAGCGGCGAGAGGAGGGATTCGATGCCGTCGGTCAGCGCGATCGGAGAGGTGGTATAGGTCAGCAGAGAGCTGCCTAAAATCAGAAAGACGATGCGGAGGATCATGAACACCGAGGTCTGAACACCCTCTTCGGTGATCTTGATAAACTTCCACGCGAAATAGGTGTCGCCGCCTTCAATAAAGAGCAGATTCAGCACCGAGGTGAATACTAAAACAGGAAGGATCGGTTTCAGACTCTTCAGAAAAAGACGAAACGGAATCCTAGAAATTGCAACGGCGATCAGGGTGTAGACACCGCCGATTGCAAGACCAACCGCACTCTGGTTGATGAACAGCATCAGAATAAACAGCAGCGTCAGAATCAACTTACAGCGCGCGTCCAGGCGATGCAGAACGCTGTCGCCGGGAAAAAACTGTCCGAGGGTAATGTCCTTTAACATGATCTGCCCCCTTTCAGCTCTGCAAGCCGTTTCAAAAGCAGTTCTTTGCCGTAATGAACGGTGTAGACCTCTTCACCGAGGTCGATGCCGCGTTCGCGCAGAAGATTGCACACACGGGTGATCTGCGGCACGGAAAGTCCCAGTTCGCTCAGCTCCGCCGCACGCGCAAATACGCGCTCGGGGGTATCATAACAGAACACGCTGCCGCGGTGCATCACCAGAAGCTTGGTGGCATACCGCGCAACGTCCTCCATACTGTGCGAAACAAGCAGAACAGTTCCGCCGTGCTGTTTGTGATAGTTCTTGATACGGGAAAGGATCTTATCCCGTCCCATGGGGTCCAGCCCTGCTGTCGGTTCATCGAAGATAAGAATGCGCGGCTCCATCGCCATCACGCCTGCAATTGCAACGCGGCGCTTTTGTCCGCCCGAAAGCGCAAACGGCGGCTTTTCCAGCCAGCTGTCATGCACACCGACTGCCCTGGCGGTCTCACGCACACGGCGATCGACCTCCTTTTCATCCAGACCCATATTTTTCGGCCCGAAGGCGATGTCTTTATATACGGTATCCTCAAACAGCTGATATTCGGGATACTGAAAGACCAGACCAACCTGAAAACGCAGTGCGCGCAGCTCTGCCTTGGACCCTTTCCAGATGTCCTTGCCGTCCACGAGAATACGTCCTGCGGTGGGACGGAGCAGTCCGTTAAACTGCTGAATCAGCGTGGATTTTCCCGAACCGGTATGACCGATCACACCGACGAACTCGCCCTCGTCGATGGAAAGATTCACATGATCCACCGCGGTTTTCTCAAACGGCGTACCGATGCTGTATGTGTAGGTCAGATCTTCTGTTTGCAGGATTGCCATTGACACGCTCCTTACGGTCGTAGGAGTTCAAAAAGCGCCGCAGCGCCCTCCTCCTCGGAAATAATGTGCGGATCCAGCGAATAGCCCGCACAGTTGAGTTCATAAATCAGTTCCGTCACCTGCGGAACATCAAGCCCCACCGACTTCAGCTTCTCCACGTGAGAGAAGACCTCCTTCGGGGGATCGTCAAACAGAATCGTGCCGCCGTCCATCACGACAACGCGGTCACACAGCGCTGCTTCTTCCATATAGTGCGTGATGAGGATGATGGTGATTCCCTTTTCGCGGTTTAAGCGGCGGATGGTTTTCATAACCTCTTTGCGTCCCTGCGGATCCAGCATTGCAGTCGGTTCATCCAGTACGATGCAGTCGGGCTGCATCGCGATGATTCCTGCGATTGCAACGCGCTGTTTTTGTCCGCCCGAAAGCTGATGCGGTGCGTGACGACGGTAGTCGTACATTCTGACCGCCTTTAATGCATCATCCACGCGCTGACGGATTTCTTCGGTCGGAACGCCGAGATTTTCAGGTGCAAACGCCACATCCTCCTCGACGATCGTAGCGACGATCTGGTTGTCGGGATTCTGAAAGACCATGCCGACGCGCTGACGGATGTCGAACAGATGTTCTTCCTCTGCGGTATCCATGCCGTCGATCAGCACGCTGCCCTTGGTCGGGGTTAAAATCGCATTCAGATGCTTTGCAAGCGTAGATTTTCCTGAACCGTTGTGCCCCAGCACGGCGACAAATTCACCGCGTCTGACAGAGAGCGATACGCCTTTCAGTACCGGCGTGATCTCCGGCTCGGTTTCGGTTTCCTGTACATAGTCGAAGTAAAGATCCTTCACCTCGATGATGTTGTCCGCCATCGGTTTCCTCCTAGCGTTCCCAGATTGCTGTTGCGCCGCAGGGCAGACAGAGTCCGCTCTGGACAACGGGAAGCCCGATCTCATCAAAGCTGACGCTTCCGCCGAACTTCGGGCGGAGCAGAGAATCGAGCAGATAGCCCATTACAGAGGGCGAAAGTCCCGTGGTATAGCTGTTGACAAGGAAGAACAGCGGATCGTCGGAGAGCGCGCCCACACAAAGGGAGATGAGGTCATAGATGTTGTCCTCAAGCTTCCAGACCTCGCCGTTCGGCCCTCTGCCGTAGCTGGGCGGATCCATTAAGATCGCGTCATATTTTCTTCCTCTGCGGATCTCGCGCCGCACAAATTTTTCACAATCGTCCACGATCCAGCGGATCGGCTTGTCGGACAGCTCAGAGGATGCGGCATTCTCCCGCGCCCACTGTACCATGCCCTTGGACGCGTCTACATGACACACCTCAGCGCCTGCCGCCGCACAGGCAAGCGTTGCGCCGCCCGTATATGCAAACAGATTCAGCACGCTGATCTTTCTGCCGGCGTTTTTGATCTTTCCTGCCATGTAGTCCCAGTTGACCGCCTGCTCAGGGAACAGTCCCGTGTGCTTGAAACCGGTTGGGCGGATATTGAAACGCAGATCGCCGTAGGGCAGAATCCAGCTGGCAGGCAGCTTGGTCTTGAATTCCCAGCTGCCGCCGCCCTGCGAGGAACGGTGATAGTGTCCGTCCGCGGCTGCCCATGCGGGGTGATCGTGCGGTGTTTTCCAGAGAATCTGAGGATCGGGGCGAATCAGGGTGACATTGCCCCAACGCTCCAGCTTTTCGCCCTCAGAAGTATCCAGAAGGCGGTAAGATGTCCAGTTTTTTGTATATCTCACGGATTATCGTCCTACTTTTTCCTTGATTTTATCGGCAATTTCCATTGCGTAGTCGTTGATCTGGCGGAAATCCTTGCCCTCCAGCATGACGCGGATGAGCGGCTCTGTACCGCTCTCACGCACGAGGATGCGGCCGGTATCGCCCAGATCCTTCTCGCGCTGTTCGATGAGGTCGGTGATCTCTGCGTCATTTTTCCACATCTCGCGCTGATTCTGCGCGATCTTGACATTGATCATCACCTGCGGGAAGTGCTCCATTACAGTAGCAAGCTCACTGAGCTTCTTGCCCGACTGTTTGATGATCTCAAGCAGCTTTGCGCCGGAAAGCTGTCCGTCGCCTGTGGTTGCTTCGTCAAGGAAGATGATGTGTCCCGACTGCTCGCCGCCGATGTTATAGCCGCCGCTGAGCATACGCTCCAGCACATAGCGGTCGCCGACTGCAGTAGACTGCACCTTGATATTCTCGCGCTGGGCAAAGTGCGAAAAACCGAGATTGGTCATCACAGTGATGACGGCGGTGTCGTTCTTCAGCTTGCCTGCGTCCTTATATGCCTTTGCGAAGATGGCGATCAGCTTGTCGCCGTCCACCAGCTCGCCCTTTTCGTCCACCGCCAGACAGCGGTCAGCGTCACCGTCAAAGGCAAGACCAAGATCGCAGCCCTGTGCAGGAACGAATTCCATCAGGTTTTCGATATGGGTGGAGCCGCAGTTATCGTTGATATTGGTGCCATCGGGCTTGTCGCTGAGGAGCAGAACCTCTGCGCCGAGGCCTTCAAACAGCTTCTTTGCGGTTGCCGCAGAGCTTCCGTTTGCACAGTCAAGCGCAACCTTGATTCCCGAACAGTCGGTGGGGATGCTCTTGCGGATATAGCGGATATAATCCCGTGCCGCATTCTCATAGGTCGTGATCCGTCCGACATTTGTGTGGGACTGGAGTCTTGCATTCATATCCTGCGGACGGTCGAGGATCAGCGCCTCGATCTCCTCTTCGATGTCGTCAGAGAGCTTATAGCCCGTACCGGAGAACAGCTTGATTCCGTTGAACTCCACACTGTTGTGGGACGCGGAAATCATCACACCTGCGTCCGCGCCGTTGGTTCTGACCAGCGTTGCAACTGCAGGAGTCGGACCACACCG
>SVNN01000155.1 GCA_015066905.1 Ruminococcus sp.
GCGCTCCATCATCTGTCTTTTATAGGAACGCAGTTTTTCGAGGGAAAACCGATATTTCTTCATACGTTTTCCTCCTCTGCGGTTCGGTCATTACGCGATGATCTCTCCCATCTGGGCGATCGTTTCTTCCAATGTTGATCTGACATCCACAGGCTGCTGCAGAAATTCGTTGATGCTGTGAATGTGACTGATGGCGTAGTCCAGCTCCGGATTGCTTCCGGTCTTGTACGCGCCGATCGAGATCAGATCCTGATTTTCCTGATAGAGGGACATCACCTTTCGGATCTGTCCTGCGAGCTTTTTCTGCTCGGGTGTTGCAATTTCCGACATCAGACGGCTGATGCTTGCCAGCACATCGATTGCGGGATAATGGTTTTTCATCGCGATCTTTCGCGACAGCATGATGTGGCCGTCGATGATACCGCGGACAGTATCGGAGATCGGCTCGTTGGAGTCGTCACCCTCAACCAGAACGGTGAAGATTCCGGTAATGGAGCCTGTTTCAAAGTTCCCGCAGCGCTCCAGGAGTTTCGGGAGAGACGCGTAGATCGAAGGCGTATAGCCTCTTGCAATCGGCGGCTCGCCGATACTGAGTCCGATCTCACGCTCTGCCATACAGAAACGGGTGAGGGAGTCCATCATCAGAAGGACATCCTTGCCCTGGTCTTTGAAATATTCTGCGATCGTCGTGGCGGTCTGTGCACATTTGGAACGAAGCATTGCAGGCTGGTCAGAGGTTGCAACCACCAGCACGGAGCGTTTTGCACCCTCCTCGCCGAGGTCACGGTGGATAAACTCCATTACCTCACGTCCACGCTCTCCTACGAGGGCGATAACGTTGACATCCGCCTTGATGTTCCGGGCAATCATGCCCATCAGTGTACTTTTACCAACACCACTTCCTGCGAAGATGCCCATTCTCTGGCCCTTGCCGATCGTGAGCATGCCGTCGATCGCCTTGACGCCGAATTCCAGCGGCTGAGAGATCTGCGGACGCTCCATCGGGTTTGCGGGGGTGCCGAGAATGCTGTATTCCGCATCTGCGCGGATCTCGCCCTTGCCGTCGATCGGGTTGCCGAGCGCGTCTACGGCTCTGCCGATCAGCGCGTCACTCACCTTGATCTTCAGCTTGTCGCCCGTATTGGTCACGAAGCTGCCGTAGCCGATGCCTTCGATGTCTTCATACGGCATTAAAAGCACCTTTCCGCTGCGGAATCCCACGACCTCAGAGCGGATTGTCCGGCGGTTCACGCCCTCCACGGCAATGTTGCACACATCGCCGATGTTGCAGGCAAGTCCCGTCGCTTCCACGGTCAGTCCGACAATCTGGTCGATCTTTCCGAGGGTTGTATAGAAATTGTTGAGTCGGATGCTACGACGCAGGCGCTCCTGCGACAGCTTCTCTGCGTTCAGTCTCATCAGTTTCCTCGCACTCTGTTTCAAATTCCTCAAGATAGGAACGGATATTTGCAAGTTGCGTCAGAACCGACGCAACCACAACGCCGTCAGCCGTCTGGATCACGCAGGTGCCCTTGTGGGCGTCGCGGCGCATTTCAACTTCAATCTTCTGGGAGGGGCGCGTCTGGGCGATCATCTTTTCCAGCACAGCCGCATAATCTCCGATCTTGTCAGAAACGTCGATCTTGATCCAGCCTGCCTCACGGATCGGCTTTACTGCACGGCGCACAAGACCGAGCAGCAGACTGTCATCCGCATCCAGCTTGGTGCAGAGCAGTTTTTCGCTGATCTCCAGCGCAAGCTCACGCAGTTCTCTGGCATAATCCTCCTGAAAACCAAGCTGATCCCGCTTGATCTGCTCGATCTCTGCCCCGATGTCTGCGATACATTTGGTAACGTCATCCATCTTCTGTGCCACACCGTCGGCGTAGCCCTCATCATGTGCAGTCTGACGGATTCCATCCGCCTCGCCGCGGGCAGCTTCAACCAGTGCCGCAGCCTCTTCACGGGCAGCCGCGCGGATCGCTTCCGCCTCTTCCTGTGCCTTGCGATGCGCTTCGGCGCAGGCGGCGCGCTGTGTTTCCTCTGCAAGCCGCAGTTCCTCATCCAGTTCGGCACGGATCGATGCGGTCAGTTCTTCGGTCAGTTGTCTGCGAAGCTCCGCCTCCATTGCCGCGGGGTCAAACGCCGGCTCAGACGGCTCTTCCGGGATCGGTGTAATCTCCGCCGGTTCCGGCACCGCCTCCGGTTCCGGCTCCGGCTCTTCCTCGGCTACACCAAAGGAAATGTCGGGTGCCACCACGGGTTCATCAAGAAAACGGAACTCATCGGAACGGAATATCCTACGCAATGATCTCGTCCTTTCCGCCCTTGGAGATGACAATATCTCCTGCTTCCTCTAAGCGGCGGATAACAGATACAATCCTCTGCTGTGCCTCCTCGACGTCGCGCATTCTGACGTTGTGCAGGTACTGCATATCGGTCTGGATCTGTTCACGCTGACGCTGGGACATATTGTTGAAGATCGCATTTGCAACCTCTTCGGTTGCCGCCTTGAGGGAAATGGTAAGGTCTTTGGTATCGACCTCGCGAATGAATGCCTGAATCTCCATGTTGTCGAGATAAACAATATCGTCGAATACGAACATGAGCTTCTTGATCTCGTCTGCAAGTTCCGGATCTTCGTCGTTGAGTTCGTCGAAGATGTACTTCTCCGTGCGGCGATCCACACGGTTCATGATCTCTGCAATATAGTTTACGCCGCCGATTTCCATCAGATCGACAGATGCCACAGCGGACAGCCGCTTTGCAAGCACCTCTTCAACGATGCGGATGATCTCCGGCGATGCGTGATCGAGCGTGGAAATACGCTTGATGACGTCGATCTGGACGTCACGGGGCAGCTCGGAGATGATACGCGAAGCCTGCTCGGCACGTGCGTAGGAAAGAATGATCGCAATCGTCTGCGGATGCTCGTTCTGGAGCATCATCTGCAGATTCTTGTAGTCCACCTTTCCGATAAACTCAAACGCACGCTTTTCGCCTGCCTTGCTGATCTTCTCCATCAGCTGGGCAGCGCGCTGTTCGCCGAATGCCTTTTCAAGCAGGTTCTTGGCGTAGACCTCGCCGCCCTCGGTGATAATTTTTTGTGTCAGACAAAGCTCATAGAACTCGTCCATGATCTCTGCCATCTCATCTGCGGTCAGACTGTCGATCCGGCTGATTTCTGCGGAGAGGGTTTCAATTTCCTCATCACGCAGATATTTATAGACCTGCGACGCACTGTCGGCGCCGAGTGCGATCAGAACGGCCGCGGCTTTTGTCCTGGAAGGAATTTTGGTTTTCGGTGCAGCCATTCTCAGTCATCCTCTTTCATCAGTGATCGGATCAGTGCGGCGGTCAGTTCGGGGTTGTTCTTTGCAAACTCACGAATCTCGTTCGCGTTTGCATTATTCTCTTCGCCGCGCTGCTTTGCAGCCTCTTCCAGCGTGCTGCGCTTGGTTTCTTCGAGCGTCTGCTGCAGCTCGTTGATGGTTTCCTGATTC
>SVNN01000020.1 GCA_015066905.1 Ruminococcus sp.
ACCGGTCTGACCGATGTAACGATTCCGGATGGTATCACAGCAATTGATCATGACGCATTCTATAAATGCACTTCGCTCACAAACGTCATCTTGCCGGATGCATTGACAATGATCGGGGAGAGAGCATTTTATGAATGTACCGCACTCACAGGTGTCACCTTCCCGGATTCATTGACAGAAATCGGATGGGACGCATTCTATGGATGTACAGCTCTCACAAGTGTGACGATTCCCGAAAGCGTTACCTTTATCGACAGCTATGCATTTTCAGATTGTACCAGTCTTTCGGAGATTGTGCTGTCAGAAGGACTGACGGAGCTTGGATGCAGAGTATTTGCTAAAACCGCAATTGAAACGATTGCAATTCCGTCTACCCTCGAAATAACAGATGCTCCTTTTGCTGATTGCGAACAACTGACCAGTTTTACATTGGCGGATGGAATGACGATCATACCGGAGGGCTTGTTTGCTGACTGTATCGGTCTGACCGATGTAACGATTCCGGATGGTATCACAGCAATTGATCATGACGCATTCTATAAATGTACTGCGCTTACAAACGTCATCTTGCCAGATGCATTGACAATGATCGGGGAGAGAGCATTTTATGAATGCACCGCACTCACAGGTGTTACCTTCCCGGATACATTGACAGAAATCGGATGGGACGCATTCTATGGATGTACAGCCCTGACAAGTGTGACGATTCCCGAAAGCGTTACCTTTATCGACAGCTATGCATTTTCAGATTGTACCGGTCTTTCGGAGATTGTGCTGTCAGAAGGACTGACGGAGCTTGGATGCAGAGTATTTGCTAAAACCGCAATTGAAACGATTACAATTCCGTCTACCCTGGAAACTGCAGATAGCCCTTTCGCTGATTGCGAACAACTGACCAGTTTTACACTGGCGGATGGAATGACCATAGTGCCGGAGGGCTTGTTTGCATACTGCACCTCTTTAACGGAATGCGAACTGCCTGATACAGTAACAGCAATCGCATGGAATGCATTTTTTGACTGTACCGGACTGACAAGTGTGAAGATCCCGGAAAACGTTGCGATTATTGATGATTATGCGTTTGAAAGATGCACCAATCTCGCTCAGATTATGCTTCCTGAATCGCTTACAGAGCTTGGATACAGAGCGTTTTCTGAAACCGCAATTGAAAGTGTTGTGATTCCTTCTGCGATGGAGCGTCTGGATGAGGCATTTGCGGATTGTGACCAGCTGACTTATGTAGAATTTGCAAACGGTACCGTTACTGTACCGGATTACGCGTGCAAAGGATGCAGCGCACTCCAGACTGTATATCTGCCTGACACAGTTTCTGCTTTGTCGTATTATTCATTTGCAGACTGTACAGCGCTTTCGGCTGTAATTGGCGGCAGTGATCCTGTTTCGTTTCAATCCACCACATTTGAAAACTGCATCTCCCTGTTTGATCATCGTTTTACACTGATGGATCGTTCTTCCTATCTGCTTTCGAACGCGGATCAATCTGCAGTGAACGGTGTTGTACATTACACACTCCATTATCAGCTGGTTGACGCTGTGGCAGATGCGTCTTCGGATTACTATCTGAATATTGATCTGCCGGAGGGTATGGTAATTTTGCCGGAGAGCATTTCTTCTGATGTGATCGACGAGGAATACTCTGATCTGGCAAGCAACGGCTTCTATATGACTGAGCCGGAGGGCACTGTGAAATTCTCCTGCCGTATTCTGGAACACGGAGAATATGCGATCGGTGCGCAGCTGCAATTCTACTACAACGATGAGTGGTGGAGCGAAACCATCGGTCGGCTGGATGTCGATGTTCCGCAGATCACCTGCAGCACCATCAGAACAACCAACAGCTTTGAAATTGACGTGCACGGTATCACAGAAAAGGGCAGTGAGGTTGTCATTTATATTGATGGAATGCCGAGCGCAGCTGTTACTGCCAATGACTACACCGGCAGATACAGCACAACGGTCACCCTGCCCAAAAAGGAATCCGGCGCAAGCTACGTGATCTATGCGCAGAGTAATGATGTGCTCAGCGACGAGGTCGAGGTGGTATACGAAGAAGGAAAGAGCGCGATCAAGTCTGTTACGCTGATTTATAACGGCGGCAACAGAGCAGATATCACCCATGTGTTCACAGAAGGCGCTTCACCGGTCTTCTCGCTTTCTTCCACCTATTATCAGTTTGAAATCGAAGCAGATCATAACGAGCAGATCTTCAAGATGTTTGTCACCAGTACAAAGGGTAAGGACACAAAACGTCTGGAGGCATTCTGGAATCCGGAAAAACAGCGCTGGATTACAGAAGGATATTTCGATCCGGAGAATGCGTCCTATCTGGCCGGCTCTCTGAATATCAGTATTGTAGAGCATACATATCTCGAATATGACCAGACAGAAGATCCGAATCAGGATGTTTCTCTGGACAAGATCCCGCAGGATGTGCTGGATCACAGCGGCCATGAGGTGATTGCTGAAAACGAGAACGAAACCTTGCTGTCAATTACGATTTCTGACGGTGTGGACTCTGTGGATCTGAAGCATTATTACGGCAGCTGTGACGAAATGGTCTTTCATGATCAGACAGTTTCCAAAGAAGAGATCGCACGTTCTCCCGAATCCTACGGATACACCAGATCGTCGATCAAGACAACCAAGGATGATGTTGTATATCATTGCTATTACCGCGATGTCACTTCTGATTTCTTTGATTCTGCGCTGAATATATACGACTATATGACCGGTTTTGAATCCGGCGTTTCGATTCTGATGATCGCGGAGGGTGAGGATAAGGATAATCTGGAATGCATCATTCTGAATGATATCTGGGAAGGCATTTATGATTATTCTACCTCCAGTTTCACTGAAATTACGCCGAGTGCTCCGCTGATCGATATGATCGGTGCAGGTCTTGAGTTCGGAAAGAACTATCACAGAGCACAGACGGATACCGAGAGAAACATGGCATACGCGATCCTGATCGGCAGAACGGTCGGAACTGTGGCGGGTGTGATTTTGCCGCCGCCGTACAATTTTATCGCATCGTTCGGAATTGGTCTGCTCATGGATATCTTCCAGTATGAGCTGGATCAGTATTACAAAGGAAACGGTTTCCTTCGTATGATCATCGACCCCAGCGGCTTTGTTTACGAGGCGGTGACAGGTAACCGCATTGAGGGCGCAAAGCTTTCAATCTACTATCAGGATCCTGACAGCGGAGAAGCGGTTTTGTGGAATGCGGAGGATTATGACCAGAGCAGCATTCTCTATTCAGATGCGGATGGACGTTATGCATGGGACGTACCTGAGGGTATGTGGCAGGTAAAATGCGAAATGGAAGGCTACGAAACGCTGTACAGCGAATGGGTTCCTGTACCGCCTGTACAGACTGATATCAATTTCAGCCTGATCAGCTATGCTGTGCCTGAACTTGTCAGTGCCGCATATTCCGAGGATGGCATCGTTGTGAAATTCAGCAAATTCATGAATCCTGAAACGATGACAGCTGAGTCCATCACACTGGCTTGTGCGGAGGACTACACGGTAGAACCGATCTTCCTCAACGCAGGGGATCTTTTTGCAGATACTTATCTGATCTCCGGTGATTTCACAGGCGTCGGACTGGAAACGATCACCTGCAGCAGTACCTGCGAGAGCTATTCCGGTGTATCGCTGACCGCGTGCAGCGTGGATCTTCAGATCGGTGAAGAAGAACAGCCGCCGCAGTCCTTGCTGGGCGATGTGGATCAGAATCAGGTGATCAACGCGGACGATGCTGTGCTGACACTGAAAGAATATGCACTTTCCATTCTGGGCGGATCCCTTTTGGATGAGGTGCAGAGCGAGGTTGCTGATGTGAATTCGGATCAGATTGTCAATAGCGATGACGCTGTTCTGATTCTGAAATACTATGCCGCTGATATCCTTGGCGGTGCAGACTGGTCTGATTTACTCGGCGCTGCTTAAAACTTCATATCATACGAAACAGGCAGATATTTCAGAGGAGATATCTGCCTGTTTGCATCAGTAACAGTAAACAGGACCTGTTTTTCGTGCCAAAAAACAACGGGCGGTTGTTTTTAGTCGAATTGACATTGCTTGAAAACAACGGATCTTTGTGTTATAATCAAATCAGAAATTCGTTCACCGATGATTCAGCAGAATGAAAAGATAAATGGAACCGGATCTCCGACCATATTGCTTGCAAGAGGTGATGCTATGCATACGAAATTCAGTAAAAACCTGACAAAATACAGAAAACGCTGCGGATTGACGCAGAGTCAGCTTGCTGAAAAGTTGAGTGTTACGCCGCAGGCGGTTTCAAAGTGGGAAAACGGAAGCCTTCCTGACAGCGAGTTTCTCCCAAGGATCGCATTTGTACTGGGTATTTCTCTGGATGTATTATTCGGACTGGCGCAAGAGCAGGAAGAACCGGATTTGGAGCAGATGATTTCGGATAAGATCCGGCACACCGCTGCGGAAGAACGGGCGGATGTCGTGATGCAGCTGTTTTATGCCGTACTGACCGCATATCACGATTACAAGCTTTCCAAGCAGACGTGCCCGGAAAATCTGGAGCTTGAGACCTTTGCCGAACTGAAATCGGATTATGAATGCGCGATTGCACGGCTGAATGATGATCTGAAGTACTTCTGTTTTCTGAAGATACCGGAGAATGGCGTGAATGCTTATATAGAAGACACAGATACGATGGTACGGCTGTTTGAAACACTTGCTGACAAGGACGCGCTTCGCATCATCCATTATCTTGGCAGCGGAATGAGAAACCGTATGCAGTCTCTGGGTATGATCTCATCACGGGTCGGTATGCCGGTTGAGAAGGTCAGACAGGTGATGGACAGACTCGACCGCTTTGGTCTTGTCTGGCGGGTATCCGTTGAAATATCCGATGATCCGTCGATCGTTTACGGATATGTGAATAGCATGCCGCTTCTTTTCATCCTGACAATGGCGAAAT
The DNA here is from genome assembly GCA_015066905.1 of Ruminococcus sp. Taxonomy (GTDB): domain Bacteria; phylum Bacillota; class Clostridia; order Oscillospirales; family Ruminococcaceae; genus Ruminococcus_F. The sequence continues at coordinate 4,988 of SVNN01000020.1, forward strand.
CTCTGACACGTTATATCCGGTTTCATGATCTTTACATTGATACATGGAAACAGGGTCCGTTCCGTATGCCGGATGTAGCCAATACGGATCCTGTTCCACAGATTAGTTTTTGGGATGCAGAGCCGGATGGTTCCAAGCAATCAATTGAAGGAGGAATTCACAATGAAGAAATGTAAAGCACTGCTGACGGCGGCTGCGGTTGCGGCTGTTTCTCTCTCAGTACCATTTCAGACGGCTTTTGCAGAGGAGTCGTATGATATGAAGATTCAGATTGATCTCGGCGGTGAAACAAAAGCAATCAGCCCGTATATCTATGGAATCAACCAGTATGGCAATCAGGGGAATTACAAGAACGTCACCACCACGGCTGTCAGACAGGGCGGAAACCGTATGGTAGCCTATAACTGGGAAAACAATGCTTCTAATGCGGGTGCTGACTGGAAACACAGTTCAGACAACAATCTTTCCGACTCCGATGCCCCCGGCGACTGTGTACAGGTGCTTTCTGAGGAAGCAAAGAATTACGGCATCGGCTATAAAATGACGACCCTGCAGCTTTGCGGTTATGTTTCAGCGGATAAGGACGGCATTGTAACCGAGCAGGAGGCGGCGCCGTCTGATCGTTGGAATGAGGTCGTGCTGACCAAGGGCAGTGCGTTTTCGAGTATGCCGGATCTGACGGACGGAAAGGTGTATATGGATGAGTATGTGAACTTTATCATCCAGACACTGGGTGACTCTACATCCGCCTCCGGTATTCAGGGTTACAGTCTGGATAATGAGCCTGCGCTCTGGAGCAGCACCCATCCGCGCATCCATCCGGAGCAGACGACGATCCAGGAACTGCGCGATAAATCTGTTGAAATGGCAACTGCAGTCAAGCGGCTGGATCCCAATGCAGAAATTTTCGGTCCTGCTCTGTATGGATATACTGCATATGACCATCTGGATGACGATGATGCCAGCAGCGAATGGGAAACCCTCAAGGCGGCAAACGGATATCATTGGTACATTGACTGCTATCTGGATCAGATGAAGCAGGCCTCTGATGAAGCAGGCGTGCGTCTTCTGGATGTTCTGGATATTCATTATTATTCAGAATCCGCGCGGGTCGGCGTCGAGGACAGACTGCAGTCCGTTCGCACACTGTATGAGGAAGGCTTTGTAGAAAACAGCTGGATCGGGCAGTGGTGTCAGGAGAATGTGCCGATTCTTCCCACTGTGCAGGCGTCGATTGACAAGTATTATCCCGGAACCAAGCTTGCTGTGACTGAATATAATTTCGGCGGTGAAGATCTCAGTGGTACGATCGCGCAGGCAGAAGCGCTCGGATGCTTTGCAGACGCCGGTGTATATATGGCGTCGATCTGGGGCGGAAATCCCTATCAGTTTGCAGGAATCAACCTGTACACCAATTATAACGGCAAGGGCGGCAGCTTTGGAGATACTCTGGTTCCCACCAAAACCGACGATGTTTCCCAGGCAAGTGCATACGCCGCAATCCGTGGTGCAGATCAGGGTGTGGTCACTGCAATGGTGACAAATAAGGATCTGGAGAATCCGGAGCAGGCTGTGATTTCGCTGAAGAATGCGGATACAACTTATGAAGCGGCTGCAGTATATGCTGTATACGGCGATTCTGCAGAGATCCGTCTGATTGATGTGATTGATCAGGTAGAGGATAATGTTGTAGAGGTTACGCTTCCTGCTTATTCCGCGGCAATGATCGTCATTACTGATGACGCTTCTGATTTTGACGATCTGGAGGTATATGATCCCGATCAGTTTACGCAGGAGATCGTGACGATCGACAATCCCTCAGATTACATCAACAAAAGCGGATATGTCGAGATTCCGATCACGGATCCTGCCCATCTGGTCAGAATTGATATGACTGCAAATGTCACCTCCAGTGCCGGCTCCACCTGGGGCAGCGCAGGCTGTGCGGTATGCATCAATGCAGCGGACAGCGCAGGTACGGAATTCTGGACTTACGAGGGCTTTAGTCTGCCCATCGGAACAGGATCGACCGCTTCGGTTGAATTTGACGGAACGCTGAGCAATGACGGAACGTATGTGGAAGCTATGGTTGCAGATGGTAAGGTTGAGCTGCAGAAATGGTGGGATACTTCTGAAAAGCTGGAGGCAGGCGTGGATGATATCATTTCCGTTGAATATACACAGGTGAAGGTGATCTATGAATATGAAAACGGAGCGGCAGAACAGGTGAGAGGCGACGTGAATGCAGATGGTAAATTATCCGTTGCCGATGTGGTCATGCTCCAGAAATGGCTGCTCCGCGCTGGTGAGATCGCAGACGCCAAAGCAGGAGATCTGTGTGCAGACGGCAGACTGGATTCTTTTGATCTGACTGCTATGAAACGTGAACTTCTTCCGCAGTGATGCGAGAACTGCTGCTGCAGAAATGAAATTCAGACTTATGATACAGTAGTAAAGAAAGAGGTTACTGATTTCAAATTTGAAATCGGTAACCTCTTTCGTTCCAAGAAGCAATAAGACGAAAGCTGTCAGCTGCGGTGATGCTCTGGAGCTGTTGATTGCAGTTAAAGAGCAGAAGGATTATGAAAATAGACAAAATGTAATATTAATGGTCTAAAAAACTATTGCTTTTTCCGAATGATTGTGTTAAACTAATGAAACAGATAAAATTTAGAATGGGGGATTGTTATGAAACAAATCAGACGAAAGGCGCTGGCATATTTCACGGCAGCGGCTGCTCTGGTACAATGTGCAGGCATTTTACCGACCGAAAGCGGAGTCACCGCTTCTGCGCTGGATCCGCAGCCTTATTACTACGGAGATCTGGACAACAACGAACGGTTGGATGTACATGATCTGTGCCTGATGAAACAATATCTGGTTACTTCGACCGCTCTGACGAGTATCCAGCAGAAAATCAGTGATCTTGACGCAAACGGAACATTTGACAGTGCGGATGCCCGTATGCTGCAGGACTATCTGCTGGCGCGGATCGACAGCTTCCCGGCAGGAGATTCCTATATCCATGAGGAACCGGTGGTGTACGACGGGATCAAGACGCTCACAGGCAGCCGTATGATGGAAAAACTGGATCGTGGCGTTGTGGCGCTCAATTCCGGAAACGGCGTATTTATCAGCTGGCGACTGCTCGCTTCAGACGAGGGTGACATCGGCTTCTATGTTTACAGAACGACGGATGGTGAAACGGTCAGACTCAACGACACACCGATTCTCGGCGGCACGAATTATATCGATACCACGGCGGATCGTTCCAAGGAAAACACCTACTTTGTCAAGACTGTTTACAACGGCGTGGAACGGGATACGGACGGAAGCTTCACGCTCCAGGCCAATAAGGGCGCAGGTGCTTATCTTACTGTGCCGATCAGGGACGGCGGAACGGTTCATTTTGTCTGGGTCGGTGACTTCAACGGCGACGGCGCCTATGACTATCTGCTTGACAGAACGGATGAAGAAACCCAGAAGCTGGAGGCGTATCTGCATGATGGCACCTATCTCTGGACGGTGGATATGGGATATAACAGTACAGACCGCTATCAGATTGAGCCGGGTGCATCCACCATTGATGTCGGTATGTGGGACGGCGCAACGGTTTATGATATTGACTGTGACGGATATGCAGAGGTCATGGTACGAATTGCAGACGGCGTGACCTTTGGTGACGGCAGCGTTTATTCCAACAGCGTGACCAATGGACAGGCGATTGCTGTGATCGACGGTATGACCGGTGCGCTGCAGGATACAGCGCCTGTTCCGGATGATAAAATCGAGGCAGGCCCCAAGGCATGTATGATGGAGATCGGCTATCTGGACGGAATCAAGCCCAGTCTGGTCTGCTGGGTCAAGAACCGCAACGATGATAAATCCTTCAACAGCTATAACGTGGCATATGCTTATGAAAACGGAAAATTCGTGCAGCAGTGGAAGACTGGTGCATATGGCGCAGAAGCACACCAGATCCGTGTTGCAGATGTGGACTATGACGGCAAGGATGAAGTCCTCCACATGGGATATGCGATCAACGGCGACGGCAGTCTGCGTTATACCGTGGATCATGTTGTACACGGTGACCGTTGGTATGTCGGTTCCTTTGAAAATGCCAACAACGGCAACGAGATGATGGGCTATGGTATCCAGCAGGATAATGCAAACGGATTGCTGGAATACTTCTATAACGCATCAACCGGTGCGCTGATCTGGGAGCATTACGCCGCAGAGGGTACTGCTGATGTGGGACGCGGTAATGTCGGAGATATTGATCCCAATTACGAGGGGATGGAGTGCTGGTCGTTCCAGGGAATGTACTCTATGGATGATGAGAAAATCAGCGACACCACACCGTATCCTGTATTCCGTATTTTCTGGGACGGCGACCTGTTCAGTGAATCCTATAACGAGGGTAAGATCGAGAAGTGGAATTATGAGACCAAGGGTGTGGAGCGCGTGGACACCTGCTGGAAGATTTATGGCGCAAGCGGCAGTGAACGCGGTGTAGCAATGCTGCACGCGGACATCCTTGGTGACTGGCGCGAAGAAACCGTGCAGGTCAATTATGACACGGATGAGCTGGTCATTTATACCACAACCATCCCCACAGACGAAAGAATCTACTGCCTGGCACAGAATCCATGTTACCGCAACTGTATGACAGCGAAGGGCTACTATCAGTCCAATATGCTGGATTACTTCCTCGGCTATGGCATGGAGCAGCCCAGCACGCCGGATATCTGCTATATCGGCACATCGGCACTGGAGGCAAATGCTGTTTATATGATCAGAAATGCAAACAGCGGATTGTATCTTGAAGTAGAGGGCGGTACTTCTGCCAACGGCACAAATGTCCAGCAGTGGGGTGCAAATGGTGCATCAGCGCATAATACATGGAAGCTTGCAGAGGACGGAAACGGATTTTATTATTTGATTTCGCAGCTCGGTGACGGCAGCACCTATTATCTCGATGTAAACGGCGGCGATTCTGCGAACGGAACCAATGTGCAGATCTGGGAAAAATCGAATTCCCGCGGTCAGCAGTTCACCTTTACGAAGAATACAGACGGAAGCTATATTATTCACACCAACTGTTACAGCGGCGGTGTGAAGTGCGTCGAGGTTGCGGATGCATCCACAGCAAGCGGCGCAAATGTACAGCAGATGAAGGTGAACGGAAGCAGCTGCCAGCACTGGTATTTTGAAAAGGTATCCTGATCATACCTGACAAATAAAAAGCATCTGTGTTTTTGGGCACAGATGCTTTTTATGTTTTGATCAGCAGTGCCGTTCTCTGTACTGCACAGGCGAACAGCCGACGCTTTGTCTGAATTGTCTGGCAAAGTATTTTTCATCTGTATATCCGCATTCCAGCGCGATCGCGTAGACGCTCATAGCCGTGGTGCAGAGCAGATAGCAGGCAAGCATGATGCGTGCGTGGATGCAGTCGTGGACATAACTCGTGCAGAAGCATTTTTTATAAGTCAGCCTGAAATATCCCTTGCTCAGACAGAGCATTTTGCAGATGTCATCAGAGGATGGAGCATGTTTCGGCGATGCCAGCATATTCTTTCGCAGTTCATAGAATGCGCGGTAATGCGGCTGCTGTTTTCTCTGCGCGATCTCTTTTCGTTTGTCTGCGGCAATTCCTTCCGCGGTGCGGCAGATTGCATCCACCGTTGCAGAGTCGATTGTTCCGCTGTGTTCAGCATAAGCGATGATGACCTGATCTTCTTCATATTTTCCGCAAACCGCGTGGTGCATCATGACCTTCAGTTTATCTGAAAACAGAGCACCGTCTTTTGCTTTGCAAAGAATCAGAAACAGATCATCCGCCGTGCGACAGCAGATTTCATGTCTGCCTGCTGCCTGCTTCACAGCTTTGGCACATTCTGAAATGATATCACTGCGATAATTCTCGCCATAGAGATATTCTCCGTCAGCGGAGAAACTTAGCTTTATCGCCTGTAAATAGCAATTCGCAGCCAGCTCGGCATCTGCCGTTTCGATGATCTTGCGGAACTCGCGCAGATGATAAAATCCAGTCAGGGAATCATAGAGCGAGGAAACGCGCTGACACTGCGTCAGATAGTGAATATCATTCTTCATCCGCAGAAATTCCAGGGTATTCACGACTGTTTTATTCCAGTCGCGGAAGCTGAAATCGTAGCACTGCGGCTGTGAATAGGCGAGTGCTGTATATCCGAATAGCCGCATCTGAAAGCAGAGGGGGCTGAAATAGTATACCATCGGTGTTTCGCGTTCTTCATAGAGTGCGGGGAGCAGGATCTCCCGTTTGAAGTGCTGCGGCGTGTCAGAAGCTTCCGCTCCGTTGACCATGCAGCACAAAAATGTATCCCCCTCATACGCCGCGTGATTCCATGCCTTGTCCAGACAAAGATACAGCCTGTCTGCACCATGTAAGAGATAGAAATATTCCGCTAAAACACTTGTATATTCCGCAATGGTGCGGCATAGTGTCAGACGGTTGGAGAATTGTGCGGCAGAGTTCATTGCAGAATGGAATTGACCGATTCGGACTGCACGGATTTCTTCGTTGAGCTGTGCGGTATTGACACCACAGCTGCAGGTGTTGCCGCAGATCAGTCTGTCCGCCTGCGCGGAGATGTTCTTGTCAGGGGAGAGAAGCTGCGCGGCGGCTCTTGCACCCAGCAGCTGCCTGTTGCGTCGATAGGTCGTCAGAACCGGATAGTAATAGATTCTGCCCTCTGTGTAGTCATATCCCGTGACCGTCAGCTGTGCAGGAATTGCAATGCCAGCAGCTGTCAGTGCATCACAGAGACCGTATGCCATATAGTCGTTGGTGCAGATGACCGCCTGCGGCAGGGGCAGTTCGCCGTTGAGATAGCGCTTTGCAAGTGCTTCGCCGGAATCATGCCAGAAATCTCCGTAATAGACGTGATTTGTATCAAATGGGATGCCATGTGCCTCAAAGGCTTGTCTGCATCCGGCCACGCGCGTGTGGGATACGGGAATATGCGCAGGGCCGGTCAGAATATCAATCTGTGACAGTCCGTGAACCGTAATGAGGTGTTCCGTGATTTCCTTCAGAGCCGCTTCGTCATCCGAGGTAATGCTCTGAAATCCTTCGGCTGAGCCGTCGATGATCACAGCAGGAATCGCGGCGGTGCGGATGCGCCCGAATACATCGTCCAGCACGGAGAGATGCAGAAACGATTCCGCTGTGATGATGACACCATCGAATTGTTCCGGCTGAAAAAAGTCATAGATATGGTTTTCATAATTCAGGAGCTCATCCGAAATCCAATGGTTGTAAATGTTGGAAAATACAACTACGTCCGTGTCCAGCGCGAAAGCGGTTTCAGTAATTCCTGTGAGAATTGTTCTTTGTTCGCTGTCGTCGGCTCTTGCGGTAATAACAGCAATTTTTCTGCGAGGCATAGCGATTCCTCCCTTTTCACCCTTTCATTATATCCGATTTCCTCCTTGCCGTCAACTGAAAAGGTGCATATTTTGAAAATTAGGTGGACAAAACGACACTGTTCTATTGACTTCATGAAAGGCAGACTGTATAATGAACACAGAACAATTCGGCTTACAACGCATGATAGATAGGAGAAATGATTATATGAAACTAAAGGCAATCATCAGCAGTGCTGTATCAGCGGCAGTTTTACTGGCTGCAATTCCGCAGATGCAAAGCAGTGCTGTCAATTCCGCAATGCGTGATATGACAACGATGGAGATCGTTACGGATATGGGAATCGGCATCAATCTCGGCAACACCTTTGAATCCTGCGGTGACTGGATCGACCAATGGGGTGACGGAACGCCAAATGCCTATGAAACAGCCTGGGGTAGTCCTACTGTAACCGAGGCGATGATACAGGGATATGCTGACGCGGGCTTCGGTGTGCTTCGTGTTCCTGTTGCCTGGTCGAATATGATGGCGGATGACGGAAGCTATACCATTCACGCGGATTATCTTGCAAGAGTCACACAGGTGGTTGACTGGGCGCTCGACGCGGATCTGTATGTCATCATCAATCTGCACTGGGACGGCGGCTGGCTGGAAGAACTGCCCACCGACTATGACGCATGTATGAAAAAATATACGGCGATCTGGACGCAGGTTTCCGCCGCATTCCGTGACTACGGCGACTATCTGATGTTTGAATCCCAGAACGAGGAGCTTGGCTGGTCGTCTGTATGGAACCAGTGGGGCGGCACCACAGGAAAAGAAGAGGCGTACGGATATGCGAATGCAGTGAACCAGGCGTTTGTCGATGTCGTGCGTGCATCCGGCGGCAACAACGCACAGCGTCACCTGCTGATTTCGGGCTATAACACAGACATCACCCTGACCTGTGACCCGTTGTTCCGTATGCCGGAAGATCCCGCCGGCAGATGTGCGCTTTCTGTACACTACTATACACCGGCAGGCTTCGCGCTTCTGACACAGGATGAATCCTGGGGAAAGGCAACTCCCACATGGGGTACAGATGCGGATTATGATGAACTGAATTATTACATGGATATGCTGGATGCGCGGTATTCTGCGCAGGGAATTCCGGTCATCATCGGCGAATTCGGCTGTCCGAAGGAGAATAAAGAAGAAGCGTCTGTCAGACGTTTTCTTACCGCGGTGTGTGAAGCGGCACTTTCAAGGGGCGGAATCTGTCCTGTGCTGTGGGATACCACCGATCTGCACTACGATCGCACGGCTTATCGGATGACGGACAGCGTGCTGAATGAACAGCTGCTTGCGATCAGGGATCAGTATGTTCCGCAGGATGTCTGCGGTGATGTAACCGGCGACGGGGTATTCTCCGTAGCGGATGTTGTTGCGGTGCAGAAATATCTCGTCTGCGACGGTGATCTGAATGACTGGAAACAAGCCGATCTGCGGGAGGACGGACAATTGGATGGATTTGATCTTTGTATGATGAAACAGCTGTTGATTGCCTGACAGACATACAAAAAGCGGCCGATCTGTAAGATCGGTCGCTTTTTTTGCAGGCGTGGCGATTATTCTGCCAGCAGATCTGCCGTCTCGCTGTAATATACCGCGCACATCGTATCCAGGTCTGCATATTCGCCGTTTGCGTAGGCAGTCACAACATCGAGATACACATAGCAAACAGCGTTGTCATATTTGGTGTATGCAGGAAGATCCAGCTTGTCCACATTTTCCAGCATGACTTCCAGTGCATTCTGTCCGTTCAGACAGTCATATACACCCAGGCCGTTCTCCATTGCGATCTGGTTGGCGTTGCGGTTTGCGGACGGCGCACCGTACAGCATAGCAACCTCAGCGGAGGTTTGCGCGTTGAACAATATCGTTTCAAAGAAATCCTTGCAGGCATTGGGATTATCCGTTCCTGCATATACCGACATCCATGAGCCGCCCCAGTAGAAAGGCGCAGGACCCTGACAAACCGCCCAGCTGATTTCAGGCGTGCCGGTTGCTAAAATCGAAAAACTCCAGTCGGTTGCAAAGTAACCCAATGCTTCTCCGTTTCTTCCCGTGTTCGCCCAGTCGTCTTGCCATTGGTTTATTTCAGGATTATAGCCTGTGCCGCGAATAGATTTGTAGTATTCCGCAAACGCAAGATGCTCATCTGTGACCAGAACTTTTTTTGTTGCGGGATCGACCCACGGCTGTTGATACTTTTGCGCCAGGAAAATGTCACCAATTGACGGAGTCATCGTAACCGAACCTTCACTTGCCGCAGAAAGTGCCTGTGCCGTGTCAGCAAAGCTGTCCCAGTCCTGAATCAGCGTCTGCATCTCCTCGGGCGATGTTGCGCCGAGATAAGTTTCAGCAAGATCAGCGCGGTAGAGAAATCCGCCGGGACAGGTATATAACGGGAGCGCCTTCAGCGTGCTGTCGGAATTATATCCGCGCTGAAGGCTGTATGTATACAGATCCGCGCAGTCAGATTCCGTGATACCCAGTTCAGACAATGGAAGTGTGAAAGAATCATCATCCAATTGCATATTGTCATATTCATTTCCTTCTGTGTAAAGCAGATCTGCATCATTTCCCTCCGCAAGATAAGTCACCAGTTCCTCGGCAAAATCAATAGAGGAATTTCCGACAATCTGCACATTGACGGGGATGCCGGACAGCTCAGGCAAATAGTCTGCATAAATCTGTTCATCACTCCTGAATGTCACGATCGTAAGCGTATCACCCGTATCGGGATCCGGTGTCCCGGAAGGGTCGAGCAGCTCTTCCCAGGTGACATCTGAACCCAGCATGGATGCCGCGTAATATTTCAGTACTAAAACAGCATCGTTGGTGTCCACAATTCCGTCAGAGTTGATATCCGCCGCCTGGATCTGTTCGTCTGTCAGCGTGTTCTGACCGCTTACCATATACTGTGCGTAATTCTTCAGCATCACCACAGCATCATTCGTGTTGACTTCTGTGTCTCCGTTCGGATCGCCGAACAAAAAACTGTTTTCCGCATCTGCGCTTGTCTGATACATCGCGAACGGGCAGGCAACGCTTGTGATTGCAACCGCCGTCGCAATCGACATGAATCTTTTTTTCATTTCAAACACTCCTTTGCTTTCTCACACTACTGTGATATATCATTCTGGTATTGATTATACATCCGACCAGAGCCGTTGTCAACTGCAGATTGATTTTGCACTGGATTCGTGTTATAATGTTGCTGACAAATCCAACAGAGCCGTACAAGAATAAGGAGGCGGTTTCATGCAAGAGCAGGATAAACGATCAGATCAAGAGGAGGAGATTTATCATCTCAATACCCGCAAAGCCCTGGCGGAGCATTTGTTTGAAAAGCGTGAAACCGGATTCAGCCATGCACCTTTTGAACGCGAAATGGCGTTTTATGAAAGTGTGCGTTCGGGGAGTCTGGAAACGGTGAAAACGCTGTTTACACCGCTCGGTGGTGAAGGATTCGGCAAACTCAGTCAGGATCCGCTGCAGAATCTGAAATATCATCTGGTGGTCAGCATCGCGATGATCACACGGTTTTGCATCAATGGCGGGCTCACGCCCGAAGAGGCATACAGTATGAGTGATGTTTATATCCGTCAGACGGATCAGTGCAAATCCAGAGAGGAGATCAACGATGTCCATTACAGGATGACGATCGAATTTACCAAACGGATGCGCCATATTACCAACGGTCACATTTACTCCAAAACGATGACGCTGATACTTGATTATATCAGCGATCATCTGCACGAGAAAATCCTGATTGCGGATATTTCAGCTTTTGTTTCCTGCAGCACACCTTATATTTCACGTTTGTTCCGCTCTGAAATGGGCGTGACGCTGTCGGAATATATCATGCAGAAAAAGATAGAATCTGCAGCCAATATGCTCCAGTTTTCCAATTTCTCTGCTTTAGAGATCAGCAGCTATCTCCATTTCAGCTCGCAGAGTTACTTTATCAAACAATTCCGGAAGTACATCGGCATAACACCGAAAGAATATAGGAAGCGGTTTTATACAGTCGGATGGATGAACGAAAGTTTTCAAAAGAAAGGTTAAGAAATTACTATTTATTATTTCAAAATGGTATAATTTTCACCTGATTCTATGCTATCCTTAAAGTGCAGAAAATTATGATCGTGCAGAGGGAGGAATCACGGATGAAATCTTTTTTCAGAAAGTCGCTTGCATGCATGACAGCCGCTGCGTTTGCGGGTGTGATGGGCATCGGTGTATGCGCGGCGGGTGTACTTGGAGATGCCGATAATAACGGAACGGTCGGATCGGAAGACGTAAGAGCTGTACAAGGCTTTCTCCTTGGCAGAACGGCGTCTTTTTCCGGCAACGCTGACCTGAACAGTGACGGAAGAGTCAATGCCTTTGATTTATGCATACTCAAAGGCAAGGTGATCACACCGGATGTGCCTGCATCTGTAATCCCGGACTATGGCACCCAGCCGAACACATCGGCAACGATGTATGATAACTTCAGACAGGGAAGTTCCTCATACTTCTTTGCATCTGACGGGTGGTCAAACGGATCTTGCTTCGACTGTGTATGGAGGGAGGGAAATACCGCATTCAAAGACGGTGCCCTCACGCTGACGATTGATCGCGATTATTCCGAACAGTATAATTATTCCGGTGCGGAATATCGTACCACAGATCACTATCATTACGGTTACTATGAAACCTCTATGCAGGCGATCAAGAACGACGGTGTTGTATCCTCCTTCTTTACCTATACAGGCCCGTCTGAGAACAACCCGTGGGACGAGATCGACATTGAGATTCTCGGCAAGGACACGACCAAGGTACAGCTGAACTACTACACCAACGGCGTAGGCAATCATGAGTATATGTACGACCTCGGTTTTGATGCGTCGGAAGGCTATCACACCTACGGATTTGACTGGCAGCCCAATTCGATTACATGGTATGTAGACGGCAAGGCAGTATATACAGCATATGACAACATCCCCAGCACGCCGGGAAGAATCATGATGAACACCTGGCCGGGAACAGGAGTGGACGAATGGCTCAAGCCGTACAACGGCAATACGCCCCTTACTGCACGCTATCAGTGGGTGACTTATAATCAGCAGTGATCTGCAAACGAATCACAAAAAGCCTGGGCGGGATTCCACTCAGGCTTTTGCTGTACATGAATGATAATCATATTGCCATCCAACGGAGCAATTTTTTTCGGAATTTGAAACTGAATTTGGAATGATTGTATACCTCATGATGTTAACGTAGTATAATTGGTTAGTGTATATTAGTTTTGTGCATAAAAATCTTTGTTTTTTCCACCGAATCTTCATATTTTCAGTTGTAATTATTTCCGTAGAATGCTATAATGTTACAAATTCATGAACAGCGGCAAATATATGATTATTAGAAGAGGCGGTGTTGATTGATGCATCTGAAAAAACAGGGAAAGCGGCTTCTGACAATGGTGGTCACGGCTGCGCTGATGGTTTCAGCAACGGGCTATCTGCCGATGGAACAGGCAGAGGCAGCACAGACGACGACCATTTCCAACCCGGTCATCTGGGCGGATGTACCTGATGTGGATGTCATCCGTGTGGGGGATACTTATTATATGGTCAGCACGACCATGTATTTCTCGCCCGGTGCTCCGATCATGAAGTCAAAGGATCTTGTTTCGTGGGAGATCTGCAATTATGTGTATGATACCTATGCAGACGGCGATGTGCAGAACCTGACCAACGGCAAGCATGACTATGCACACGGTCAGTGGGCAACCAGTCTGCGTTATCACAAGGGTACATATTATGTATTCTTCGGCAGCTACGGCTCCGGCAAGTCCTATATCTACAAGACGACCGATATTGAAAACGGTACATGGACACGAAGCGAGATCAATGGTATGTACCATGACGCTTCTCTGTTCTTTGACGATGACGGCAGGAACTATCTGATTTACGGCGGCGGCGGTAATATTGAAATCAAGGAACTGAATGCCGAAATGACGGGCTTCAAAGAAGGCGGCGCATCCAAGCGGCTATTCTCTACGGGGCTGGATAATCTCGCAGGAGAGGGCGCACATGTACACAAGATCGGGGATTATTACTATGTCTTCATCATTGCATGGCCTTCCACCAGCGGCAGAATCGAGCTTTGCTACCGCAGTAAGGACATCCTTGGTACATATGAAGGAAAAACCGTTCTGAATTCAGGCGTCGGCACATATGGCAGCGGCGTTGCACAGGGCGGCATCGTAGATACGCCGGACGGAAAATGGTATGGTATGCTGTTCCAGGACCATGGTTCTGTCGGCAGAATTCCTGTTCTGGTTCCTGTTTCCTGGGAGAACGGCTGGCCGATGATGGGCGTGAACGGCAAAGCGCCGCTTACACTGGAAATTGAAACAGATTATACGGGAACCGCACTGGTAAAGGATGATGATTTCAGCTACAGCTCGAATGACGATCTTGCTCTGGAATGGCAGTGGAACCACAATCCGGACAATTCCGCGTGGTCTGTTACGGATCGTCCGGGCTATCTGAGACTCACCAACAAGACGCTGGCGACGCATCTGCTGAATGCAAGAAACACGCTTACGACGCGCACAGAAGGTCCTTCCTGCAGCAGCGTTATCAAGCTGGATGCTTCCGGCATGAAGGCAGGCGACTACGCAGGTCTTTCCGCATTCCAGTTCAAATACGGCAACGTCGGCGTATACGTTGCGGATGACGGTTCTAAGAAGATCTATATGGCGAACAACGGTGGATATTCTTCTTCAGCAAAAGTAACCGACAGCCGTGACAATATCGTAGAGCAGGTCAATCTCAACGGAAATGAAATCTATCTCAAGGCGGATTTCCTGTTCAATACGGTGAATTCGGACGGAAGCAGCTCATATAATATCGACAAGGCGAAATTCTACTATTCCTATAACGGAACCGACTGGACGCAGATCGGTGAGGAGCTGAGCATGGTCTATGACCTCAAGCTCTTTACCGGATACCGCAGCGGTATTTACAGCTACGCTACGAAATCGACCGGCGGTTATGCTGATATCGACTTCTTTGATTATGAACGCGCGGCGTGGAATGTACCGACTGTAATGGAACCCGATGCAAACGGCTGGTATTTCCACAGCACCTTTGAGGGTGATATGGACGAGTGGGCAGGCAGAGGCGCGGCTTCTGTGATGACCAGCGGCAGAACGGCATATGCCGGAAGCGAAGCGATGCTTGTACAGGAGAGAACTGCGGCATGGAACGGTGCATACCGTTCTCTGAGCACGGCGGCATTCAAGCCGGGCGAGTCTTACAGCTTCAGTGCCATTGTGCAGTATTTTGACGGCAGCCCGACTGATACATTCTACATGAAGCTGCAGTATACAGACGCAAACGGCGATACCCAGTATGCTTCGATTGCAGAAGCGACTGCCATCAAGGGGGAATGGGTACAGCTTGCCAATACAGACTATCAGATTCCTGCGGATGCAAGAAATCTGCAGCTGTATATTGAAACGGCAGACAGCACCAATAATTTCTATGTAGATGAAGCAATCGGTGCGGTTGCGGGTACTGTAATTGACGGCCCGAAGCCGCAGACCCTGTTGCAGGGCGATGTGACCTGTGACGGCGTGATCAATGTATTTGACCTTGCGGCAGCCAAGCGCGGCTGTGCAGATGGCTTTGCA
>SVNN01000021.1 GCA_015066905.1 Ruminococcus sp.
CTCTTCCGATCTTTTTTGCAGTCGGATCATGCAGTGCTCGTTCTGCAAACAGAGGTGCGGCGACACAGATCAGCGTGCTGACAATCACGCTCATCAGCATACTCAAAGAAGCGCAATGCAACAGCATCCGTCGCGGATTTCCTGTACCGCGTCCGATCTCCTCTGCTACAAAGCGGCTCGCAGCGACAAATCCGTTTCCACTGGCGAATACGGAGCAAAGCCAGAAAAATGAACTGATCAGCGCAACCATCCCAACTGCCTCGCTGCCCAGCCTGCGCGTCAGAAATACATTCAGCATCAACCCAAGCGCCTGCGTTCCCAACTGGATTCCGCTCAGAAAAAATGTATCCCGTCCCACCGCACGTTTCATAGCAACACTCCAAAATTTCAGTCTACAAAACAATATGCGGCAACCACCCTGAATATGAGGGCAATTGCCGCATTGGATATAATATTCTGAGATCAGAGCGCTTCTACTGCCGCAACTGCATGATCCAGCCAGTCGCCTTCAAACAGCTCGATTGTTCCCTTGTCGCAGGCAGCTGCCAGCTTCGGGTTGATCGGCAGACGCGCGAGAATCGGGAGGTCATACTGCTTTGCAACCTCTTCCAGCTTGCTCTCTCCGAATACATGGAGCTTCTTTCCACAGTCGGGACATTCCACATAGCTCATATTCTCAACAATGCCGAGAATCGGCACATTCATCATCCGCGCCATCTTCACAGCCTTTGCAACGATCATCGAAACCAATTCCTGCGGTGTGGTGACAATGATGATACCATCAACAGGGATGGTCTGGAATACGGTCAGCGGTACATCGCCTGTTCCGGGCGGCATATCCACAACCATATAATCCACGTCGTGCCAGATGACATCCGTCCAGAACTGCTTGATCACGCCTGCGATAACAGGACCGCGCCAAACAACGGGATCGGTATCGTTCTCCAGCAGAAGATTGACCGACATCACCTGTGTGCCAAGCTTGCTCTCTGCGGGATAAAGTCCCAGTTCGTCGCCCTTTGCTTTTTCACGGATGCCGAATGCCTTCGGGATCGACGGACCTGTGATATCTGCGTCAAAAATAGCGGTGCGATGCTCATTGCGCTGTAAGGATACAGCCATCAGTGAGGAGACCATCGACTTGCCGACGCCGCCCTTACCACTGACAACACCAATTACCTTACCGATACGGCTCAGCTCATGCGGCTTTTCAATCAGGCTCTCAGGCTTACGCTCCGAGCAGGACTGACCGCAGCTGCTGCAATCATGTGTACATTCGCTCATGTTTCATTCCTTCTTTCCGAATCATTGAAATTTATTCTTCGGGCATCTCCCAGTTGTGATATACGTTCTGTACGTCATCGTTGTCCTCAAGATGCTCCAGCAGAAGATTCATCTTCTTGATGTGGTCTTCATCCGTCAGCGTGGTATAAGTGGACGGGATCTGTTCCACCTCTGCGGAAAGAACAGTATATCCCTTTTCAGTCAGTCCCTCACGCAGTGCGTGCACATCAGCGGGATCGCAGACGATCTCCACGCTTTCTTCGCCGAACTCCATATCATCGCCGCCGAATTCCATTGCATCCTCTAACACAGTGTCCTCGTCCAGTCCAGTATTCTCCAGAATGATGATACCCTTCTGGGAGAACATGAAGCTGACACAACCGGTCGTACCGAGATTTCCGCCGTATTTGTCAAAGTAGTGGCGGACGTCGCCGGCAGTACGGTTTTTATTATCCGTCAGGCACTCGACGATGACAGCCACGCCGTTCGGGCCGTAGCCCTCATACACCAGACTCTCGAAGCTATTCTTGTCACCCTCGCCTGCTGCCTTTTTAATTACGCGGTCGATGTTGTCATTCGGGACATTGTTCGACTTCGCTTTTGCAATCAGGTCACGCAGCTTGCTGTTGCTGTTCGGGTCCGGGCCGCCCTCCTTGACACAGACCATAATCTCGCGTCCGATCTTGGTGAAGATCTTACCCTTCGCCGCATCGGTCGCCTCTTTCTTACGTTTGATATTACTCCACTTGGAATGTCCGGACATGAAAAAGTCACTCCTTTTCTGAATACTTCGTTTCTGTCCAAATCCGTTCAAACAGCTCTGCAATACGGGCTTCATTCCCGCACAGGCAGAGATAGCCGAACAGACATTCTACCGCTGTTGCACGCCGATATGTTGCGACGTCTGCGTGCTTCGGAACGGTATTTCCTGTTGCATTGCGTCCTCTGCGCAGAATCACCTCTTCCTGCTCGGTGAGATGCGGAAGAATCGTATCGAAAGCCACGGACTGATATTCCGCGCATACGCGCGCAACCGCCAGCGCGTGCAGCTTTGCCACAGGCATATTCGCCTCGCGGAGCAGCCGTTCGCGCACATAGCGTTCATATACACAGTCGCCCAGAAACGCCAATGACAGCGGGCTGTAAGCACACGCCTCACGTTCTGTCATGCACAACGCCTCCTCTGTCAGCGTACATAGTCAAATTCAAAGCCCAGCAGATTGACCGTATCCCCTTCTTCGATTCCCATTTCTTCCAGCTTGTCAATGATACCGCTGCTGCGGAGCACGCGCTGGAAGTACTGGAGCGAAGAATAGTCGTCCATCGAAACGGTACGGAGAATCGGTTCCATCCACTTCGCGTCAATATAATAAACGCCATCCTCGACATCAATTTCAAATGCACCGTCTGCACCCGTTCTCTGGAGCATCTCGTCCGCGGAAAGCGGTTCAGGCTCATACTCCTTGATCGGCGGCAGGGTATCCAGCACACGGGACACCTCGTCCATCAGCACGGCAGTTCCGTCTGTCGTCGCCGCGGAGATGGTGAAAAAGCTGTGTCCGAGTCCTGTGATATAGTCACGGAATGCCGCAATCTGCTCCTCTGTGGCAATATCGCTTTTATTCGCCGCAACGATCTGCGGACACTCTGCGAGTGCCTCGCTGAAATTCGCAAGCTCGCGGTTGATGATCTCAAAATCGGAAATCGGATCTCTTCCTTCGATACCCGACACATCCACAACGTGCAGGATCAGGCGGCAGCGCTCTACATGGCGCAGAAACTCGTGCCCGAGTCCGACGCCGTCGCTTGCGCCCTCGATCAGTCCGGGAATATCCGCCATGACAAAGGACTTCTCCTCCGCCACACGCACAACGCCGAGCACGGGGGTCAGCGTGGTAAAGTGATAATTCGCAATCTTCGGCTTTGCGGCACTCACAACAGAAATCAGCGTAGATTTTCCGACGTTCGGGAAACCGACCAGACCGACATCCGCCAGCAGCTTCAGCTCTAAAATGACATCAAACTTCTCGCCGGGAAAGCCGGGTTTTGCAAACTTCGGAATCTGTCGGGTCGAAGTCGCAAAATTCTGATTTCCCTTTCCGCCTCTGCCGCCGCGCGCGATAATCTGAGGCGTATCAGTAGAAATATCCGCCAGAATCCGTCCGGATTCCGCGTCGCGGATTACAGTGCCGCGCGGTACGCGGATGATGAGATCCGGAGCACTTCTGCCGGTGCAGTTTCGCGCAGAGCCGTTCTGCCCCTTCTCCGCTACATATTTCCGCTTATAGCGGAAATCAATCAGCGTGGAGAAGTTGTCATCCACGACAAATACGACATCGCCGCCCTTTCCGCCGTCACCGCCGTCGGGGCCGCCTGCCGCAACATATTTTTCACGGTGGAAGGATACGGCACCATCGCCGCCGTCGCCCGCCTGAATTGTAATTCTCGCCTTATCAACAAACATAGAATACCTCATTGCTGCGGCGAACAGCCGCCTTTCCAAAAACAAACCCCCCGGCCGGAGCAAGGGGGTTTTGTCTTTTCATAGTGTCCGGATTCGGATTACTTTGCGTATACGCAAGCCTTCTTACGATCACGGCCGAGACGCTCAAAACGAACGACACCGTCGATCATTGCGAACAGGGTGTCATCAGAACCGATGCCAACGCCCTCGCCCGGATGAATGTGTGTACCTCTCTGGCGAACGATGATGTTGCCTGCGAGAACGTACTGACCGTCTGCACGCTTCACGCCCAGACGCTTTGCCTCAGAATCACGACCGTTCTTGGTAGAACCGGATCCCTTTTTATGTGCAAAGAATTGCATACTAATCTTCAGCATGATATTACACCTCCGTAATTTGAAGTTTCAGATTGTCGGGGAAATCACAAGCGATCTCCTTCAGATGAAGCAGCAGCCCCTCCAGAAGACGGGAACCATCCGCACTCATTTCCGACAAACGTATTGTAACTGCATCTGCCGTTGCGGACACATCTGCTTTGATCGAAAAGATCTCAGTGATGGTGTTCGCTGTCAGCATCACAGCCGAAGAAACCGACGCACAGACAATATCCTGTCCGGGATCAGCAAATTCAGCGTGGCCGCTGACGCAGACGCTCAGCAGAGAACCGCTCTGCCGATGGAATGTTGCAGAAATCATTTCTTACGCCTTGATAGCGGAGATCTGTACCTGCGTATAGGGCTGTCTGTGACCCATCTTTCTCTTCTCACCCTTCTTGGGCTTGTAAGTGAAAACGGTGATCTTCTTAGCCTTGCCGTTCTTCAGAACCTTTGCCTCAACGGTTGCACCTGCAACGTAGGGTGCGCCAACGGTCAGACCGCTCTCTGCGCCTACTGCAACAACCTTGTCAAAGCTGACGGTCTCCTCAGCGTTTACCGGAAGCTTTTCGATGAAGAGAACATCGCCCTCGCTTACCTGGTACTGCTTACCGCCTGTTTCAATTACTGCGTACATTTTTCTGGCACCTGCCTTTTCCTAAAAACTCGCTACAACAGGCGGACGATATACGTCACTTTACGAGCCTGCAATATGCGGCTTAATAAGTTTATCACATTTTTCTCGATTTGTCAAGGGATTTCCTGCGATTTTTCCGATATTTCTGAAATTTCCCGATCCGCTTGACAAAACAGCAGAAATCCAGTAAACTGGTTGTAATCTGAATCTGGAATGGAAGTGTATATAGTATGATGCGCCTGACCAACCCGAATGCAACCAAAGAAGCAAAACGCCTCTTTGCTTTTATCGCCTCGCTGCGCGGAAAGCGGATCCTGACCGGACAGCAGGAATGCGGCAGACACGGCGATTTTGATGATGAAATGCGATATATCCAATCGGTCACAGACTCGCTTCCCGCGATCCGCGGTCTGGATTTTATTCATGATGACTACGACGGCACCGTTCAGCGTTCCAAAGAATGGGCAGCAAAGGGTGGTATCGTTTCAATCTGCTGGCACTGGGGTGCACCGCCAGACGGCTTCGGCTATCCTGACAGCCAGAAGGAAATTGATATGGAAGCGTCACTCACTGAGGGAACAGACCTCCACAACGCGATACTCCGCCACATGGACAGAGCCGCTGCGGCGCTCAAAGAGCTGCAGGAAGCGAATATTCCTGTCCTCTGGCGACCGTTCCATGAATTTGACGGACAGTGGTTCTGGTGGGGAAAAGGCGGTGCAGAACCGTTCATCCGTCTGTGGCGGATGATGTATGACCGCTATACCAACCTGCACAAGCTCAACAATCTGATCTGGGTGCTGGGATACAGCGGCGAACTGAAAGACGGCTGGTATCCCGGCGATGCATACTGCGACATTGTCGGCACGGACGATTATTCCGTGGGAACAAACATCAAGAAATACAGCTGGCTGTATGAACGGTTCGGCGACAGAAAGCCGATTCCTTATCATGAATGCGGTCCGATTCCCGATCCCGATGATCTGATCAGAGACGGCGCGCACTGGCTATGGTTTTTGACCTGGCACACCATTCACATCAAGGAACAGAACACGCCTGAGCACCTCCGCCATGTTTACAGCCATCCGTACACGATTACACTGGAAGAACTGCGGGAGCTTTATCCGCAGAACACATAACAATAGTATACCACAAAAGCCGTGAAAATTCAAACTGTTTTTTCACGGCTTTTCTTGCATTTTCAACAAATATCTGTTATAATTGGTTTAGTTATATGAACGCTCATAACAAAAACACGAGGAGGATTCTCCCCATGAGAAATAAACACTTCCGACTGCTGCCCGCCTTCACTGCGGCAGTCACACTGCTCTCTTCCCTGCCGGCTGCAGCTGTTGCGGAGGAGATCCATACACTGCAGTCCGCTTCCGCAACAGACGCTCCGTTTATCTGTGCGCCGCTTTCTGTGCGTCCCGTCTACGGCGGAATGAACAGTGAGATCGTGAAGCTGGATCCGCTCTATGCGGCAAATCTCGACCCGATCGACATCACATCCATCGTCGGAGCCGAAACCGCTTTCCCTGACACATTCGATCTGCGTGATCAGGGTCTTGTTACACCTGTGCGCGATCAGGGGATGTACGGCACCTGTTGGGCGCATTCTCTGCTCGCATCCATGGAAACCTCGCTGATGTCATATGACGAAACCATCGACCTCTCTGAGTGGCACCTCTCCTACTACGCCTACTGGGGCGACAACACAGTCAACCCCTCCTCGCCGCAGGGAATTGTTTTCAACGAAGGCGGCTGGGATTTCCTCGGCATCAGCGCACTATCCATGTGGTACGGCCCGGTCTATGAATCAGACGTGGCGTATGATCTGTTCAACTTCCAGTCGCTGACTGAGGAAGAAAAGCTGCAGCTGCGCGATCAGGCAGAATTCCACCTGCAGGACGCATATTATATCGCAAATTATCAGGATCTGTGGACGAATCAGACTGTGCTGGATCATAACGTGCTGAAAGCACTTCTGCTTTCAGGACACACACTCTCAATATCCTACTATGCAGGCAGCGGATATAATGAAGCGACTGCCGCATATTACACCCCTTTGCCGACCGAGCCGAATCATGCAGTCACGCTCATCGGATGGGACGACACCTATTCACGCAAGAATTTTCTTTCCGGTACACAACCGGAACAGGACGGCGCTTGGCTGATCAAGAACAGCTGGGGCGAATCGAACGGCGAAGCCGGCTACTGCTGGATCTCCTACGAGGACAAGTCGATGTACGACTTTGCTTGTCTGTTCGCTGAAAGCCGTGATAATTATGCCGCACAGCAAAGCTACGACAGCCTCGGCTGGCAAACCTCTGTTGCGGCGGGTGAAAGCGAAAGCAATACCGCCTATCTCGCCAATATCTTTACCGCACAGGAAGATGCAGCTGTCTGTGCGGCAGGATTCTATACCACCGACAACAACGCGGAATATGAAATCACCGTTTACACCAATCTTTCCGACCCTTCTGA
Source organism: Ruminococcus sp. (assembly GCA_015066905.1). Taxonomy (GTDB): domain Bacteria; phylum Bacillota; class Clostridia; order Oscillospirales; family Ruminococcaceae; genus Ruminococcus_F. The sequence continues at coordinate 7,247 of SVNN01000021.1, forward strand.
TCCGACTTCGGGAACACCGTCTGCTGTCACCAGAGGAAAAGAAGTGTTCACCGGATATCACACTGTTGATCTGGATTCCGCAGTCAGCGTCTCCGCAGGCGAACAATATGCCGTTGTTATACGGCTGTATAATCCCTCCAATCCCTACCCGATCGCTGCAGAGGCGTCACTGGAATTCGCCTATATGGAAGACGGCGAGCTGACCACTGACAGCAGTCCGATATCACCCGAGCAGCTGCAGACACAGTGCGGATACGGCGAAAGCTTTATCAGTGCCGACGGCGTCAACTGGACAGATACGAAAGGACAGATCTTTACTTACGGCGAATATTACGCAGACGACAACGCCGCCCTGATGGGACTGGTCGAGGGGCTGACCGAGTCCGCCGCTACAGATATCACAAGCTATGACGATCTTGCAGCGAGTCTGCGTATTACACTCGGCAACGTCTGCCTGAAAGCATTTACTAATCCGAACGGACACGTTTCTTTCTCCGAAATGGACGGCGCGATTGCATTCGGCACGCGCGTTTCGCTCAGTGCACCCGGCACAGATGAGATTCTCTACTCTGTCAACGGCGGCGAACCGCAGCACTATGCAGCACCGATCGTAATCGATCACGAAATGCAGATCACAGCATGGTCAGTCACAGACGGCATTGCAAGTTCAGTAAGCGAGCGCAGCTTTGTGCAGAAAACTGCAAATCTTTCTTCGGTCACAGTACACAGTGCAAACGGAGAAGCGCTCTATCCCCTGGGAAAGGAATATGCATCCATACACGTCAGCGCAACAAGCGAAACAATTTCTCTTTCCGCGATCACAACCGCCTCGCTCCTGGTGAACGGAGAGCGGCTTACTTCGGATGAACCCAGCAGTGAGATTCCATTGCAGTACGGAAACAACGAGGTGATCGTTTCTGCATTCGGCGATGGTATGATCCGTCGGGATTATACGCTGTCAATCTACCGTGACTACGTCAGTATCGACTATGAAAACCGCGTGATCCAGTTCGACGATGCAATCTGCACCGTGACGGATGCCAAGGGCAATTCCCTGGTGCCAGGTCAGGACGTCAGCAAATATGCCAAAAAATATCTCTTCATCGACTGCAAGGAAATCACCTACGCCTATGCAATCGTCGTCGGCTACAATCCGCAGACCGATCTTTCCCTCTCGGTTCTCGACTATGACCGTTGCCTGATCGGTCCGTTCCCACTGGAAAAGATATACGACTACTACCGCGATGCCTACGTCACCTTCGATGCAGGCACGCCAAAAGAAGAAACCTTCCGACTTTCTGATGTGGTCAAGCGCTATGACAACTACTTCCGCTATCAGGACGGACAGCCGATCTATTACATGATGCAGGCACAGCCCGGTCAGACAATCTCGCTGACCATCCCTGCTGAGGACGATCATTTCGGCACAGAGGAAGCGCTCCTGTTTACCGTTCCGGCACGCCAATTGCCGCCGGTCACCGTCATCCAGCCCGAGATTGAAAGCAACACGCTCACGCTTCCTGCTTATGAAGGCGCAGAATACGGAATCCTGGAAACAATACGGCACACAGAAAAGAGCGTGCGTGCTGATCTGGAAGAAAATTTCGAAGAATACTGCAGCTATCTGCTCCAGAATCCTGATACCGCAACAACAGATACCTTGCTGGATGCACTGCTTGCGCTGTATCACTGTGAAACCCTCCGCGATTATCTTGCGATGCTCAACGAATTTGATCCTGAGGCACTGGAATGGCAAAGCAGCCCCATATTCACACAGCTGAATCCTGGAACGACCTATATTGCAGCAGTACGCTATCCGACAGCGGAAAACGCGTTCTCTTCGGAGCTTGCATACTGCTATTTCACCACCGATAGCGTTCGCCCTGCTGCAGTGATTGATTTTAAGAACGAGGCTTTGACGTATGATCCCAAAACGTGCGTGGTCAGCTATACCTTTACAGAAGATATCACGCTGGATACGATTACCATGCTCACGGAAGACAGTGCACCGTTCACACGTCAGGAAACCGTAAAGGTCGAGGAATATGCCTTTTCTGCCGGCGATGTATATATCATTCCGAGCGATGTCCGCCTGCACGATTATTTCATCGGCAAGACCTGCACCGTGCAGACAGAAACCGAACAATATGCATTGACGATTCCCACGCGTCCTGCTGCGCCTGTCTTCACGCTGGACGCCGAAACCGGATGCACCGCCGAAGCAATTCCGCGCAACATCAGGTTTTCCATCACAGGCTTCTACGAATTCTACGAGGAATTTGAAACCGAAGAGGGATATCTGGATGGCAAATGGGTACGAAGCTACTATACCATGGATTACAGCTACGACGAGATCCGTCAGCGCAATATGTTCACCGACGAGTGGAAACTGGATATGATGTCCTGTTCCGAACAGACCGTCGCGCTGTATGATCAAAGCACACGCACAGCATTCAGCAGTGAACGCTGCATACTCGAAATCCCTGCACTCGAAAAGCCCGCTTCAAAACCGGTCTTCACCACAGAAGGCGGATGCCTGCTGATCGAATCAGACGGTACGATGGAATATGCCGTGGTACTGGATGGCTACACAACACTGCGGAGTCTGGCGTGGTCGGATCAGACCGCATATCATCTGGAATACGGAAAGCCCTATCTGCTCTATTACCGCGTAAAAAGCGCAGACGGCAGCTGGCCCTCGAAGGCAGAAAGCATCAAGATCAAAAATGCTGCCGGTCTTTATTACAGCCGCGGAGATCTGGACGGCGACCATCATGTAACTGCTACGGACGCCCTTCTGATTCTGCAGGAATATGCTGTTCTGATGATGGATGGCGAATCGAATCTCAACACATTCCAGCGTTGGTTTACAGATGTCAATGAGGATGGCACTGTGAATGCAAGTGATGCAGCCTGCGTTCTGCAATTTTACAGCCGCCAGCTCATTTCTGATACTGAGATCAACTGGGAAGATATTCTGACATAAAAAAGAAAGGCTGCACAGTTTTGAAGCTGTGCAGCCTTTTTGTGATTTGTCATGTAATTACTTGACAGCAGCGAAATCCTCGCCGAAGCTACCGGAAACGAACTCCAGTGCGTTGGTGTCATACTGGAACTGGAAGTCAAATCCGCAAAGTCCGGGGTTGTTGTCCACGCGGAATACAACATCAACGGTGTCGCCTGCATTTGCAGAAACATTCACAGTTGATACGGTGAAGCCGCTTCCAACCGGCTCACTCTGCGGCGCCTCAGCACTGCCGACAGAAACATAACCGCTGATGCCACTGACATCCAGCGACTTTGCGTCATAGTTGGAGAAGTCAGTCTTTACGATGTTGATCGGATAGTTGCCGTCTGCTGTACCTTCTTTGATCTTGAAGGTGAACTTCAGGAAGCTGCCGTTAAAGTGGAAGTCATCCTTCTTGGAGATATCCCACCAGAGTGCCTGACGGGTTTCCATCAGAGAAACGCTCGGCTGGCTCGGTGCGATCGTAGTTGTTGTGGTAGTTGTGGGTACCGTGGGCTGCTCAACATAAGGCTCAGTGACAACTGCACCTGCGTTATCCGTCACAGTAGAACCCTGTGCGTCTGTTGCAGCAACATACTTGTTGCCATCTGCGTCCGTTACCGTGGTAACAGTCGTGGTTGTAACAGATTCACTCGAGCTATTCGCAGTGGTGGTTTCAGCAGGAATTGTTTCAGTCACGGTCACTTCCTCAGAACCAACAACACTGATCTGGAGATCGCTGCGGATGACAGCTTCCAGCTCCTCACTGGTCAGGCTCTCCACGCCCTTCTTGTTACATCCTGCCATCGGCATTGCCAGCGCGCACGCAAGCGCAAGGAATGCCGCTGCTTTTACATACTTTTTCATAATACGCTCCTTTTAATAAGTTTCCCCGTTCTATTATACACAATTCACCCCGGAGTTGTCAAGTGGGAATCAGTCATAATGTTCGATTCCCGGAAGATCGCCTTCCATCGGCTCTCCGCCCTCAGTAGCTGCAGTGGTCTGCTCCGTCTCAGGCGGCACCGTTGTTGTGACGGTCGTCGTCGTATTTGTGGTGGTCGTCTCAGGCGGCACCGTAGTGGTAACAGCTGTCGTGGTTTCCGCTTCCTTTGCGTAGTAAACTGTCAGCTCATATTCCTCACGGAGGTCGATGGTATCTCCCACCTTGAAATCCTTCTGCTTGGTGCCATTCACAGTGAGCGCGAGTCCGCATACATAACCGGACGCATAATACTGGGTTTCCAGTTCAGCTTCTCTGATTTTGACCACGCCAAGCTTTTTCAGCTCTGTCACATAAGAAGTGATAAGCATATCCTTATAATCCGGCACAACGCATTCCGCAGGGCCAAGGCTGACCTTGACGTGAATATCGTCACCCGTATTAAACGGCTCGCCCGGCAGGATATCCTGCTCGCAGATGATGCCGGCAGCATATTCATCGTTGTAGACCTCTTCACCGATGAGGTTGAACCACGCGCTGTATTCCGACTTCTTCACCTGGAAATTATAGCCCACAAGATTAAACATCTCGCTGTCATAATTCTCGCTCTCATCCGTAGGATCCTGCGAGGTAACAGGAACAACATCCTCCACCGCACTCGGATTGCTCATACTGGTGATTGTGTTGGATTCCTCCCGGTCAAACACCTGAATCATCAGGACGATCACGATCGCTAAAATCGCGAGCATCAGTACACCGATCACAACAGGGATCTTGATGCGGTCAAGCAAACTTGCTTCCTCGCCGTCGTCGAGATCCGCATACGCATCAAATGGTTCGGTTTTCAGCTTGCGGGATGCAGTCACCTCTGCGGGCGGTTCATGCATCGCCGGCATCGGCTTGGTAAACGCGGTGTCATCCTCCTGATAAGACGACGGAGGCGGAATCTGCATACGGCTGGTCTGACTCTTTGTTTCAAACAGCTTGGTCACAAGCTCTGTCACCGTGGCAATTCTGTCCTGTGCACTGAGCATCAGACCACCCATGATCGCGCGGGAAACCTGCTCGGGAATGGCAGGATTCAGCTCATGCGGTGCGCAGAGGTTGTCATTATCCAGACGGCTGTCCGCACTGGTCGGCATACAGCCGGTCAGAATGCGGTACAGTACCGCGCTGATGCCATATACATCCGTCCATGTGCCGTGGCGATTGCTTGCAGCTGTCGAATACTGCTCCGGCGCAGCATAGCCCTGAAACAGCTCCGACTTCAGCTCTGTGTTTGCGGTGCGGACACCGGAGATGCAGAACGCAGAGATCAGAAGATTGCCCTTTTCCGTGACATAAATTGTTTCCGGGCTGATTCCGCGGTGCAGAACACCTGCGTTGTGAATCAGGCTCAGCGTTGTCATCAGCGGCGGCAGAAGCTCCTTGACCTGATTCCAGGTCAGCTCGCCCGCATTATCCTTGAGATAGTCGATCAGCTTGATGCCTTCGATATATTCAAATACTGCATATGTGGTATTGTTCTCCGCGAGCAGATCCAGCACAGGGTTGATGTTGCTCAGTGTACGCTGACGCGCCAGTGCCTTGTTCAGCTCGGTGAATTCTACCATCAAAGCCTTGTAGGGCGCAAGATTGTTGTACTGCACACTGATCGTTGCAGCATTCTTGACTCTTGCACAGAGTCCGCGCGGCATAAACTCCCGCACCAGAACCTTGCAGCCGATCACGGTATCATAGGCGATATAGGTTGCACCTTCGCCGTTATATCCGAGCAGCACGCCGATGAGATATCGCTCGTGGAGCATCGTGCCGGGCTTGATGTAATCCGGCGACGACGGCGTATCCTCCGTATATCCGCAGTACAGGCAGTGACCCGCAGGATTCAGCGGTTCCATACACCCATAGCACAGCTTTGTTTCACCCAATGTAAATAACTCCTTTCACGCGGTCAGACTCTGCCGCGCAGGAGGGACTCCTCCTAAAATAATCTTATGAACCATGTTCATTTTAACAGGTAACGCCGCGGTTGTCAATGGATTTACCGCGGTTGTATCCAAATTGTAATCTTTCCCTATCATTTGTGGAGTTTTTACAGGATTTATGTTACCGTTTTGTAACTATTGCACGGTCATATAGTCGGCAACGAAATTGTTCTGCTTGTCAATGACAGCGGCAACATTGTCGTTTACATCAAACAGCAGGGTGATCGTATAAGCCATCATGTCCTTCGTAGTATCATCTTTGTAGCAGTACTTGAATTTATACTGCCGTGTACCGGAAGAGAAGTAGGAAATGCAATACGGGTCGATTCCTACGATCTCCAGAGCTTCTTCGCGGTGCATACCGTTCACGATGTCAGTCAGAAGGATATAACCGTCGGTCTTGACGCCCGTGGTATGCTTTTTCAGCAGCGTATAGTCGTAGTAGTTGATCTGATCCAGCTTGCCGTTGTTGTCAGCAAAGCAGAAGATCGCCCACTGCGGCACGGTTACACCGCCGACTTCAGTCATCTTCTGGCTCTCACAGATTGCGTCGAAGTCTTCTTCTGCGTCAGCAAGATAGGTGCAGACAGGTGCAGCGTTCATATCCAGACCTGCATCAGCGCCTGCGGAATAGAGTGAAACACCCAGGTGCTCCGAAAGCTTCTCGGCATAGCGCGCGCCGTCATTCTTGCGGGCTGTCACAAAGATCACAATACCGATGATCAGAGCAATGACCAGCACAACACCAGCAATGATCAGCCACACCTTCAGCGGGATCTTCTTTTTCCCGTCATTCACCGGAATATCAATCACCTCTGCGTCACTGACTGCTTTCTCTTTGGAAAAGCGTTTGAAGATGGATGCCATAGTAAATTCCCTCCGAATCTTTTATTTTTTATCTGTGGAGCTTACAGCTCCAGAAGTCCACGGTCCAGCATCTCCTGTGCAGCAAGCTGCATGCCGATTCTGCCGCTCGGATATGTAATGCCGCCCTGCATCCATGCCGCATACGGCTCCCGAAGCGGTGCGTCTGCGGAAAGCTCGATGGATGCACCCATTGTAAAAGCACCCGCTGCCATGATAACCTGATCGGTGTAGCCGGGCATATCCCACGGCTCAGGAACAACGAATGAATCCACAGGTGCGCCCTTCTGCACACCCTGACAGAATGCCGTCAGAAGCGGTGCAGAGCCAAGCTGAACCGCCGTAATGATATCACCGCGCACCTCGTCCGGCTCGGGGTAACAGCGGAATCCCAGCCGACGGAAGAAGGCGGCGGCAAATTCCGCCGTTTTCACCGCATTTGCGACAATCTCAGGCGCCAAAAACAGCCCGAGAAACATCTCCTTGTTCTGAGACAGCGTGCAGCCGACTTCCTTACCCATACCCACACAGGTCAGACGGTAGGAGCACAGCTCAACCAGATCCTTCCTGCCTGCGATATAGCCGCCTGTACTTGCAATCGCACCGCCGGGATTTTTAATCAGCGAGCCGATAATCAGGTCTGCACCGACCTCAGTCGGCTCCTGCCTCTGCACAAATTCGCCGTAGCAGTTGTCCACCATCACAATCGTATCGGGACTCACGCGGTGTACCGTCTGCGCAATCTCACCAATCTGTTCCACCGTCAGCGCAGGACGAAGCGAATAACCGCGCGAACGCTGGATATATGCAACCTTTGCGCCCTTGACGGCGGTTTCAATCCTTGCCAGATCTGCCTTGCCGTCAGCGGTCAGATCGACCTGGTCATATGAAACGCCGAAGTCCTTCAGCGAGCCAATCCCCGCCTCACCGCTCAGACCGATCACCTCTTCGAGGGTATCATAAGGCTTTCCTGTGACGGATACCATCTTGTCCCCTGTCCGCAGAACACCGAACAATGCAACCGAAAGCGCATGCGTGCCGGATACGAAATTATGGCGCACCAGCGCATCTTCAGCACCGAAAATATCTGCATATACGCGGTCGAGCACTTCTCTGCCCTGATCGCCGTAGCCGTAACCGGAGCTGCCGTAAAAACAAGGCTCACTCACGCGGTTGCGGCTGAATGCCGCCAGCACCTTTTCGCCGTTATATGCGGCAATGTCGCTTATCTCCGCAAAACGCGGTGCCGCATCCTGCTCCGCTTTTGCAGCGATCTCCCGCAGGCGGCTGTCAATTCTGAAAAATTCCTGCATAGTCTTAATTCAACTTTCCTTTCTGCATCTGCTCGTCCACACGATCAATCCGGCTGAGCAGTGACGAGGTTTCGATCGGCGTAAACCCGATTTCCTTGTAAAAGCTGACGCGGACATCCAACGCATACAGCACGGCAGTTTTGCCCTGTGCCTTCAGCTCCCCTGCCAGCCAGCCGAGAAAGCTACGTGCATATCCGCTGCCGCGTGCGGCAACTCTGGTCGCAACCTGTCCGACAAGTACATGGCTGTCCACATCAAACAGCAAAGACGCAGTGGTCATGCCGCGGTATGTATACTGCTTGGTCAACCCTCTGCGACGCAGATGGGAGGTATCCGTCATCCAGAGATCATATCCGATCAGATTCGGAAAGCCCTCACGCAAAATATCATATACCGTATCCAGCGACGGCGATTCGTCAATCTCCTCCACTGCAAAGTCCTCGGGCAGATCGGTAGGATTGAGCGCAAACATCGTCCGCCGTTTATATTCATAATCCGCGGGAGAAAGCGCACCGATCAGCTGAGTCGGCCCCTCCACACGGGCAGGACGGTGCATCGTGATGAAGCATTCCATCTCCGCAAGCGGCAGTTTTCCGTTTCCGCATACCACCAGTGTCGAGTTGAGCAGCATCGCCCACGACTCACCCGTGTCCTCCTCGGAAGTGATATGATAAAACTGACAGAAGTCATAATCCACCCCGTAGGCGTTCAGATATACCGTCAGCTTTCGCGCATACCAGCAGTCCATTTCGGTGACGGCGGACAGTGCCGCCGCCTCCGTCACACGGGAGATCATATCGTTTCGAGGCGCGGAAGAATCGCCTCGGCAAGTGCACGGCAGGCAGAAATATCCGACTGCTTTGCAATTGTTGCAGGAGAATGCAGATTGCGGCACGGCACAGAGATTGTCAGCGTGCGTACACCGCTGCGCGTAGTGTGAATTACGCCTGCGTCATTGCCGCCTGCGATTTTTGTTTTCGTCTGAATCGCGATGTTCTGTTCTTTTGCCACATCCCACGCAAGCTGATAAAGCGCACGGTCGTAAAGCGTAGTTCTGTCCATAAACGGCACCACCGCGCCCTTGCCGAGCTCACAAACGCGATCTGCACCCGAAATGTCGGGATAATCCGCGGCGGTTGTGGTTTCGAGTACAAGTGCCAGTTCGGGATCAATCGCAAACGCGGCTGTCTTTCCGCCGCGCAGCCCGACTTCCTCCTGCACGGTGAATGCAAACCACATATCATACGGCAGTTCAGATTCGAGCAGATCCAGCAAAATCGCACAGCCGACGCGGTCGTCGATCGCCTTGGAGCAGACAAAATCCTCGCCCATAGTCTGAAAGTCGGGAACGAACGAAACGATATCGCCAAGCTGCACGACCTGCTCCGCCTCTTCCTTGTTCATCGCGCCGATGTCCACAGAAAGCTGTTTCACAGTGGGTGCGGCATCGCGTTCCGCGGCGGACAGATGATGCACTGCCTTTGCGCCGATGACGCCGTTCATTCCGTTTACGCGCACCTGTCTGCCAATCAGAACACTCGGCTCAATACCGCCGACAGGGGCGATGGAAAGCGTGCCGTCAGAACGGATCGCGGTAACGATCAGCCCGACTTCGTCCATATGCGCCGCAAGCATCACGCGGCGTTTCGACTCATGCTGTCCCTTTTTGTGGACGATCAGATTACCGAGTCTGTCCGTGCGGCATTCCAAGATTCCGTCGATGCCGCGCAGGGCTTCGATGATGTAATTCTGGACCTGTCCTTCATCCCCCGACACACCTGATAAACCGCACAGTGCCTCCAGATGTCTGCACATCAGCCGCACCTCCTTACATAAGCCGCAAGCAGGGCGGCAGTATTTTCAACGTCCTTGACAGAAATCACTTCAACGGGCGTGTGCATATACCGCAGCGGAATCGAAACGGTACACGCCTCTGCACCGCAGGCATTCACACTGAAACGATCTGCATTCGTCGAGGTCAGCTCTGCCATCACTTCAATCTGATACGGCAGATTTTCTTCCCGTGCCGTCTGTATCAGCGCATTGCTCACCGAGCGAGAGAGTGTGGGAGAAATGCCGATCATTGCGCCCTTTTCCAGTTCGCCGCAATCAGCCGGTGTTTCGTCTGCAGTCAGCGCAAAGCTAACATCCACCGCAATCGCGATATCGGGACGCAGCGCAAAGGCGGCAATCTGCGCACCGCGCTCGCCCAGTTCCTCCTGCGTAGAGAATAACAGTGTCAGATTACAATTCAGCTCCGCGCCGCTGAGCAGTTCCGCTGTGCGGATCAATGCCGCCGCGCCACAGCGGTCGTCCAGTGCCGCACCGGTGATTCTGTCACCAAGGAGCGGTGCACAGTACGTCGCAAAACGGATCACATCACCGCGTGCAACAATCTTTTCCGCCTCCTCACGGGAGGTACAGCCGATGTCGATGGCAATCTCATTCATCTGCGGCACCTTTTTTTCATCGCCGCCGGAAAGATGGGGCGGGATTGCCGAAATCACACCGCTCAGCTTCTCTTTTCCGAACACAAGAACCTTCTGGGCAGGCAGCAGTCTGCGGTCGAGTCCGCCGACTCTGTCCACGCGCAGAAATCCATCCTCGGTAATATCGGTGACGATCATGCCGATCTGGTCGATGTGTGCATCAAGAAGCAGATTCGGCTTGCCATCGATATGCGTTCCGATTCTGGCAATCACATTGCCGCTGCTGACAGACACTTCAGACGCAAACGGCGCAACCGCCTGTCTGACTGCCTCTGCCGCGCTCTGTTCCGAGCCGGATATGCCGTCGGCATCCGCCAAGGTCATCACGAGATCTTTCAGATTCATTCGGTCATCTCCTTTACAAGACGCTTGAAGTGAAGTCCGCGCGCCTCAAAATTCGGGTAAAGATCAAAGCTTGCACACGCAGGAGAAAGGGTGACGATATCGCCGCGCTCAGAAAGCTCCCGCGCGCGCGCTACCGCCTCTTCCATCGAAGCAACATGGCAGATCTTCAGTTCGTTTTCGCGGTATGCCGCACACGAGGTGATTGCCTGTTCGATCTTCTTTGCCGTGACACCCATCAGAATCAGGATCTTCACGCGCTCACACACTGTTTCCGCCATCGGCTCAAACGGAATCTTCTTATCATATCCACCCGCGATCACGATCAGCTTCTGGTCAAACGAACGAAGTCCTGCAAGCACACGGGTCGGACTGGTCGCAATGCTGTCATTATACCAGCGGACGCCGTCCAGCTCTCTTACAAACTCAATGCGATGCTCCACGCCGCCGAAGGTCTTTGCAACCTCGACAATCTGTTCGGGCGCAACCTCACCCCAGACAGCTGCGATCGCAGCGAGATAATTCTCCACGTTGTGCACACCGGGGATGCGGATATCCGCCGCCTGTACCACACGGGTCACTGCACCGCGATCATTGTAGCAAAGCCAGCCGTCTGCATCCAAAAATGTGCCGCATTCAGGCTTGGCGGTGCGTGAAAATCTGGTCAGCACACCGCGTACCATCGGAGCCAGATCATTTGTCAGCGCATTGTCCAGATTCAGAACCGTTCTGGAAAAAGCATTCTGGTGCTTGATCAGATTGGTCTTGCACTCGATATATTCGTCCATCGTACCGTGTACATCGAGATGATTCGGCGCGATATTGGTGATGACCGCTACATCGGGCGAACGGCGCATCGAGATCAGCTGAAAGCTTGAAAGCTCCACCACTGCCGCGTCATCCTCTTTGATTTCCTCGAGGATCGGCAGAAGTGCGCGTCCGATATTACCGCCCTTGTGTACCGTGCGTCCTGTCTTTGCCAGCAGCTCGGTAATGAGTGTTGTGGTGGTCGTCTTTCCATCCGAACCGGTCACGGCATAGATCTTACACGGGCAAAGATCAAAAAAGCACTCCATCTCTGAGGTGATGACAACGCCCTGCTCCCTTGCTTCGGTCAGCTTGGGGTGATTGAAATACATACCCGGTGTGCGGAATACGACGTCAAAATCGGTCAGGCTATCGAGATATGCATCCCCCAGACAGAAGCTGACGCCCATCGCTTTGAAATTCTCATAAGACTCCCCCATCTGCTCCGCGGTTTTGCGGTCGCAGATCGTAACAGGAATCTCCTTTTTGCGAAACAGAGCGATCAAGTCGTTATGGCTCACGCCGGTACCGATGAACGCAACCCGTTTTTGTTTCAGATCATCAAAAAAACGCTGAATTTCAGACATATTGTTCTCCTTGCTGATGACAAAAGCCGTCATCTCCGCACAGAAATGGATGTGCGGTCCAGATTATTTCATACAGTATCATTATACCAATTTCTGCGTAAAAATGCAAGCAAAGCCGCATATCTGCGCATGATTTCTCTCATACTGTCGTTTTTTCAGGCAGGACGGATTTCCACCGCCCACCGTTTCGTCAATTTGCACAAAGCAAAAACGGCATCCGTGATTCACAGATGCCGTAATGGTTTGTTATTTTCCGTATCTCGCTCTTGCACCGAGTTCCGCTTCAATGCGGAGCAGACGGTTATATTTCGCCACACGGTCAGAGCGGCAGGGCGCACCTGTCTTGATCTGTCCGGCATTCACCGCCACCGCAAGATCGGCGATCGTCGCGTCCTCGGTCTCGCCCGAACGATGGGACAAGACCACCCCGTAGCCGCTTGCCTGTGCGGTACGGATTGCATCCAGCGTTTCAGTCAGCGTGCCGATCTGATTGAACTTGACCAGAAGCGCATTCG
>SVNN01000022.1 GCA_015066905.1 Ruminococcus sp.
CTTGGAAAGCTTGGCAACCTTGCCATTTCTCATGACGAATACCATCTGCATGAGAACAAAGTCCAGCTTGTCCGCGTTTACGCCGAGTGCGGTGAGCGCCGCCTTCAGACGGGGGAGATAGCCGTGGTGATCCGCGCCGAGGACGTCGATTGCCTTATCAAATCCGCGGGTCACGAGCTTATTATAGTGGTATGCGATATCCGGTACGACATAGGTCGGAATGCCGTTCGAGCGGACGAGAACGAAGTCCTTGTCTGCGCCGAATTCCGTTGCCTTGAACCAGATCGCGCCATCTTGTTCATAGGTGTGGCCGCTGTCAGTGAGCTTTTTGATGATTTCCTGTACACTGCCGTTTTCGTGGAGCGTGCTTTCGCGGAACCAGGTGTTGTACTGGATTCTGTATTTGCCGAGGTCGGTTTCGAGTGCAGCGATGTTCTTCGGGAGGGCGAAAGCAACGAGTGCATCGCGGCGCTCCTGCTTGTCCGCATTCACAAAGCGGTCGCCGTATTCTGCAGCAAATGCCTGTGCATGTTCGACGATATCCATACCCTGATATGCATCCTCAGGCAGCTCAACGCCCTCCTGATACTGCTGGAGGTAGCGTACCTCCAGAGAAGTTGCGAATTTTTCAATCTGGTTGCCGGCGTCGTTGATATAGAATTCACGTTCAACCTCGTAGCCTGCCCAGTCAAGGATGCTTGCGAGACAGTCGCCAATCGCACCGCCGCGTGCATTTCCGACGTGCATCGGGCCGGTCGGGTTGGCGGAAACGAATTCTACCAGCACGCGCTGGCCGTTGCCGGTCGTTGTTCTGCCGTAGGTTTCCTTTTCGGTCAGGACAGCGGTCACAACATCAGAGAACCACTTTCTGCCGAGGAAGAAGTTGAGGAAGCCCGGACCTGCGATCTCTGCGCGGTCGAAGTAAGAGCCGTCGAGCACCACTTCCTCCGCAATCAGGGATGCGATCGCGCGGGGATTCATACGGAAGGGCTTTGCACACTGCATTGCAAGGTTGGAAGCGAAGTCGCCGTGGGACTTGTCCGCGGGGATCTCAATTACAAAATCGCCGATCGGTTCAGCAGGAACCTTTCCGTCCGCAACAAGGCGGCCAAGTGCGTCGAGAAGGATCTCACGCAGAGAATCCGATGCCTGACGAATTAAATTTGCCATATCAATCAAACTCCTTTAATCACTGAGTAGTCTATATTTCCGGATCACGCCTTCTGGATAGAAAGACGGATCTCATTGTCTGACAGGTAGCTGCCGTTCATATCAAGTGTATATTTCATAAAGAGCTTTCCGCCCGTTTCTGTCAGTTCGTTTTTGATCTGGTGGGTGTAGATGCCGATCGTCATTTCTCCGAACGGCATTGCATAGTGGCAGTAATGCTTCTTGCCTGTTTCAATCACAAGGTGCGAATTTGCCGCGCCTGTCCGTGTGATGGAGGCAAGACGGTTTCCTGTCACCTGTACCTTGGTTTCAGAACCGTCAAATCCTGTTGCCTCAGAATCAAGATAGGACATCACTGCTGTGTCGCCTGTCAACTGATAGATGCCTTCGGTCATCAGCTCTGTCTCATTCCGTTCGTTGTTGATGATCTGTGCACTTTTCATGGCAATAATTGCATTCATTTTATACTCACATTTCCTTTATATAATCAGAAGAGTTCCTGCGGTGTAACCAGCTGCACCTTTCCTTCCATACCCGTGTGGAGAAAGTGACGGGCATTTTCCTCAAAGAGGGCAACGCTGTCGCTGACGTAATAGTCCACGGTGCCTTCTTCCGTGCGATCGGAGAGAAGATTCTGTTCAAGCAGGAGGATGTTTGCATATTTTGCCGCCTCTTCGCCCGGAGAGATCAGTGTGACGTCATCGCCCATGATGTCGGCGATCACTTCACGCAGGACAGGGTAGTGGGTGCAGCCTAAAATCAGCGTATCCACACCCTCCTCCTTGACGGGGAGCAGATATTCCTCTGCGGCAAGGCGGGTGATTTTATTATCGGAAGCAGTATATCCGTTTTCGACCAGATGGACAAACAGCGGACATGCTTTTCCGACGACAAAGGCATTCGGTGAGAGCGTTTTGATCGCTTTGCCGTAGCTGCCGGAGCGGATCGTTGCAGGAGTGCCGATCACACCGATGCGGTTATTCTTTGTTGCGGCGCAGGCGGCCTGTACAGCGGGAAGCAGCACGCCTGTAAACGGGAGGTCACCGACCGGCGGTTTCATGCCGATCACCGAACTGACTGTGCCGCAGGCGGCAATGATCATCTTGATCGGATGGCGGCGCAGAAAGGCGATATCTTCGTGTGCATAGCGAAGCACAGTTTCCTTGCTGCGGCTGCCGTAGGGGATCCGTGCGGTATCACCGAAATAGACGATGTTTTCGTTCGGCATCAGGGCGCGCAGTGCTTTTACAGCAGTCAGTCCGCCGACGCCGGAATCGAACACGCCGATTGCATGGTTTTTCATCCGACTGCCCCCTTAATAGGTACGTTCTGCGTGGTCGATTGCCTGTTCGAGCAGCTTGTCGAGCAGATAGTCATATTTCATGCCGAGATCGTCCATCAGCTTGGGGTACATGCTGATCGAAGTGAAGCCGGGCATCGTGTTGATCTCGTTGAGGATCACGGTACCGTCCTTCTTGAGGAAGAAATCCACGCGGCTGAGTCCTTTGCAGCCGATTGCCTGGTAGGCCTTCATTGCTGTTTCACGGATCTCCTTGGATTTTTCATCGCTGATGCGTGCGGGGATATGCAGTTTGGTTGTACCGAGGACGTATTTGGACTCGTAGTCGTAGAAGTCAGTGACGGGTTCAATCTCTCCGACGTAGGAGGCGAATGCGTGGTCATAACCGAATACGGCTACCTCCAGCTCCTGGCCTTCAATGAATTCCTCCACAACGACCTTGTTGTCGTGCGAGAAGGCGATCTTTACTGCATCCTTGAGTGTGTCGAGGTCATACGCCTTGTTGATGCCGATAGAGCTGCCGCTGTTGGCAGGCTTGACAAAGAGCGGGAAGCCCAGCGCCTTGGCGATATCTGCACAGACAGCGTCAAGATTGTTGATGTCGCGGTGTCCGACCATTCTCCAGCGTGCGGTGCGGATGCCGTTATAATCCAGGACGGTGTGGGTGTGTACTTTATCCATACAGGTGGCGGACGCAAGCAGACCGCAGCCGACATACGGGATTCTGGAAAGATCCAGCAGACCCTGAATCGCACCATCCTCACCGGTTTTTCCGTGGATCACGGGGAAGACAACGTCAACCTTGCGGACGGAGACATTGCCGTTTTCCGAGATCAGGAAACCGCCGTGCAGCGGATCGGGGGAGAGGACTGCGCTTGCACAGTCGGGATCGCGCTCCCACTCGCCTGTGGGGATCGCGGAAACATCACCCGGATAATAGAGCCAGCGGCCTTTCTTCGTGATGCCGATCGTGATGATCTGATATTTGTCGCGCGGAATGTTCTGGATGACATTCGAAGCGGAAACGAGGGAAACATCGTGCTCATTGGATGCACCGCCGAACAGGACGGCTACGCGGATTTTAGACATAGACTCAGACGCTCCTAACTGAACCTGCGTTGTGCAGTTTGTAATTGTAGACATCATATTATAGCATACTTCACAAAAAAGCGCAAGTGTTTTTTTGCACTTTTACAGAAAAAATAAAAACCACTTGCATTTTTGCGTGAAAACCGATACTATATATATGCAGAAACTGCTGCGGAAAGAATCATGAAAGAAAAATTTCAGAAAATGCTTGACAGCACAGCCTCTTGTGTGGTATAATTATGATACCTCGTTTTAGGGGTTTATTTTTTTGTCCGGATTCCGTTGCGCGGTCTTTGGACAACCCGTAAAATCAGAGGGAGGCAAAACGCCCTTTCGGCGCATCGCCGGGAGGAGTAATAATCAGGAGGTGCCGATATGAGAGTAAAGGTTACAATGGCTTGTACCGAATGTAAGCAGCGCAACTATGTTACCAAGAAGAACAAGAAGAACGATCCCGACCGCATCGAGATGAACAAGCACTGCAAGTTCTGCAAGAAGCATACCTTGCACAAGGAAACCAAGTAGGAGGGCGACGGTATGGCAAAAAAGGATATCGAGCTGGAGAAAAAAGCCTCTGAAAGCTCAAAATCCAAAAAGAACAAGCAGGAACAGAAGGACGGTGCCGTCAAGCGTTTCTTTAAGGGAATCGCAAAATGGTTCCGCGAACTGAAAAGCGAGTTCAAGAAGGTTGTATGGCCTTCCAAGTCCACAGTCATCACCAATACCCTTGTAGTTCTTGTGGTTATGCTGGTTTCGGCGGCATTCGTCGGCGGCATGGACATGGGCTTCTTAGAGCTTATGGAACTTGCACTGGGCGGCAAGGGCTAAACTTACTGAACAGGAGGATTCTATATGTCCGAAGCGGCAAAATGGTATGTCGTCCACACATATTCCGGCTATGAAAACAAAGTAGCACAGAATATCGAAAAGGTTGTGGAGAACAGAAAGCTGCATGACTTAATCCTTGAGGTAAGGGTTCCGACCGAGAAGGTCACAGAAATTACCGATGGTAAAACCAAGCAGGTAGAGCGTAAGACATATCCCGGATATGTTCTGATCAAGATGGTCTATACCGATGATTCCTGGTACGTTGTCCGCAACACACGCGGCTGCACCGGTTTCGTTGGTCCCGCATCCGAACCGACTCCTCTGACTGAGGCGGAGGTCGCTGCACTCGGCGTTGATCTCGGCGAAAGCATTCAGGTCAATTTTGCAGTCGGCGACAGCGTACAGGTGTCCGGTACTTCTATGGACGGATTTACCGGTGTGGTGCAGAGCATCAACCTCGAAGAACAGACCGTCGATGTTCTCGTTTCCATGTTCGGACGCGAGACTGCTGCTACGCTTGGACTGAATCAGGTCATCAAGCTTGATGACTGACACACGCGTATGAATGCACTTTAAAGGTGCACAAGTGGGAGAGTCGGGAAAATATCACTGAACGGCTCGTTTTACCACAATTTATGGAGGTGCGTAACAATGGCACAAAAGGTTACAGGCTTTATTAAGCTGCAGATTCCCGCAGGTAAGGCAACACCTGCTCCGCCGGTAGGTCCTGCTCTGGGTCAGCACGGCGTAAACATCATGGCATTCACCAAGGAATTCAACGAGCGTACCAAGAATGACATCGGTATGATCATTCCGGTAGTAATCACCGTTTACGCTGACCGTTCCTTCAGCTTTATCACCAAGACTCCGCCTGCTGCTGTTCTGATCAAGAAGGCTTGCGGTCTGGATAAGGCTTCCGGTGTTCCGAACAAGAACAAGGTTGCTAACATCACCAAGGAACAGGTACAGAAGATCGCTGAGACCAAGATGGCTGACCTCAACGCCGGCTCTCTTGAGGCTGCAATGAGCATGATCGCTGGTACCGCACGTTCTATGGGTATCGTTGTTGTTGACTAAACCAGAGGTATCGTACTGTGCCCAGCACAGATGACTTCTGAAACGTGGGAGGACACAAGTTCCGCTAGCCGGGTCGCTATAAGCGCTCGGTATCACCACTATTACTAGGAGGAAAAGAATAATGAAACACGGTAAGAAATATGTCGACAGCCAGAAGACTGTCGAAGCGGCTAAGCTCTATGAGTCCGCTGAAGCTCTGGATCTGGTTTGCAAGAACGCAAAGGCTAAGTTCGACGAGACAATCGAAGTTCACGTTCGTCTCGGCGTAGACTCCCGTCACGCTGACCAGCAGGTCCGCGGTGCGGTTGTACTGCCGAACGGTACCGGTAAGAAGGTTCGCGTTTGTGTATTCTGCAAGGAAGATAAGTACGAGGCTGCACAGGCTGCAGGCGCTGATTACGTTGGCGGTCAGGACCTCGTTGACAAGATCATGAAGGAAAACTGGATGGAGTTCGACGTTGTCGTTGCTTCTCCTGATATGATGGGTCTCATCGGTCGTCTTGGTAAGGTGCTTGGTCCCCGCGGACTGATGCCGAACCCGAAGGCTGGTACTGTTACTCCGGACGTTGCTAAGGCTGTTACCGAGGCAAAGGCTGGTAAGATTGAGTATCGTCTCGACAAGACCAACATCATCCACTGCCCGATCGGTAAGGCATCCTTCGGTGCTGAGAAGCTCGAGGAGAACTTCTCCACTCTGATGGAAGCAATCGTAAAGGCTAAGCCGGCTGCAGCAAAGGGTACTTACCTCAAGTCCTGCACCGTTGCTTCTACTATGGGTGTTGGCGTTCCGATCGCTACTACCAAGTACGGCGCATAAGCTTTTTGACAGATCAATCCCGATCAGTTTCTTCGGAACTGATCGGGATATTTTATATTGACATTTCACAGAATTTGCTTTACAATAATACTATCAAATCACATACAGACGCGTTTGCGCAAAGAAAGGAATGGTAGCGATGAGAATTGCAGTAACATATGAAAACGGACAAGTCTTCCAGCATTTTGGTCATACCGCAGAGTTCAAGTTCTATGATGTTGCAGACGGGAAGATCACAGGCGAAGAAGTATTATCCACTCTGGGGAGCGGCCATGGTGCACTCGCAGGATTTCTCTCGATGAACCGCGTGGATGTGCTGATCTGCGGCGGAATCGGAGGCGGTGCTCAGAATGCACTGAAGGAAGCCGGCATTCAGTTTTATGGCGGCGTCAGTGGCAGCGCGGATGCTGCAGTGCTTGCACTGTTAAACGGTACGCTCGGATATAACCCTGATGTCAGATGCAGCCACCACGACCATGAACATGGTGAAGGCGGCCACACCTGCGGATCCCATGGCTGCGGCAGCCACAGCTGTCACTGAGAATATATGATTGTTACAAAAAACCGTGTATGTTGCATACACGGTTTAATTGTATCATTTTGCGGTGAAAATGTTGACGAATATTGTGGAATATGATATAATTCCATCAGGTTTACTGGCCATATCCTTACAAAAAGCATGATTAGCGAGGTGGTTCAGATGAAGATATCCAACACCAAACGAATTACAGCTGCGGCGATCAGCGCGGCACTTTTGCTTTCAGCGATGCCGTGCGCCGGTGTCACAGCGGCGAATGTACAAGAGACGCCCGATCTGCAGCTGCAGACAATTCTGATTGATAACAACGGGAAGGACTGGACAACGCTCAGCTGGGGCGGCGCAACAATGACTCCAAACACCAACTGGACATCTCTCACGATCCGCGATTACTGCGAAAACGGCAGCCTGGATTTTGAGGTGAAAAGCAACGGCAGTGCAGCGGCAAAATTCCAGATCGGTCTGGTGTCGCGCTGCCACGGTGAAAATGTAACCATCCGCTGGACGGATCTGGATGCATACAAAAGCATCACAGCGCCGACAGAGTGGACAAAATATTCGCTTCCGCTCAAGACCCTGCTTGCGGCGTTCCCGGATTCCGGATTTCGTCCGGATCATTTCTGGTATGTCTATGTCGGCGGCGTTCCAAGCGGCACAACGCTCTCATTCCGCAATATGACGATCAGTTCTCCTGATGATGAACGGCAATATCCGATGATCAAGGTGAATCAGGTCGGATATTTTCCGGATGCGGAAAAGACTGCGCGCGTCAGCTGCTTTGAAAAGTTCGGAACGGTGGACGGAAAGACCTATCAGATCATCAACGCGCAAACCGAAAAGGTCGTGCTGACTGGGAAACTGGAAGCAGGAACGCTGGATGAAACGTTCTCCGGTGAGCGTGTTCATATCGTCCGCTTTGATGAATTAACCACGCCCGGTACCTATTATATCCGTATTCCTGATGCGGGTCTGGATGCGTCGGCGCGTTCTCCGCGTGACGTCGAGGAAGAACTCGATGTGGATACGCTGTGTTCTGCAAAATTCACGATCGGAAACCATGTATATGATGACCTGTTTCGCGATCTTATGCAGTATTATTATTATCAGCGCCAGGGTATTGATCTGGATGCAGCATATGCAGGCGAATTCGCGCGTGAAAATCTCCATCCCGATGATGTTACTGTAAAACGCTGGTCGGATCGGAATAATCCCGACGCTGAAACCTTTGATGTTTCCGGCGGCTGGTATGATGCAGGTGACTACGGAAAATACACCTCACCCGGTGCGGGATCGGTGGAGGATCTTTTGCTGGCGTATGAGCTGTATGAAGATGTATTTACGGATGTTTCGGCGCAGATTCCGGAAGCGGATCCTGCAAATCCGCTGTATGTGGACGCGCCTGCAATCCTGACAGAAGTCAAGTGGGAACTGGATATGCTCCTGAAACTGGAACACCGCAGCAAGGATGGATCCTTCTATGTCGCTGCCAATTACAAGGACGACGTGATCTATCTGGAGGATACGCGATACAGCACTTCGACACATCAGTCGGACGCGTCGGAAACTGATCTGCGCTGTCATCTTTCCACGGCGGATATGGCGGCGGTGCTGGCACACGCTTATATCGTGTATCGTGATATTCCTGTCTATGCAGACTTCGCAGAAGAATGTCTGGCAGTATCTCTGCGTGCGTGGGATTGGGTGACAAATCCTGCAAATGCACTGCATACATCCATCGGCGCGGCGAACCGCACCTACACCTTTACAGAGGAAAATCTGGCGCGTGATAAATTCTGGGCGGCAGGCGCCATTTACAGAGCAGTATCTCTTGCAGGCGGCGACGCATCTGAATATGAGCAGTATCTCATTGACCACTGCGGTGATTCGGCTGTGACCAACTGCTTTACATCATCCTCCGTCGGCTATTCTCACGGCGGAAGATCCTTCCTTGGATATTTCCATTATCTTTACGGGAACAAAGCTGCTGATGCATCGGTTGCAGAGGTGTTTTCCAAGTATGAATCATGGCGTACGCGGACGATGAAATATGACAACTGGGGTACGGCATATCCCGACTGGGGATATTGGTGGGGCTCGAACAAGGTGCTTGCACAGAGTGCAATGACGGTTGTGCTTGGCGATCTGCTTCTCGGTGGTGAGGAGGCGTTATATACAGACGCAGCGGCTGCTGAACATGCATTTCACTATCTGTTGGGTGTCAATCCGGTAGCCTTCAGTTATGTGTCCGGTCACGGAGAAAACAGCGTTGAGAATATTTACAGTGCGATCTATTCCAAGGACGCGCGGCTGGAGCCATATCGCTGTCCCGACGGCTATTTTACAGAGGGCACAAATTATTATGACAACCGCCATCTTTCCAAGTTCGATGGAAAGTGCTATCTTGACAGCGATGTAGAATACACCACAAATGAGAACACAATTTACGGAAATGCGGCAATGATCTTTCTCACAGCCGCGATTATGACACGACACGCAAGTGAGTCTGTTGAAGGTGATGTCAAC
This sequence comes from Ruminococcus sp., assembly GCA_015066905.1. Lineage (GTDB taxonomy): Bacteria > Bacillota > Clostridia > Oscillospirales > Ruminococcaceae > Ruminococcus_F. Next base: position 9,343 of record SVNN01000022.1, read on the forward strand.
GCAGATGGCACCTTCAGCGTTGCGGATGTTGTCATGCTGCAAAAATGGCTGATCCGTGCAGGAGAACTGACAGATCCTGCCGCAGGCGATCTTTGCGGGAATGATCTGATCGACGGGTTTGATCTGACTGCGATGAAACGCAGACTTTTGCCAGTAACGTGAACGGAATACAAAACCGGCTTCGGAAGCGTGATTCCGAAGCCGGTTTTTCTATGAGAAACGATCATCAGTCGATTGTGGGGATTCCGGGGACAAATGCAGGCATCAGCTGCAGTTTGAAGAGATTCTTTCTGTGCAGATCATCAATCCGCGCTTTTTTTGCATCATCTTCTATTTCACCTGTACGGATATAGCGATCCAGCTCTGCGTAAGTGAAGCCAAGGTTGTCTTCATCCGTCTTTCCGCAGAGTCCGTCGATCGGCACCTTATCTACCAGTACAGCGGGGAGTCCGAGACATGTACCGACTGCTTTGACTTCCTGTACGGTGAGATGGCTCATCGGAGAAAAATCTCCTGCTGCATCGCCGTAGCGCGTGGAATATCCGACCCAATCCTCTGAGAGGTTGCAGGTGTTCACCACTCTGCCATTCACACTCTGCGATACTGCATAAACAGTTGCCATGCGGATGCGCGGCGGCAGATTAGTCAGACTCTGTGTGCTGAGTGACAGCTCTGCAGGTACCGCAGATTTCAGTCCTTCCACGGAATCGCGGATATTGATCTCATAATGTCGGATTCCCAGATGGTTGACGAGCAGATATGCCATGTCAATATCATGCTGTTCGCCGCAGGGCATCAGAACACCGATTACACGGTCGCGCCCGAGTGCCTCTACACAGAGTGCCGCTGCAACAGAGCTGTCCTTTCCGCCTGAAATGCCGAGAACTGCGTTGCAGTCAGGACCGTTTTCTGCAAAGAATCTGCGGATCCAGGCAACGCATGCGTCCTTGATGCGGACTGCGTCAAATTCGTATTTCATCATCGTTCCTACCTCCATTTATTTCGCACCGATTACGTCAATCTGGCACATTTTCATTGTGGTGAGTGCGGCATTGTGGCTGTCAGGTGTAACGCCTGCACAGCAAGCTGCATCCACACGGATTTCAGCTTCCGGGAAATGCGCCTTGAGCAGCAGTGCATTCGATACCACGCAGATATCTGTGCAGAGTCCGATCAGTTCGATGCAAAACGGTGCATCGCCGACAGCGTCCTGGATCAGTGCAGGAAGGTGAACCGATCCGAACGTGATCTTTTCTACTTTGGTATAGGGTTTCCCGCTGAGTGCCTCTGCAATCGCTCCGTAGAGCTTCCAGCCCTCTGTTCCCTTGATGCAGTGCGGAACAGGGAGCTGTTTGCCTTCTGCGGTATTTATATAGTCATCGGTGTGGGTGTCGTAGGTGACGAAGATCGTGCCGTCAAAGTTCCGGATCTTCTCCACCGCATTCGGAATCATAGCTGTTGCTTCTTGGGTTCCGAGTGCGCCGTTGACGAAATCGTTCTGGATGTCTACAACGATCAGAATCTGTTTCATATCAGTTACCTCCTTTGTTTTTTCTGCGGAACAGCTTTGCAGGACGGTGTCCGGCGCCGCTGGTGAATGCGTCAGTTTCTTCTACAAGATTTGCAATCTTGCGGCGGAAATTGGGTGCCTGCAGCGTGATGTTCATCACGGTTTCCTGTACACGCTGCAGCTCGGTCAGTGTGAATGTTTCAGGGAGAAAGTCGAAAATCAGCTCATAATCTCCCGCACATTTTTTAAGCGTGTCCAGTGCCGCGGCAATAATTATTGCGTGATCGAATGCGAGTCCGCCGCGTTCTTTGATGTCAAACTCTGTTTTTCCGAAACGGCTTTGCTTCTTTTGCAGCACTGTACGGAGGGTAATTTCTCCGCTGGACAGGGTCAGCACATTGCCTTCGGCAGCATCCTCTGTGAATGATACATCGAACCAGCGTGCGTCGATTGCATCATCGCCGCTGAGGATCTGTGTAGTATCACCGCCTGCAATCGAAAGAAACGCGTGCGACATGATCCGTCCGCGGGGATCACGGTCGGGCTGGCTGAATACACCGATGTTCATCAGTGCGACAGGTGTGAGATTGGTTTCTTCGGTGATCTCACGGTAAGCGCATTCTTCGATCGTTTCCTGCGGGCGCATAAATCCGCCCGGGAGTGCCCAGCAGTTCATGAACGGGTGTTCGCCGCGTCGGATCAGCAGGAGCGAAAGGTTCGGCTTCGGTTCGCGCCGATAGCTGTTTTCTTCCTCGCTGCGGATTGTGAATACCGCAATATCTGCGGCCACGGACGGGCGATCATACTGCTGTATATCGTATGCAGACAAAAATAGTTCTTCGTCCGTTTTTTCACTGTGATTCTTTTTGGCGAATGCCGTTTTCAGTTCTTCTTTGGAGCGTGCAGAATAGAACAGCGGAATGACACCGTTGATATAATCCGAGCCGCGCTCGGTGAGATACAGACGGCTGCCGATCTGTTCCATCAGCTTCTGTTCCTGCACAAACGCAACCTCATCCGGATACATTTCCTCCAGTGCGATACCGAAACGGCGGCGGAATGCGTCAAGATCAATGAACGCGAAATAAAAGGCGACAGAGAGCATTTTTGCAGCGGTTTCTGCCATCGGCAGACGGTAAATATCCTGCAAGGGGAGCTGTCCGTTTTGAATTGCTGTGCGGTATCGCTCCATTTTCTTGTCAGCTGCGCCGAGGTTATAGGCGAGATAATTCATACCAAACGACTGTGCGCCAAGACCGATTCCCACATAAGGTGTTCCGTTGATCACGCGCGTGGTGAGATAATCGCTGGTGCCGTAGTCGCCGTCCAGCCGACTGAATGTATTTTTCCCCATATTCGCCTGATATCCGTTTTCGGTCAGCGTGCGGTATGCGATCCGGTATTGGTACATGGCTTTATAGATCGAAACACCGCCTGCTTCGCTTTCGATTTTGGTTCCTTTGTACCGATTGCGGTAGAGGGTGATATACTCTGGTCCGAGCGCGATTGCGTAGTGCAGTGTGTTGTCAAAATCCGCCTCGCTCTGGTGCAGGAAGCCATACATCAGGTCAATATTAAACCGCGTAAAGCCAGCTGCACGGATATGCTCCACAGCCTTTTCATAGATGCTTTTTGATCCGTCGCGTCCCAGCTCACTGAGCAGCTTTTCGGATACAGTCTGTACGCCCATACTGATCCGGCGATAGCCCATTTCATAGACTGCGCGGATCTTTTCCGGCTCTTCTGCGGCGATCAGCGGTGTGGTTTCGATGCTGAATACAACGCCTTTTTTGATGTTGAACAGGCGGTTGACTGCGTCAGTGATACGGGTGAGATTTTCCACCGAAAGCTTGGTGGGGGTGCCGCCGCCGAGATCATAACCGATAATTGGTTTGTCACCGATGATTGCAGCGTACATCTCCATCTCCCGAAGCAGCAGATCAACATATTCATCCTCAGCGGCACAGTCGCTGTGTTCCATTACGACATATTCGCAGAATTTACAACGCGACTTGCAGAAAGGAATGTGGATGTAGAGAGAAAGCTCAGACGCAGATTGCCATTCTTCTGTGACAAAACTGCGAATCTCTGCCTCGTCCTTCAGTTTATACTGCATCAGCGAGCCAGGGGTCAGCGGGTATGCAGTATTTGCATAGTGGTGATAGAGCAGACCTGTTTCATATACTTCACGACAGTTCATATGCATAACCTCCGTTTCTGTTATTTTCAAGATAATAATAACACAAAAACAATAAGTTGTCAAGAGGGTACGGAGATTATTTTTATTGACGGGCTGTTTTTTCTATATCAGGGTATATCAAGCATGGAACGGGCAGAATAGTGATATAACATTGTATGATCTTTTGCCAATTTTCCGCAGGTACTTCCATTTTTCGTGCTGATGTGCTATAATATACATACAGGCGATGCTGAAGCAGATCGCGATGAAATTGAGAAAGGAAAAAACAGATATGGTTATTACAGAAGATATCAGATATGTCGGCGTCAACGATCATGACGTAGATCTTTTTGAGGGACAATACATTGTTCCGAACGGAATGGCCTACAACTCTTATGTGATCATGGACGAAAAGATTGCGGTTATGGATACGGTTGATATTCGTTTTACGCATCAGTGGCTGGATAACATCCAGAATACTGTCGGAAGCAGAAATCCTGATTATCTGATCGTTCAGCATATGGAGCCGGATCACTCCGCGAACATCATGAGCTTTGTCAAGGCTTATCCGGACGTGAAGATTGTTTCTTCCGCAAAAGCGTTTGTGATGATGAAGAACTTTTTCGGCACAGATTTTGCAGACCGTCAGATCGTGGTCGGAGAAGGGGATACGCTTTCGCTGGGCAAGCACACACTTACATTTGTGACTGCGCCGATGGTGCATTGGCCGGAGGTCATTGTGACTTATGACAGCTGTGACAAGGTGCTGTTCTCCGCAGATGGATTCGGAAAATTCGGTGCGCTCGACGTAGAAGAAGACTGGGCGTGTGAGGCAAGACGCTACTATATCGGTATCGTAGGAAAATACGGCGCACAGGTACAGGCATTACTGAAGAAGGCGGCAGGACTGGATATCCAGACAATCTGCCCGCTGCATGGTCCTGTTCTGAGCGAAAACCTCGGCTATTACCTCAACCTCTACAACATCTGGTCCAGCTATCAGCCCGAGGAAGAGGGTATTGTAATTGCATATACCTCTGTGTACGGCAACACGAAGAAGGCTGTGCTGCAGCTTGCAGATCTGCTGAAGGCGAATGGCTGTCCGAAGGTCGTGGTGAACGATCTTGCACGCTGTGATATGGCTGAGGCAGTTGAGGATGCATTCCGTTACAGCAAGCTGGTTCTGGCGACAACGACCTATAATGCAGAGATCTTCCCCTTTATGCGTGAATTTATCACCCATCTGACCGAGCGCAATTACAGCAACCGTACTGTTGCATGCATCGAGAACGGCAGCTGGGCACCGCTTGCGGCAAAGGTGATGAAGGGTATGTTCGAGAAATCGAAGAATCTGACCTTTGCAGACACAACTGTCAGAATCCTTTCGGCACTGAATGAAGAAAGCACTGCACAGCTGAATGCGCTGGCAGATGAGCTTTGTCAGGAATATCTCGCGCAGCAGGATGCAACGGCGAACAAGAATGATCTCACGGCGCTGTTCAACATAGGCTACGGTTTGTATGTTGTGACATCCAACGACGGAAAGAAGGACAACGGTCTGATCGTCAACACGGTCACGCAGGTGACGAATACGCCCAACCGTGTCGCGGTAACGATCAATAAGGAAAACTATTCGCACCACATCATCCAGCAGACCGGAAAGATGAATGTCAACTGTCTGACAACGGACACGCCGTATGCTGCATTTGAAAAATTCGGCTTTACCAGCGGACGGAATGTGGACAAGTTTGCAGATTGCGAACCGCTTCGCTCGGATAATGGTCTGGTCTTTCTGCCGCGTCATATCAATGCCTTTATCTCGCTGAAGGTGGAGCAGTATGTCGATCTCGGTACACATGGTATGTTCATCTGTGAGGTGACCGAGGCGCGTGTGATCTCCAATGCGGAATCTATGACCTACACCTATTATCTGAACAACGTCAAGCCCAAGCCTGAGACCGAGGGCAAAAAGGGGTATGTCTGCAAGATCTGCGGTTATGTATATGAGGGCGATCATCTGCCTGAGGATTATATTTGTCCGCTTTGCAAGCACGGCGCTGCCGATTTTGAACCCATTTCCTGATGAAATCAAACAATTCCCTCTGTATCTGACTGCAGAGGGAATCGTTTTTTATATTCATCTGTGATTTCAACGAAAAAAACGGGAATTCGGTTGACTTTATGTTCGCGGATATGGTATAATATCAAAGTTATATGTCGAATTATCATGAAGGATTTCGGAGGATTGTGAATATGAAAAAACTCGTTCAGGCATTTTCTGCTGTCGTGCTTTGTGTTGGTTTGCTGACCGGATGCGGCGGCCCCGGACCGAATACCGTACACACTGCGGATGATCTGGAGAACAAGAACATCGGCGTTCAGCTGGGTACTACGGGCGATATTTTCGCGGAGGATGTTGCAGGTGCGGTAATCGAGCGTTACAACAGCGGTGCTGATGCAGTGCAGGCACTCAAGCAGGGCAAGGTAGATGCTGTCATCATCGACAACGAGCCGGCAAAGGTCTTTGTCGAGAAGAATGAAGGTCTGCAGATCCTGGAAGAGGAATTTGCTGTGGAGGAATATGCTGTTGCGGTCAAGAAGGGAAATACCGAGTTGACCGAGGCGATCAACGGCGCATTGAAAGAGCTGAAGTCTGACGGCACGCTGGATCAGATCGAGAAGAACTGGATCGGTGAGGATGCAGGCAAAACTCCTTATGTGACGCCCGACGGCACCGAATATCCGAACGGCAAACTGGTGATGGCAACCAACGCGCAGTTCCCACCCTATGAGCTGGTGGAGAATAATGAGATCGTTGGCTTTGATGTGGATATGATGCGCGCTGTGTGCGATAAGCTCGGCTATGAACTGGTGATCGAGAATATGGCGTTCGATTCGATCATCGCCGCTGTCGATTCCGGCAAAGCAGATGTGGGTGTTGCGGGCATGACCGTGACTGAGGACAGACTCAAGAACATTGATTTCTCTGATCCTTACACCACTACCACACAGGTGATTATTACAAGAGCAGAATAATCTGCCGTATCCGGGGCTGCTGGTTTTCATGCAGCCCTTTTCAATGACAGAAGGGAAGTGAACCAAGTGGAATTTCTCAATCGCTTTCGGGATTCATTCTATGATAATTTCATCAAGGATGACCGCTGGCAGTATCTCACGGATGGTCTGAAGAATACACTGATCATTACCGTGTTTGCAATTCTGATCGGTATCATCATCGGCTTTGTACTGGCGATGATTCGTGCAACGCACGACAAGACCGGCAAGTTCAAGATTCTCAATGCACTCTCCAAGGTCTATCTGACCGTAATCCGCGGCACGCCGGTTGTTGTACAGCTGATGATTATCTACTTCGTGATTTTCGGCTCGGTGAATATCAATAAGGTGTTGGTTGCGGTTCTGGCGTTCGGTCTGAATTCGGGCGCGTATGTAGCGGAGATCGTTCGTTCCGGCATTATGTCGATTGACAACGGTCAGTTTGAAGCAGGTGCCAGTCTCGGACTCAACTATACGCAGACGATGATACATATCATCATTCCGCAGGCGCTGAAAAATGTCCTGCCTGCGCTTGCAAATGAGTTTATCGTTCTGCTGAAGGAAACCTCCGTTGCAGGTTATATCGCGATCGGAGATCTGACCAAGGGCGGCGATATCATCCGCAGCCAGACGTATGATCCCTTTTTCCCGTTGATTGCTGTGGCAGTCATTTATCTCGTGATGGTCATGTTCTTGACACATCTGATTACCCGACTGGAGAGGAGGCTCGCAAAAAATGATAAGCGTTAAAAAGCTTCATAAATCATTCGGCGACCTGCACATTCTCAAGGGAATTGACGAAACGATCAAAAAAGGCGAAAAGGTCGTGATTGTCGGACCGTCGGGATCGGGTAAAAGTACATTCCTGCGCTGTCTGAATCTGATGGAAACACCGACCTCCGGCGAGATTCTGTTTGAGGGCACCGACATCACCAAAGCGTCTGTGCGTGAAGTGAATCTGCTCAGACGGAAAATGGGCATGGTGTTTCAGCATTTTAATCTGTTTCCTCATCTGACGATACGGAAAAATATCACGCTTGCACCGGTTAAACTGGGTATCATGACACAGCAGGAGGCAGACAAGCGCGCCGCTGATCTGCTGGAGAAGGTCGGACTTGCCGACAAGGCAGACCAGTATCCCGCACAGCTCTCCGGCGGTCAGAAGCAGCGTATTGCAATTGCGCGTTCGCTTGCGATGAATCCGGATGTGATGTTGTTTGATGAGCCGACTTCTGCGCTGGATCCCGAAATGGTCGGCGAGGTGCTGAACCTGATGAAAGAGCTTGCTGACGACGGCATGACTATGGTTGTGGTGACGCATGAAATGGGCTTTGCCCGTGAAGTAGCTTCCCGCGTGCTGTTTATGGATAACGGTATGATTATGGAATCCGCGCCGCCTGCCAAGTTTTTTGAATCGCCGGAAAATCCGCGTTTGCAGGAGTTCCTTTCCAAGGTGTTGTAAAATTAGCAAAGACCGTCCTTGTGGGCGGTCTTTTTTGATGTACAAAAAGAGCAGATGCCGGAAGACATCTGCTCATCTGTTGTGAATATTATGCCTGTTTCGGTACGAGAACTGCGTAGTTTCCGTCATCACGGCGATATACGACATTGATAATTCCCGTTGCGGCGTTGAGGAACATGAAGAAACCGTGTCCGAGCATATTCATCTGGAGAATCGCTTCATCCACGCTCATCGGGCGGAGGGTGAATTCCTTCTGTTTGATGACATCGTAAGAAACCTGTTCCTCCACAGGATCGACGTTCATTTCCTTGAACGCGCTGTCGCGGATCAGCTTGCCCAGCTTAGTCTTGTTCTTGCAGATCTGACGAATGATTTTATCAATGGCTGCGTCGAGTGCGTCGTTTTTGTCGAGTGCGCTCTGTTCAGCTCTGTAAATCATAGTACCGGACTTTACAGTAAGCTCAAGAATGATGAAATTCTTCTGCTCAGCCAGGGTGATCTTTGCATCAGCGCCGTCTTCGAAGAAACGGTCGAGCTTTGTGTTGAGTTTGGATTCAGCATAGGTATTGAAATTAGGGGAGATTTGCATTTTTTTTGCTGTGATCGTTAATTTCATCTGTCATTCCTCCTCGTTGAATTATGAGAAAGATCTCATAATTTGTGATAACAACAGTATAGCACATTATTCTAAAAAATGCAATAGAGTTTCAACGAATTTGTTGAAGTTTACAAAAATGTAACAACTATTCTGTACAGTAAAATCAATCCAGAACGGGGAGCATTGCACAGACATGGATCTCGTCCGCACTGAGTGCAGCTGCCAGCTGATCAGCCTGATGCATAGTCAGCGGTGCGGGCGTAAAGAATGCAATGCAGCCGTCATTGTGCATGCCGGCAAGCTGAACCTTTGCCTTGAGAGCAATATTCTGCGAGCGGAAGAATTCAGACAGTGCCTGCGTGATCTTTTCCGGTTCAGCTTTGGAGATCTTGACAAACATTCTGGAGCTGCGTTCGCCGATCGGTGCAACAAAACTCTGATCCGCAGCGTCTGCCCACATCTGGGAGAATACGGTGCGTTCGTGCTTAATCTCGTCGATGACATCACCGAGTACCGCACTGGCGGTCGGAAGCTTTCCTGCGCCTCTGCCGTAGAACATTGCCTTGTCAATTCCGTCGCCGTTGACCATAACGGCATTGAACACATCGTCCACGTGGGAAAGCATATTGTGAAACGGAACCACAGTCGGCATGACTGAGGGGAGGATTCTGCCGTCTTCCAGACGCTTGACACTTGCAATCAGCTTGACAGCACCGCCGAGCAGCTTAGCAAGCTCTACATCCTCCAGTGTGAGGGAAGTGATACCCTTGGTGTAAACACTCTCGGGATAAACGTGCTTGCCGAACACGAGTGAGGAAAGGATGCAGATCTTGCGGCAGGCATCAAAGCCTTCAACGTCCGCAGTCGGATCCTTTTCGGCGTATCCGTTTTCCTGTGCAAGCTTGAGCGCGTCATCAAAGCTCATATTGTCAGAGATCATTTTTGCGAGGATGAAGTTGGTCGTGCCGTTGAGGATACCGGAGATTTCGTGAATATCATTTGCAGCGAGGCACTTGTGCAGCGGGCGGATGATCGGAATTGCACCGCCGACGCTTGCTTCAAAGAAGAAGTTGCAGTTATGTGCTGCTGCACAGGCGAGCAGCTCTGCGCCCTTCTTTGCGACCAGCTCCTTATTAGAAGAAGAAACACTCTTGCCGCGCTCCAGACAAGCCTTGACATAGGTGTATGCCGGCTCTACGCCGCCCATGCATTCTGCCACAACGGTGATGGAATCATCGTTTAAGATATCGTCCATATTGGTGGTGAGCTTGTCACGATAGGGACTGTCTGGGAAATCGCGCAGGTCAAGGATCTTCTTGACCTCCATTTCTGTGCCCGCCTTTTCTTCGATGTGTTTCTTGTTCTTATAGAACAGTTCGACAACGCCGGAGCCGACAACGCCGAACCCCAATACTGCAAAATTAGCCATAATACCAGTTGGAACCACCTGTGTTCACAAGCAGATTCCGCTCCTTTCTGATTGATTGCCGGCGCTCATTCTCCTGCCAGCAGTTTTACTTCAACTACGCCGTCCAGCGCAGCGATCTGATTTTTCAGTGTGGGGACGCTGGATTCATCTCCGTCCAGACGGAGAGAGATTGTAACCGATGCTACGCCGTCAACGGGAATATTCTGATTGACGGTGAG
>SVNN01000156.1 GCA_015066905.1 Ruminococcus sp.
GATCTTGACGGTCTGCGTCTGGATGCTGCGGACTGTATCGACTTTGATTTCTTCCGTCGACTCCGCGGATTCTGTAAGAGCCGACGCTCAGACTTCTGGCTGATGGGTGAGATCATCCACGGCGACTACAAACGCTGGGCAAATAATGAGATGCTCGACGCGGTGACGAATTACGAATGCTACAAGGGCATCTACTCCTCCCACAACGACCGCAACTACTACGAGATCGACTACTCCCTCAACCGCCAGTTCGGCAACGGCGGAATTTATAAGGGCCTGTCGCTTTACAACTTTGTGGATAACCACGACGTCAACCGTCTTGCAAGCAGCCTGCGTGATAAGGCTGATCTGCAAAACTGCTACACCCTGCTCTATACGATGCCCGGCATTCCGTCGATCTACTACGGCGGTGAATTCGGTGCAGAGGGCAGAAAGGAAGGCGGAAACGACGATCCGCTCCGCCCGGCTTATGAATCTGTTTCACATCCCGGGGAGGATTGCCCGCTGATGCAGCACCTGACAAAGCTCGGCCGCATCTACCGTGCATATCCTGCCTTGCATGGCGGCGATCACAACACGGTGATGATCCGCAACCAGCAGATGCTTTATCTCCGCGAATGCGGTGACCAGAAGGTATATGTCGCGCTCAACCTCGCAGATGAGCCGTATGAATTCCAGTTCGGCACGCCCCTCGGCGCACTGGTCGATGTCCTCAGCGCACAGAGCATCCGCGTAGAAAACGGCACTGCATATGCCAATGTTCCGCCGCACACGGGCATGATTCTCGTATCCGACGACATCGTCAACCACGCGCCCGAGCCGCAGGAACCCCCTGTACAGATGCAGCAGCCCGAGCTTGTCATCGGCGGCAGATACCGCCACTTCAAGGGCGGCGAATATATCGTCATCGCGCTGGCACGTCACAGCGAAACGCTGGAGGAGATGGTCGTATATCGTTCCGCGGAGGACGAATCCGCTGTCTGGGTGCGCCCGAAAACGATGTTTTCAGAGCGGAAGGATGGTAAGCCTCGCTTTGAACTGCTTGCATAATTGCGCGATGACAGGGCATACTTCTGATAACGGAGTGCGGACGTTGTCCGGAAAATCACACTCTGAGCCGGACGCGCAGCAGATTCTTCTTGCCGCACAGGAGAGGACGCATCCGGCAGTGCGGCAGAAACGGAGCTTGTCATGAGCAACCAGAAGAACCAGAGCCAGAACCAGAAGAATCAGAACCAGCAGCAGGGTCAGAATCAGCAGAACCAGAAGAATCAGAACAACTGATTCAGCAAGTGCGGCGATCGTTCGCCGCACTTTTTGTTCCATGTGGAACAACGCAAAGATCCCGTCCGGGCATATGCTCAGACGGGATCTGTTTTTTTATGATTCAAGTGCCGCATTCGCCAGCATCAGCTTGATGCGGTTTTCCTGATTCACCGAAGTCGCGCCCGGATCGTAGTCGATCGCCACGATGTTCGCGTTCGGATATGCCTCCTTGATGGCACGCGCCATTCCCTTTGCGACGATATGGTTCGGCAGACAGCCGAACGGCTGGGCGGAGATGATGTTGTTCGTTCCGGTTGCGGCAAGCATCGCCATTTCTGCGGGAATCAGCCAGCCCTCGCCCATCGAAACGCCCTGGCTGATGAATCGGTCTGCGTTCTCGCGCAGCTCCTCAAAGTCGTGGAACGGTTCAAATACGCCGTGCTTTTTCATGATTTTGATCAGCTGCTTCTGCTTGGCGTAAATCAGCTTATAGCCGATTCCGTTGAAGGTCGTTTCCTTGGAACGGTAGCCGTAGAGCTTGCCGTTCATCATCGTGGACGAGGCGCAGTACATGATGAATTCCAGCAGCGGCGGAACGATCGGCTCACAGCCCTCGCGGATCAGGAATTCTTCCAGATGGTTATTCGCGAGCGGCGAATATTTGACGTAGATCTCTCCGACAATACCGACGCGGATCTTCTTTTCCTTGCTGCGTTCAATGCGTGCGAAGTCGTCGAGAATTGTTTTGCAGTTCCGCTCCAGACTCAGATAAGCAGATGAATCCAGCGTTTTTTCCAGCCGATGCTGACACTGTTTCAGACAGTTGTCTGAGGCACCGGGAATCTTTTCGTACGGTTTGCACTGGTTGTAGAGCGTCATCAGCAGATCACCGTACATCGCACAGTAGAGAAGCTTCAGAAAGATTGGTGCAGACAGCGGCAGCGAGGATTCTTTTTCGAGACCGCTGAAATTGAGCGAGATGACGGGGACCTGGGGATATTTTTTCGCAATTGCTTTGCGGAGAAGATGAATATAGTTCGATGCACGGCAGCCGCCGCCCGTCTGTGTAATCAGCAGTGCGACGCGGTCAGGATTATAGCGTCCGCTGTTGAGCGCCTCAAGAAACTGTCCGATGACCAGCAGTGCGGGATAGCAGGTGTCATTGTGGACGTTTTTGAGACCCTCATCCACAACAGCGCGCTCCGAGGAGCGGAGCAGCTCCATATTATACCCGTATTTGCGGAACATACTGATGAACAGATCGAAGTGAACAGGGAGCATATTCGGCACCAGTATTGTGTGCGTTTTTTTCATATCCTCCGTAAAAATTGCGTGCTGCGCCATAGCTTTTGCGCCTCCTTGTATTTTCCGCCCGCGGCGGAGCAGGTCGTTTGAAATGCGGTTTTGTTATTTCAGGATCGTTGAAACGGGTGTGGTGGTCTGATAGCAGTCGGATGGCGTGCGGAACCGTCTGACGAGTTTATAGGTGGATTTCAGATCAAGGAACAGTGCGACAAGCGCAAAGACCAGACCGAATCCGGAAGTCGCGCCCCAGAGGATCGGTTTTCCGCCGCCGATCAGGCTGAATATAATCACGCACGCGATCCACCAGATGCCCCAGCGCAGTGCGGCAGGCTGCCAGACGCGGCTGCAATGCTCCTGAAAGGTGATGTCGGACGCAGTCGCGAGAAATTCCAGCCGCTGCGAAAGCGGAAGCGCATCGGCACGATCAGCAGAGCGGTCATCCACATAAAGTGTGATTTCCCACTCTCCGGAGCAGTTTTGCACAAACAGCTCCACCTTTGCGCCGCCGAAGGGAATCACATAGACCGCGCAGTCGTTTGCAGGCTTTGCGGTATGACAAATGCAGAGCCGGTCATCCAGAAAGATGTTGTGGCGAAGTCCCTTCAGCTCCGCACGGACGCTGTGTGCGGTGTCATCCACCGTGAATGGAATTGTTTTCGTCTGCATCCCGTTCCTCCTGTCAGGTCAGTCCCATCGCCGCAACCAGACTGCGGAGACGGATCTTTGCCGCGCCAAGATTGTTGATTTCGTCGATCTTCAGCTGTGTGTAGAGCTTGCCGTTTTTTTCTAAGATCTCACGCACCTCGTCGGTCGTGATCGCGTCGATGCCGCAGCCGAAGGATACCAGCTGT
>SVNN01000157.1 GCA_015066905.1 Ruminococcus sp.
CATATGCTCAAACAGCTTGCCGCCCTCGGGTGCATTCACGCGGAAGGTCTTGACATCAGGGGTCTCCTCGCGGATATCGGTAATCACACCGACCTTCGGGATCAGGGTGTCGAGGGTGTAATTCTTATGACAGGTACATTCACTCATTCGTTCTTTCCTCCCTCATTCGCAAAGGCTTTGATCACCTTGACGATATTCAGCGCGGACGGGCATTTATCCACACAGCGTCCGCAGCCCACGCAGGAGTACATGCCGTCGTTATTCGCCGGGAAGTACACCAGTTTGTGCATAAACCTCTGGCGGAAGCGCTGCATCTGGCTGGTACGGTTGTTTCCGTGCGCCATCATTGTAAAATCGGAGTACATACAGGAATCCCAACAGCGGTAACGCTGGATTCCGTTTGCACCCGTGTCGTAGTCCTTGATGTCATAGCACTGGCAGGTCGGGCACACAAAGGTGCAGGTACCGCATGCCAGACAGGGCTTATACAGCTCCTCCCACAGCGGGGAGTCGAATTTTTCAGTCAGTACATCGCCATTCCAGCCCTCGAGCGAAATGTTCATATACGGAAGCTGGTCGATGATCGCAGCAGTCGCAGACTTCTGTGCCTCAACCGCAGCACTGTCGCAGTCCTCCAGAAGATCGCCTGCAAGCTTTGTCAGTGCCTCGCCCTTTTCGGTATTGGACTGCCAGTACAGGCTGTCCGCGGTGAGCCATACAGTAACATCCGCCGCTGGATTGGTGCAGTCGATGCCGAACGCCTTGCAGAAGCAGGATTCCTCGGGTTCTGCACAAGCCAGGGCAACAATTGTGCCGTGATCACGGCGTGCTGCATAATAGGTGTCGATCGGCTCGCTTAAAAATACGCGATCCAGCACCGCAACACCCTGAAGATCACACGCCTTCATGCCGAATACGGTGAACGGACGGTCGCGGAGTGCCTCGGGTTCGATCTTCAGCTTGCCGTTTTCTTTCAGACAGGTATAAAGATTCTCACTCTGGGGGAAGAACGCATCCTTCGGACTCTTTACAGTCTTTAAGGTATCCAGATCAACAGCCGCGTCCTCTGTCCATGCGGAAAAATTCACCTGGTTTCCGTTCTTTACGGGCAGAATCAGATCCTGCTGTGCGCTGATTTGGCGGAATAATGCCGTCAGATTTTCTCTCGCAATTCTTTTCATACACTATTCCCTTTCTGCCACAACACTCGGCTCGGCGTCCTCAAAGGTGAAGTCAGTGAGCGGTGCGAGCGACTCAGCATCTGCGCCTGCCTGATATTCTCCGTAAAGCGAATTGATGTCCTTGATAAACTTGCGGTTGAAGAGGTGGAGCGGAATGCCCTGCGGACAAACACGGCTGCACTCTCCGCAGTCTGTACATCTTCCTGCAACGTGGAACGCGCGGATGATGTGGAACATCTTCTCCTCAAAGGAGTCTGCATTCGCCTTCTGGGCGCTGTCGAACTTGTTGCTGTCAAATACACACTTGCGGCAGCTGCAGGCGGGACAGACATTTCTGCACGCATTGCAGCGGATGCATTTACTCAGCTCGCGCTGGAAGAATGCAAACTTCTCCTCCGGCGACATTTTTTCAATCAGGTCAACTTCTGTAAAGCGGTCAGCGTCGGCGGTATCCTTCGACTCGCCGATCAGCTCGTCATATACCATATGCTCCTTGCCCTTGCAGACATGGCAGCGCTCTAACATCGCGTCCCGGTAAGCGAAGGTCTTTTCACCGTAGACAGTCTGGATCGTCAGCGTTTCGCAGTCGCCGTCCGCCTCGGCACCGGAGATGGACTGAATGCCCTTGATGCCGCTTTCGCGGAGCTTTTCCACATTCAGCTTGCCCTTGCAGCCGACGCCGATGACATAAGTCTTGTCGCGGTCGATGCGGTGCTCCTTGACCAGCTGATTAAAGCTGTATGTGTCACAGGGCTTTAAGCAGACGAGGGTCTTGCCCTCTTTCTTCATCGCCTCAATCAGATATTTGCTCAGATTTGCGCCGCAGAATCCGTCATAAACAAACGCGTCCAAAGATGCGGCAGTTTCAAAGAACGCCGGCTCGGGATTATAGGACAGGTCTCCCGCTTTCCAGCCGAGTACGCGGGATACAGTACCGTTTTCCAACAGTTCCTTTACACGGGTTACGAGTTCCTGCATCTTAAATCCCCCAATCTTACATTCTCACCGAGCGACTTGATCTTCTCCACAAACTCGTTCATGGTTGCGGAGAACTTCACGCCCTCAGCGGCGGATACCCATTCCACACGGGTGCGGCCATTCTCTACGCCGATGTAGTCGAGCATCGAGAACAGCAGGGTCATACGGCGTCTTGCGTAGTAGTTGCCGGTGCTGTAATGACAGTCACCCGGATGACAGCCGCAGATGATCACGCCGTCTGCGCCCTTTTCAAATGCGCGGAGGATGAACATCGGGTTGACGCGGCAGGAGCAGGGCACGCGGATGATCTTGACATCAGCGGGATAGCTGATACGGCTGCTGCCGGCGAGATCCGCACCTGCATAGCTGCACCAGTTGCAGCAGAAGGCTACGATTTTCGGTCTGAATTCTTCGTTCATCGGCATATTGCATCCACCTCCGCGATGATCTGTTTATTCGAGAATCCCTGAAGATCCATCGCACCCGACGGGCAGGCTACGGTACAAGCACCGCATCCCTGACAGAGCGCATTGTTGACAACAGCAACGCGTCTGTTCTCACGGATTCCGTGGTCGTTGATTTCCTTATCCTCATAAGAGATTGCACCGTACGGACACACATTCGCACAGGTCGAACAGCCGTTGCACAGCAGGATATCTGCGCTTGCGGTACAGGGGTTGGTCATCAGCTTATCCTTGGCAAGCAGACCGATCGCCTTGACAGCGGCGGCACCTGCCTGTGCAACCGTTTCTGGAATATCCTTCGGTCCCTGGCAGACGCCCGAGAGGAAGATACCCGCGGTCGGAGATTCTACCGGACGCAGCTTTGCGTGCGCCTCAGTAAGGAAGTTGTTGGTATCAATACTAGCGGTCAGCATCGTTGCGATCTTGCGGACATCGGGGTTCGGCTCGATTGCAGCGGCAAGCACGACCATATCCGCCTCTTTGAGGATCTGGCGGTTGTCAAGCAGATCGACACCCTGTACAAGCAGCTTGCCGTCGGGCTGAGGAATTACCTTTCCGACCTGTCCCTTGACGTAATTCACGCCGTACTGCTCCACCGCGCGTCTGTAAAACTCATCGAAGTTCTTGCCCGGTGTACGGACGTCAATGTAGAACACAGTTACGTTGACATCCGGATATTTATCACGGATGAGCATTGCGTGCTTTGCAGTGTACATACAGCAGATCTTTGAGCAGTAGCTCTTGCCGCGGTGGTCATTACAGCGGCTGCCGACGCACTGAGATCGGA
>SVNN01000023.1 GCA_015066905.1 Ruminococcus sp.
TGATCAGCGTAGGCGATGCCATCAATCCCGAGCTTGCAGCGGGAAGAATGGTCTGGTCTGATTATGCGAGTGATGGTTCCCATCCGCATACAGAGGGGCATCTGCTGATTACGGAGTTTATTGAAAACTATCTGACTGCTGCAGAGCAAACAGACCCCACAGCGGAATCTTTGCCGCAGGAGCCGCTTTCGAGCAGAGCGGATGCAGGTGCGAAGATTCTCAGCTGGAGTGATCTTGCAGTCGAGACCGGCTCATTTGATCAGGGGACCTCAAACGGACGCTTTCCGCTTGGGTATACCTTCCGCGCAGATGGTACAACAGAAGCGCTTGCATTTACAGTAACGGGAACGCGGCTCTATCTGACCTTCAAGCAATGCAACAATAAGGACTGGGGCATGATGGGCGTTTATGTGAACGGACATTTTGTGGATTACCTCGCAGGCAACGATAAAAACGGCTGGGGCGGTCCTTCCACAAAGCTGGTATATGAATCCAAAGAAGCGGTGGAGATGCATGTAGAGATCCGTCCGCTGGAGGAGCAGGAGAATCTGAAATTTGAACTGCTTGCAGCTGCACGGAACGAATAATAAGAAAACACGCAGATTTGTGGTCGAATCTGCGTGTTTTCTTGTTTTGATTATTCTTCTTCTGCCTGGGCAAACTGGCTGGGATGACGGGTGAAAAAGTCCACTCTCGGCTCTAAGAATTTGAGCTTGTGATTGCTCGGGAGGAAGTAGGAGAGCGGCTCAAAGATGGTATCCCAGCTCCAGAAATTTTCTTCTGCACCGAGATATTCGCGGATCATCTCAGTGCCGACAGGAGCCATCGGGTGGAGCAGGACAGCCGCGGTACGGATCATGTGGAATACATCCACAAGTGTCTGTCTGCGGAGGTTATCATTTTCCTGCTTGTCTGCATCACCAAGCTGCTTGACCATATATTTGCTTGCCTTGCGGATATAGGTGTCAAGGACATAGGTCGCCTGATGGAATTCACAGCGGTACATGAATTTCTCGTAGTCGAGTACCGCTTTCTTTGCGTTCAAAAGCACCTGCTCAGAAACTGTACCCTCGGGGAGGATGCCGTCATAGTGCTTCTGTGTGGTATAGAAGCAGGTGCGGATAATGCGGTTGAATACATTGGAGAGCAGGAAACCGTCTTTGAGTACAGGATCCTGGTCTTCCGGCTTTGCGTCAGGATTCAGCGGCTTGGGCATAAAGCTTACGCTGCGCTGACCGAGTCCAAGACCGAGGAAATGCATCCTCAGCTGTTCGGGCGTATAGTAGTCGAGCAGTTCATCCGCCATCGGGGGCTTGATGTTGCCGCTGCTGCTTGCCTTCTTGTCAAGGAAGAGAATGTGGTTGTTTGCAACCAGGATCGGCAGCTGCAGCTCTCCCTCTGCCGGCTCAGAAGAGATCGGGTGACCCTGCTGGGTCGCCATGAACATGCCCATTTCTGCAACGCCGTAGAAGTAGATGTTGTCCGAGCCCATGAACTGGTAAACCTGTGCGTCCTTGGAGCACCAGAAGTCAGCCCATTCCTTTTTGTCACGGCCTGCCTGTTCGAGATAAGCCACGGTAAAGGAGATTGGCGCCCAGAGCGACTCCGGCCATACCCAGACGGTGAGCTTTTCTTCGTTCTCCAGCTGCGGTGCGGGAACGCCCCATTCGATATTACCCGTCAGACGGAAGGGAACAAGCGTTTTGCCTGTACGATAGCGGATGCCGTTATCGCCGAGAACCTTGCAGGCCTTGTCGCAGTCCGGAAGCTTTTCAAACTGAATCGTGAATGAGGGCTTTTTCGGTTCTTCGATGAATTCGTGTGCAGGCATCGCATCCTTGCAGGCGTTGTACTGTTCGAGGAATTCATTCTTGATATAGATGACCGGCGGCTTTAAGAATTCGCTGATCGTCTTGGATACGAGCGGACGGACGTTTTTCTGTCTGCGGATGCGTTCAGCATATTCCTGCAGCAGGCTGTGCTGATCCACCAGGTTGAAGTACCAGTTGACAACGTCCTTCATGACAGGGGTTTCACCTGTCAGCGTGCTTTTCGGATTCAGCAGGTTTTCAGGCATATACTGGTGTCCGAGATCACATTCGTCTGCATATCCCTTTTCAGATCCGCAGCCTTCAACAGGACACTTGCCGACAACCTGACGGCCATTTAAGAATACACCTGCGGTTTCATCAAAGAACTGCGAGGTGGTGATCTGCGTCAGCTGCTTGTTTTCATACAGGCGGCGGATGAACTGATCCGTGACCATGTTGTGAACCTCAGCCGCTGCGCCGAGTCCGGACGCGCCGAACAGATCCAGACTGATGTGATAATCAGAGAGCGTCTGCTTCTGTGCGTTATGGTTCTTTGCAACGTAATCCTGGATTGTTCCTGCAAAGCCGTTTTCCTCACAGGCTTTGCGGTACCCTTCTGCGATCGGTGAGCCGTAGCAGTCTGTGCCGGATACGAAGATGACATTTTCTTTTCCGATTCTGTCGCGGAGGAAGCGTGCATATACGTCTGCAAAGACGAACACGCCGCCGACATGACCGAAGTGGAGCGTCTTGTTGCCGTAGGGCATACCGCCGGTGATGACCGCGCGCTTGGGGAATACAGGGCGCTCCTCCTGTTTTTTCTGATAATTCTGCTGTTCTTTACACATCGTCATTCACAAGTCCCGAACGTAAGCGTCGGGCGTAACTCCTTTCGTGCACATAAAAATACAAGTATAGTATACCAGATTTTCAATAAAATTGCAAGAGCTGATCATTGATAATTCGTTGACAATTTCTATTGACTGGAAATTATATTTATGTTAATATGTATTTAATCTGGATCAGTGGAGGTGGTTGTATTGACTGAACAGACGAACGAATTCCGGCTTGGGGTGATGCAGAGTTTTCTGCGGTTGAAGCTGCTTTGTGAGCGTGTCATGCAGCCGGTTCTTCAGAAATACGGATTGACGCAGGTGGGGCTGTTTGTTCTGCTCTATGTCGGACATATGGATACCTGCCCGACGATCGGTGAGATGCGCTGTATCCTGAACCGTGATATTCCGCTGAATCAGGGGAATTTTTCTGCACTTTGCAAGCGAATGGAGCAGGAGGGCCTGCTGAACCGCCGCCGTAAGAAGGAAGATGAACGTGCTGTATTGCTGGAACTGACGCCCCGTGGTCGTGAGGTTGTGGAGATGATGGAGGGTGAATTCCGTCATCTGGATGATCTGCTGTATCAATATGCTGAGCAGGACCGCGAAGCAGCGCTCGCAGGAATTCAGACCTTTCTTACGTTTATCGAACACGTGGCAGATGACATTCATTTAGGGGAACAAAATCCCGCAAAGGGATAAGGAGGAATTGTTTTGCTTGAACTGAAAAATATCAAGAAGACGTACCATGTCGGAGATGTGGAAACCAAGGCGCTGGACGATATCAGCGTTGCGTTCCGACAGAAAGAGTTCGTTGCGATCTTAGGAACCAGCGGATCGGGAAAAACGACCTGTCTGAACATCATCGGCGGTCTGGATCGCTATGATTCGGGCGATCTGGTCATCAAGGGCAAGCCCACCAAGGACTTTTCTGACCGTGACTGGGATGCATACCGCAATAACTCCATCGGTTTTGTGTTCCAGAGCTATAACCTGATCACACACCTTTCCATTGTCGCAAACGTCGAACTCGGCATGACGCTTTCGGGCGTATCCAAGGCAGAAAAGCACAAGCGTGCGCTTGAGGTGCTGGAACAGGTTGGTCTGAAGGATCATCTCCACAAGAAGCCGAATCAGCTTTCGGGCGGACAGATGCAGCGTGTAGCGATCGCGCGTGCGCTTGCAAATAATCCGGAGATCCTGCTCTGCGATGAGCCGACCGGTGCGCTCGACAGTGTGACCAGTGTACAGATCATGGATCTGATCAAGGAGATCGCCAAGGATAAGCTGGTCATCATGGTTACCCATAACCCGGAGCTTGCCGAGCAGTATGCAGACCGTATCGTCCGTTTCCAGGACGGTAAGATCGTCAGCGACACACATCCGCATCAGGAGCGTCCGAAGAAGGATGAATTCAAGCTCGTCAAGACCAGTATGAGCTTCTTCACGGCACTCGGACTTTCCTTTAATAATATCCGCACCAAGAAGGGCAGAACCTTCCTCACTGCCTTTGCTTCCAGTATCGGAATCATCGGCATCGCGCTGATCCTCAGTCTGTCCACGGGCTTCCAGGCGCAGATCGACGAATATCAGGCGAATGCCATGAGCGAATTTCCGATTACGATTTCCCAGACTGCAACGTCGATGACGGAAGATCAGATTATGGAACTGCAGCAGGAGCTGACCAGCCGTCCTGATTTTCCTGACGGCAAGGAAGTATTCCTTTATGATCCGGATGCGACCACGATGATCCATGTGAATGATCTTTCCACGAAATATCTGGATTATCTGAAGAGCATCAGCAAGGATGACTGCAGCTCCATCGGCTATTTCCGTATGGTCGGCATGAATCTGATCCGTGAGATCGACGGAACCTATACGCCCGTTTCGTTCAGCACCGGTATTTCCTCCGGTACCCAGTCCTCCAGCATCGTGAGTATGAGCAGTGCTGGACTTGCGTCTTATCCGATCAATCTGGATGAGAGCGAAAAGACATATCTGGAGAAGAACTACGACCTGCTTGCAGGAAGCTATCCCGAACAGGTGACTGATGTTGTCCTCCTTGTTGATATCAAGAACCGTATTGACCAGACTGTTTTGACCTCCCTCGGTTTTGATATTGCGGATCAGGAGAGCATCCCGTTTGATGAGATTATCGGAACTGAGATGAAACTCATCAACAACGACGACTATTATGTCAAGACTGAGTTCGGCAACTTTATGCCGAATGTGGATTATGAGGCAATGTACAAGGCAGAAGACAGTGTGACGCTGAAGATCACCGGTATCGTTCGTCTGGACGAGGAAGCATCCATGGGACTCCTTGGCAGCGGTATTGTTTACAGCGACGCACTGACCGAATATGTCATTGACCGCGCAAAGGATTCCGAGGTAGTCAAGGCACAGCTTGACAGCAATCTCAACGTGTTTACCATGGAAGAGATGGATGAGATGGCACTGAGCCAGCAGATCTCTTATCTCGGCGGTACTGACACACCGTATATGATCTTCCTCTATCCGCGCGATTTTGAGTCGAAGAGCAATATTCTGGATTATCTGGATGCATGGAACGAGGGCAAGGAAGAAGAGGATTACATCATCTATACCGACCTTGCAGCTTCCATCTCGGAAATGACCGAGGGTATCATGGATGCGATCACGCTGGTATTGATCGCGTTTGCAGGTATCTCTCTGGTTGTCAGTCTGATCATGATCTGCATCATCACCTACACCTCTGTACTGGAACGTACCAAGGAAATTGGTGTCCTCCGTGCGCTCGGTGCGAGAAAGAAGGATATTACCCGTGTGTTTGACGCAGAAACTTGTATACTCGGTGTATTTTCCGGATTGCTCGGTGTCAGCATCGCGGCACTGGGTACCATCCCGATCAACGCTGTCATTTACAGCATGACAGAGCTGGAGGGCGTTGCACATCTGCAGCTCCTCCACGCCCTTGCACTTGTGGCAATCAGCACGATTCTGACGATGCTGGGCGGTCACATTCCTGCAAGAATGGCCTCCAAAAAGGATGCGGTAGAAGCACTCCGCAGCGAATAAGCCAATCAGATTTCAGTCGCAGGATCATCTTCCTGCGGCTGATCTTTTGCGGTAGTTTCTATACAAACAGTATATTTATTCATTCATTTTACGATTACACAATAACTTTACAAAATTTCATTGTTTATTCTGTCGAAAAACAGTAGACAAATTTGTATGAATCTGCTATAATAGAATGTGAAAAATGAAACAAAGTGCTTTTTCATATATTTTGGGAGGAATTTATGGAGGACAGCATCATAGGCGCTCAGACTTATCTTTCTTTTATAGAGGCTTTTTCAAACAAGCATCCGTCTGAGATTGACTATAATCAATTCAAGTCACTTTACAAGACACTCAATATTGCCGAAATACGCTGGCAGGAATCGCAGCGCGGTATCGTTGTGCAGGATATTGCTGTATATGAAACCCCGCACAAGAAGGCAATCCAGCCGTTTGTACGGAACTACATCTGTAATGATGTTCTGCAGCGGCAGATTACGATTTACAGGATTGCTGATACAGAACCGTGGTCCAAGGATATGATGCAGCAGATCCGCTGCTTCTGTGAAATCAACTATATGTGCAGCAGCAACTACATTCTTCGCAGTCACGCGGCGACTACAGAAAATATAGACCGTGACACAGGAATTGCAACAATGCCCGTTCTGCGCCGTCACATGGCAATGCTCTGCTCACAAGGGCTGACCGATCAGTTCGCGGCAATGTACATCAATCTGAAAAACTGTAAGCTGATCAACAAGAATTACGGCTATGCTGCAGGCACCAAGCTGATGCGTGCCTTTGCGCTGACACTGCAGGATATGACCGATCAGCAGAACAACGAGATTGTCATCCGACTGGGCGGCGACAACTACATCGCGCTGATCCGCAAGGAAAATCTTGCGTCTTTCCTGGAACAGATTACGGAAGTCCGTGTTTCGGTTGATTTCCAGGGCAGAACAGTTCATAATACATTCAGTGCGCGTGCCGGTGTCTGGCCGATTGAGGACAAGCATTCCCCGTTTGATATTATAATGAATAACATCGGACGAGCAATTTCTCTGACCAGAATTCCGCCCTTCCATGATATCGTCTATTTTGACGCTGCGATTGAACGTACCGTTCTGCGCCGTAATGAGCTTGAGGTACAGATGGAAAGTGCGCTTGCTTCCGGCGAGTTTCTTGTATTTTATCAGCCGAAGGTCAGCGCTGTGAACAATTGTCTGGTTGGTGCTGAGGCGCTTGTACGCTGGAAGCATGGGGATGAGATGATTTCTCCTGCTGAGTTTATTCCGCTGTCTGAGCAGAACGGATTTGTTTCCAAGATCGACTATTTTGTTCTGGATCAGGTCTGCGCTCAGCTTCGTAAATGGATGGATGCTGAGATGGATCCGGTTCCGGTTTCTGTAAATTTCTCCCGTGTTCACTTTGAGGAAGAGGATGTTGCTGAACGCATCTTTGAGGTCGTCAACCGTCACAATATTCCGCCGCGCTATATTGAAATTGAGTTTACCGAAACGGTGTCCTACAACGAAAAGGAAAAGCTTTTGTCTGTCATCGAACAGCTGAAGGCGAAGGGACTTGCTGTTTCGATGGACGACTTCGGCGCAGGCTATTCTTCGCTCTCTCTGCTGCAGGATCTGAACTTTGATGTCATCAAAATTGACCGTTCTCTTTGCGACGTTTCCAATAACCGTCAGTCTGTTGTGCTGGAGCATGTGATCCGACTTGCCCGTGCATTGAATATGTGCGTTGTCTGTGAGGGTGTTGAGTCTGAACAGACCTACGGCTTCATCAAACAGGCGGGCTGCGATATGATCCAGGGCTTCTTGTTTGATCGTCCGATCCCGCTGGATCAGTTCGAACAGCGTCTGAGGAACAAGCAGTATGAACTGAAATAATTCAAACCGTCCTGTATGTTTTCATGCAGGACGGTTTTCGTTATGATACAAAAACAGCTCCCTTGAAGCAGAGGGAGCCGTTCCTGTGTAGAAATTATGAAATGATTTCGCTTTCGCGATGGATATAGTATAGCACAGATGTCTTGTCGGGATTTGTCGAAATTCGGAGACGAAAAAAATTTTTTCTGCTTTTGAGCAGGGAAGATGGAAAAGAACGATATTCTGGCTGTTTAGAACGTAATTATGTGGTCGTTTGATCCCGAATTTCATATTATTTTTTCAAATCCTCTTTACTTTTATGCTTTTGTGTGTTAAAATATAAAGTGCGTTTTTGCATCTTACTATCGAAAGGATGAATCTGAATGCCGATTACTGATATTTTACAGCGGAACTCGATTCTTTATGCGAATGAGATCTGTCTGGTGGAAATCAATCCTGACATTACCGAAACCCGTCGTGTCACATGGAAGGAGTATGAACTGATCGAGCCGAATCCGGTCAGCTGTTACCGCCGCGAAATTACCTGGGGTGTATTCAACGAAAAGGCAAACCGTTTTGCAAATCTTCTTATCTCCCGCGGCGTAAAGAAGGGAGATAAGGTCGGAATCCTGATGATGAACTGTCTGGAGTGGCTGCCGATCTACTTCGGTATCCTCAAAGCCGGCGCGCTCGCTGTTCCGCTGAACTATCGTTATACCTCGGCGGAAATCAAGTACTGCGTCGAGCTTGCAGAGGTTGATGTGCTGCTCTTCGGTTACGAGTTTATCGGCCGTGTGGAAGAAATCGCTGATGAGATCAGCAAGAATCGTCTGCTGTTCTACGCCGGCGAGAATTGC
This sequence comes from Ruminococcus sp., assembly GCA_015066905.1. GTDB lineage: Bacteria > Bacillota > Clostridia > Oscillospirales > Ruminococcaceae > Ruminococcus_F. The sequence continues at coordinate 8,421 of SVNN01000023.1, forward strand.
CCCAGCTTTGCAGAGCATTATGATCGTCTGGTTGCAAACTGCTCAAGTATCATGCCGGATGTGTCTATCATCGACGAGGATGACGCTGCGATCTATTTCTCTTCCGGTACAACGGGATTCCCCAAAGCAATTCTGCATACCCACGCGGCATTGATGCACAGCTGCAAGGTGGAGCGCGCACATCACGGACAGACGCACGATGATGTCTTCCTCTGTATTCCGCCGCTCTATCACACCGGTGCAAAGATGCACTGGTTCGGCAGCTTCCTGTCGGGCGGCAAGGCGGTACTGCTCAAGGGCGTCAAGCCGAAGTGCATTCTTGATGCGGTTTCGGCTGAAAAGTGCTCGATTGTCTGGCTGCTTGTGCCGTGGGCACAGGATATCCTTGACGCGATTGATCGCGGTGATGTCAATCTTGCAGATTATGAGCTGTCGCAGTGGCGGCTGATGCATATCGGCGCACAGCCCGTTCCGCCCAGTCTGATCCATCGCTGGAAGCAGCATTTCCCGAACCATGAATATGATACGAACTACGGTCTGAGTGAATCGATCGGCCCCGGCTGTGTGCATCTCGGTGTGGAGAATATCCATAAGGTCGGCGCAATCGGTAAGGCAGGATTCGGCTGGGAAACCTCGATTGTAGACGAAAACCGCAATCCCGTTGCAAAGGGCGAGGTTGGCGAGCTTGCTGTCAAGGGCCCCGGCGTGATGAAGTGCTATTACCGTGATCCGAAGGCGACGGATGAGGTGCTTGGAAACGGCTGGCTGTATACAGGCGATATGGCGCAGGAGGATGAGGATGGATTCATCTTCCTCGTTGACCGTAAGAAGGATGTTATCATCAGCGGCGGTGAGAACCTCTATCCCGTTCAGATTGAGGACTTCCTCCGCAGCCACAGTGCAATCAAGGATGTCGCAGTCATCGGTCTTCCGGACAAGCGCCTTGGTGAAATTGCGGCAGCGATCATCGAGCTGAAGCCGGATAAAACCTGCACAGAGGCAGAGATCGAGACCTTCTGCAATGCACTGCCCAGATATAAGCGTCCGCACAAGATTATTTTTGCTGAGGTGCCGCGCAATCCTACGGGTAAGATTGAAAAGCCGAAGCTGAGAAAGATCTACTGCGGCGAGAGTGTCGTTGCAAAACAGAATAATAGTTGATGACTTTTTCAAAAATGAAATCATATTGTAACTCTTTTTTGTGCAATCAGACACTTGTGCTTTTTTCTGAAATTGTGTATCATTAATATAGTCATATTATGAGAATCGGCATACCTCTCAATTGCTATGCTGATCTTACGGGCTTTTCCGATCCGCCGCTCGGAAAAGTGACTGGATTGGAAACAAACAGACGGCGGAGAAATTGGAGTTTGAATTATGAAGCTGACAAAAACACTTGCAATGGCAATGAGCCTGACTATGGTCGCAGCTGCTCTCGTAGGCTGCGGTGGCGAAGAGACCAAGTCTGAAGAGACGACTACTACCACAACAACTACCACGACTGCTGCTGAAACTACCACTGCGGCTGCTGTAACGACTACCGCTGCTCCGGTTGTTGACGCAAACCCTGTTGTTGCTGAAGACGGCGAGGCTTATCTGGCGCTTCAGGACGGTCAGGTATGGATCCAGTACTGGGGTAACGACGAGCATCCGCTTTGCTATGATGCGGGCGTTGCAAAGATCACCGGCAACGGTTCTTATACTGTAAGCGTTGACGCTACTACTGCTGCATTCCATCAGGATACTGAGACCGGCGATGATTATAAGTGTTCCGGTATTCAGTTTATGGCAATTCTGATTAACGAAGGTACAACACTTTATGGTACTGATATGGTTATGACCATTGACAGCATCCTGGTTGATGGCAAGGAAATCGACATGGTTGCAAAGAACTATACTTCTTCTGATGATGGCAAGGAGCGCCGCACCAACATCTACAACGGCTATATGGCTGCTGACAAGCTTTCTGAGGACGCAATCTGTGCAGATGGTCCGCTCTTTGTTGACGGCGCGTTCACCGATGCTGCATCTGAGTTCTCTCCGCACATCATCAACACCGATGATTTTGCATCCTGGTCTACGATTGAAGTAAACTTTACCGTAAGCGGTATGGACAAGGATAAGGAAGAGGACGGTTCCGCTGCTGGTTCTGAGGATACTGAGTCTGCTGAAGGCGGCGAGGCATCTGCAGAGTCTACTGCTGAATAATCGGTTCTGTACCCAAAATATAAGAGCAGCTGTACATTTGTACGGCTGTTCTTTTTTTATTTTTGGCAAAATCGGCAAAAACGCTTGTAGAATAACGAAAAGTATGGTATAATGTTCTATATCATGATTTCTCTTTGAGAAGACTGGAGTTTACTATGAGAGAGTATATTATTGTTACTGACACATTTTGCGATATGTCGATGTCGTACTGCGAGCAGCACGGAATTGAAGTGATGAATGCAACATATACGATTGAGGGGAAGGATTATAAAACCAATGCGCCTGATTCGCTGACCTGTAAGCAGTTTTATGATGAACTGCGCGCCGGAAAACAGGCACAGACTGCACAGGTGAATATTGAAGACCTCACAGCATGCTTTGAGCGGATCGCCGCATCGGGCAAGGATGTGTTCTATTTTTCATTCTCGTCGGCGCTCAGCGGATCGTATCAGACCAGTACGATTGCGGCTGCTGACGTGATGGAGAAATATCCGGATTGCAAGATCTTTGCTGTCGATTCGCTCTGTGCATCTATGGGCGAGGGACTGATGCTTGAATATTGCCGTCGTTTGCGTGACAGAGGTTTGTCGCTGGATGAACTCAAAGAACGTGCTGAGGCGGATCGTCAGAAATTCTGTCATTTCTTTACCGTGGATGATCTCGGTCATCTCCACCGCGGCGGCCGTGTTTCCAAGCTGACGGCAGTGGTCGGTGGTGCGCTTGGCATCAAGCCTGTGCTGCATGTGAATGAAAACGGTCAGCTGATCGCTTACGGTAAGGTGCGCGGCAGAAAAGCGTCCTTTTCTGCAATGGTGGACAGCATGGCAAAGGTCTATGAGCCGAGTGATATGCCTGTATATATTAGTCACAGTGATGTATATGAAGACGCGGAATATCTTGCAGATCTGTTGAGAGATCGGTTTGGTGAACTGGATATTCTGATCGGTGATATCGGTCCGACGATCGGTTCTCATGTGGGTCCCGGAACAATGGCGCTGTTCTGCTTCGGCAAAGACCGCGGTGTATGATAGAAGGAAAGGATCAGGATATGAAAAAACTGTTATGCATACTTACGCTGGGTGCGCTTGTGCTCGGCTGTTACGGTTGTTCGGATGAGGGAGGAGAGCAGTCAGCGAAATCGGACGATTCTGCTTCGGTGAATATTGACGCTGACCGTCTGACTTCGGATTATGACAGCCTTGTAAAGAATTTTACGCCGCTCCTGCGTTCTTACTACGACGGTATCCGCGCGGCAGATTATGACGCTTGCTTTTCTGCATTTCCGGATTTTTATCGGAGTGCAGTGGATAAGGAGTGTGAGAACAGCGGTCTGACACACCAGGAATATATCGACTTTGCGAAAAAAGCGGTTGCTGAGGAATGCGGCGATGACTTTGCAACGACCTTTACATATGCCAATATTTTTCAGCTGACTGATGATTCGATTTCAGCTTATGAAGAAATTCTGGAAAGCTGCTTTGATCAGAAGATCGAGCTGGAAGATGCATATTCGGTCTGCATCAATGAGTCAACCCGAGGCACACTTGGTTCCACAACATATGAGCTGGAGTGGTTTGTATTCCAGATCGACGGGACGCTCTATCTTTACGAAAGCTATTACGAAGGTGTATAAAATCAAAAACAGCGGGCTACTTGATTGTAGTCCGCTGTTTTTGACAAACCGCCTTGCCGTCGTATGGCGAATAAAACCTACACGCTGGTAGGTGGGTATCAGCCCGATCGATTCACGCTCCCTTCTTCCGCATAAGCGGGAGGTCTGCAATCCACGGCCGGAGCGAGATTCCCTTTGAAAAAGTGTTGGATTATAAAGACATACTTGCTCGCACAAGGCAGAAAGTTATTTTCTTTTTTTGTATTATAGCATAATACAGTTCAAAAATCAAGAGGAAATTTTATAAAAATTTCATTTCCTTTATTCGTGATCATGACCGCAGCAGTCGCAGCCGCCATCGCAGCAGTCATCACAATCACAGTCGTCGCCTTCAAAGATCTCTTCCAGACGCTGCAGGAACAGTTCGCCGATGCGCTCGTACTCTTCATCATCTTCGATGGTGTTGTACTCAACCTCATCATCGCTGATGTAGTTGGACTTGAGGATGACCAGCTCACAGTTGTCATCCAGAACGCCGGTGGGATCTTCAGCAGCAGGAACCAGTGCGATGTATTCCTGTCCGTCTACTTCCAGAGCGTCGAGAATCTCAAAGGGGTGCTTTTCTCCGGTTTCGAGATCCTCCAGCTCAACCAGCTCAGGAGAGAACTCGCCGTGCTCTTCATTGATCTCAGGGGTGTATTCATTTCTTTCTTCAGACATTGTAAACTCCATTCTGTCGGAAACCGACGTATAAACTAATCGTACTTTTTTATTATACAATAAGATTTCAGTGAAGTCAAGTCGAAAAATGTGAACGAAATATTAAACAAAAAATATCAAAAAATTTTCAGATTTCTATTGACAAATCACAAATAGTGTGGTATTATATCATCAAGGAAAGGGAGATTAGAAATATTCACCAAGCGGTGCATTCCGTACCGCAGATCTGAATTCCCGTTTTTCTACTGCATCTGACCAACAATTTCGTTCCCGAACATATCATCCGGGTCCTTCGGTGGATGAAGTACCGAACAGGACGCCAATCTGATGGAAAAAGGAGTGAGCCCGATGGAGGAGTCAGCACAGCACTTACGGTCATCATTGATGGCTCAGGTGCCGGAGTACACAGTCGGATGAATAAGAGGAGCCAGCGCTTTTCAGATAAGGCGGCTCATAGAATGAAACAGCAATTCCGCTGCGGTTTCCGCACAGGTGTCATGCGAACTACAAAAACGATATTTCTGCAATGATGACCACCCGATCAGGTTTAATCAGCCTGCAATGCCTTGGGCGTAGGGTCCCGATTTACTGGTTCTTAGAAGCCTTTAAATAGATGGCAAATTTCGTTTGAAAAGGTGGTTCCGATGAAGTAATTAACCTCTTACGTTCGATACACAAATTTTCAAGAAAAGGTGATTCCAATGGGTACATTCCCGTAATCTGAATCAAAATTCTGAAGAAACAGGTGTGACCGATGGGTTAATTTGAAGCAATTTACTTCTTGAACTGAACACTTCCATTCCCGAAAAGGTGGTTCCGATGGAGTAGTACAATACAATGCTGCAAGCCCCGGCATCAACAGGGCAATTTCAGAAAGGATATTGGTGAATGCCAATGGACTTGTCATAACGTTTATTAACCAAATAACCGTAAAGCGAGTTGGTGTGTATGATTGACATTCAGCAAACAAGGTATAAACCACCCCTGAAACACTGAAAGGGTGATTCCAAAGGACAGTTCAGTAAAGTGATGAAAGTCACTTATGAGTTCTGCTCATGAATACCGGCAACAGCCGGAGGAAATAGAGGTTATCTGATTTCTAATCGATAGATAACAGTTTCGGAATATTGAGCCATTGCATCTGCAATGGCTCTTTTCTTGATTTATTTTGCGTTTGTATTAAAATAGCTATTGAAATTCTGCGCAATTTATGGTATGATAATATAGGTTGTAAATTTGAATGGAAGGGAGGCGGCAGCGTGATTGAACGTATGCACGAAACACTGCTGAATATCATTGACGCGATCTGGAATGTGGTATCATCCATCATGCCGATTGATATCATTGATATTGCCCTGCTCTCCTATGTTGTATATCTTTTCATCAAACTGATGAGAGAAACGCGTGCCGGTCAGCTGATCAAGGGTATTGTCTTGCTGATTATCGGTTATCTGATCAGCAAAAGCGTCGGTCTGAAAGCAATCACTTATCTGATTGAAACCACGCTTGACATCGGACTCATTGCCCTGATCATCATGTTCCAGCCGGAGCTGCGCCGCGCACTCGAAAAGGTCGGACGCACCAAATTCGGAATCCGTTTGTTCGGATTCGGCGAAGAAAACGACGAAGCATCCGCAAGATGGAATACTGCAATCGACGCGATCTGTGATTCCGCCGCAGAGCTTTCTGAAACCTGTACAGGCGCTCTGATCGTGATTGAACGGCAGACCAGGCTGGGCGAGCAGATTGACACCGGTACGATGCTCCGTGCAAAGCCCAGTAAGGAGCTTTTCGGAAATATCTTCTACCCCAAGACGCCGCTGCATGACGGTGCTGTCATTATACGCGACGGCGAGGTGCTTGCGGCTGCCTGCTTCCTCCCGAAGCCTTCTAAGGAGGAATTGATCAACAAGAAGCTTGGTTCCCGCCATCGTGCGGCAATCGGTATGAGTGAGGTTTCTGACGCATTGACGATCGTCGTGTCAGAGGAGACCGGACAGATCTCTCTGGCTGAAAACGGCGTTCTGACGCGTGATTTCACCCGAGATACGCTTCGTCAGCGTCTGCGTGAGGAGCTGCTCCCGCGCCAGCTTGAGCCTGTGTTTGCAGTCAAGCCGATCAAGGCGAAGAAGTCCTCAAAGAAAAAGGGGGCAAAGAAATGAGTGTATTATCCAAGCTGCTCAAACGGTTTATCGGCACGGCACGAAAAGAGGTCGGAATCATTATCTATTCGGTGGTCATCGGTATTGCCGCATGGTTTCTGATCTCGATCACGATTTATCCGACCACGCCGAAAACCATCCACAATATCCCTGTAGTTGTTGAGCTGGAGGGGACAACAGCGGAAGAAAAGGGACTCGAGGTCATTTCGAAGAACTGGGAAGAAACAGTTGTCAGTGTGACCATCAAAGGAAATCGTTCCCAGATCGGCAGTCTGACTGCGAATGATCTTGTGGCCCGCGTGAAGGCGGAAAATGTGAATACTGCGGGAAAATATGAACTGGATATTGAGGTTGTTTCTAAAGAGGGAATTGAGTTTTCGGTTGAATCGCAGTCGCCTCGCTCAATCAATCTTTCCTTTGACTCAATCGGCAAGAAAGAGTTTACCAACATCACCGCGAGTATGCCGAATGTCACAACTGTGGACGGAATGACGAAGGATATGGAGCATATCGAAGTCACGCCGGGCTCCATTACCGTGACCGGACCGAGTTCCGCGCTCGAGCTGATTGACCACTTTGTGGTTCTGATTCCGGATAAGCGTGAGCTTAACGAAACTTATACGTTCACAAACTGTAAGGAATTCCACGCATATGACGCTTCTAATAAGGAGATTGACCTCAGTGGGTTCGGATATGATGAAACAAGCTTTTCGGTTACCGTTCCTGTCAAGGTGCAGAAAGAGCTGGATCTGAAATTGCAGCTTGTCAACTGTCCGTCCGGCTTCAACACCGACTTCCTGCTGGATCGGCTGATGCTGAATCCCGGCTCGATCATCGTTACTTCGGATAATAAGGAACTGATCAATCAGAGTTTCAAGGAACTCACAATCCGCTTGTCAGATATTACGCTGGATTATAACCAGCGGTTGGAGATCAGTACCGACGGGCTTGGTTCTGAGGCTACGACGGATGTTGGCTTTGTCGATGTCGAACTGAATGCAGAAGGACTGACAAGCAAGGAACTGGTCGTCAAGGGCAGTGATATTGTCCTGCTCGGAAAGCCGGCTGGATATGATTTCTCGCTGCAGACCAAGTCCATTACCATTACTGCGATCGGTCCTGCGGCTGATATTGAAATGCTCACCGCTGCAGATATCATTGCCACCGTGGATCTCAGTACACAGACGATTACAGACAGCTCCTTTAATCAGAATGTTTCAATTTCGTTCCCGAAATTCAAGAACGTCTGGTCTGTGAATGTCAACAACGTCTGGATCATCGCAGAACCGAATTCTGCAGAGTATGAATAACAGAAAAACACGCTTTTCCACTTCGGAAGAGCGTGTTTTTGTAGCAGATAATACAATATGACAGCAATATAAGACAAAAGATGATTGAAAAGTGCAGAGTTTTGTGGTATAATGCTGATATCGTGGTTCATTGTGCACAGAGAATGATGAATCGACGCTACATAATTTTATAGGGGGTTACTTTATGCGGCACAAGAATAGATTCCGTTCTGCGCTGAGTCTGATTACGGCTTCAGCATGCGTTTTCGCCGCCGCTTCCAATGTTCTGCCAGAGCAGAGCATACAGGTTGATGCGGCTGAAACGACCTATCTTTACGGAGATCTGAACATTGACGGTACGGTCAATGTATCTGATCTCGCACTGCTCAAGCAGTATTTGGTCACTGAGGATTATCAGCTGAGCGATCCTGCGGTGCGCGCGTCTGATGTGACAGGCGATGACGCTGTAACTGCGGATGATGCAAAGATGATGATGGACTATCTGCTCGGGCGGATTGCCGGCTTTACAGCAGGCGCGTCCTTTACGATCTCGGATGAACTGGATGTTTACTGGGCGATCGAAGCGACCTACGGAAATGCAGTTTACGAGAATTATAACGAAGGCTTTGCTGGTGAAGCATATGTCAACTATGACAACGATCTCAGCAGCTATATTTCCTGGACGGTTGACGCAGAGGAGGGTAACAATCTGCTGACCTTCCGTTATGCAAACGGCGGCACTACGGATCGTCTGTGCAAGATCTATATTAACGGTGACACTTCGCAGTATTATGAGATCTCGTTCCCGCCGACCGGCGGCTGGACAACATGGACAGAATCTACGATCGTTGTACCGCTGAATGCTGGTTCCAATGTGATCCGTGTTGTTTCCGGCACCAATGACGGCGGTCCGAATATGGACTATCTGACGCTGGCATCTACGGATGCAGATTCTGCACCGACAAAGACTGACGGCCCTGGTACTATCACAGGCAGTGGTCAGTATCAGGTGGAGGATCTGGATCGCGGTGTGATTGCTGTCAACACCGGAAAAGGCATCCTTGTAAGCTGGCGTATCCTCGGAACGGATGATGCGAACACGGTTTATAAGGTATATAAAAACGGTGTGAACGAAGTGATTTATGAAGGAACGATCAATTCCGCGTCCTGTTATCTGGATTCGAGTGGAACGACGTCCGACTGGTATACAGTAGATGTATATCAGGCCGGTGCCTGCACTGAATTTGCATGTTATGCGACTCAGCTGTACGAGAATGTCAGCTCGGGCGGCGTGATGAATGTCCCGCTGAATATTCCTGCCGGCGTGACGACACCCGATGGCGTGACCTGTACCTATTCTGCCAACGACTGTACCGTTGGTGATGTGGACGGTGACGGACAGTATGAGATTATTGTCAAGTGGAATCCTTCTAACGCGCAGGATAACTCCAAGGCAGGATATACAGGAAACGTATATGTTGACTGTTATGAACTGGACGGCACACAGCGCTGGAGAATTGATCTCGGTATCAATATCCGTGCCGGCGCACATTATACTCAGCTGGTCTGCGGCGACTTTGATGCAGACGGCAAGGCAGAGCTTTGCATGAAGACCTCGGACGGCACCAAGGACGGACAGGGGAATGTGATCGGTAATGCGTCTGCGGATTACCGTAATTCCAGTGGTTATATCCTTTCCGGTAATGAATACTACACGCTGTTTGACGGCGAAACAGGTAAAGCACTCGATACGATCAATTATAATCCGCCGCGTGGAACAGTCAGTGACTGGGGTGACGGATACGGAAACCGTGTGGATCGTTTCCTCGGCGCAGTGATGTATATTGACGGCAGACAGTGCGCGGTAACCGTTCGCGGATACTATACAAGAATGACCGCTGCTTGCTATACCGTTGAAAATGATAAACTGGTTGAAAAGTGGTATTTCGATTCCAACAATTCTTCCTGTGCGGCAGCATACGGCGGCGGTAACCACAACTGTATGCCTGCTGACGTAGATGGCGATGGCAACTTTGAGCTGATTCTCGGCGCAGCGTGCATTGATGATGATGGTACGCTCCTCTGGGGTAATGGCAATGGTCACGGCGACGCAATGCACCTTGGCTGCTTTGAGCAGAACAGCAGCAAGCTTTATCTGTGGGTATGTCACGAAGTCAGCCCGTATGGCTGCTCGCTGATCGATCCGGCAACCGGTGCAACCATCTTCCGTATTGAGGCTGGCGGTGACACGGGTCGTGGTATTGCCGGAAACTATATTTCTGGTAATAACTCCGCGGAATTTGCAAATGGCGGCGACGGCAACCTCTATAACCTCAAGGGTGAAGTGATTGGCACGTGGGCAGGAATCACCAAGTGGGGTATGAATTCCAATGTATATTGGGACGGTGATCTGGAGCGTGAGGTGCTCGACCGAACCATGGTAGATGGCTACGGCAAGGGCAGAGAGTTTACCGGTTCTGATATGGCGTATAACAACAGTTCCAAGTCGAATGCTTGTTTGACGGCAGATCTCTTTGGTGACTGGCGTGAAGAGATGATCTTCGCAAGCGGCGACAGCACAAAACTGCGTATCGTATCCACCACCTATGCGACGGAATATGGTATCTGCTCGCTGATGCATAACCCGCAGTATCGCTGCC
>SVNN01000024.1 GCA_015066905.1 Ruminococcus sp.
GCTCTTCCGATCTCCGGAGGAAGGGCTGACGTCGTTGGATTCCAGTACTTCAATCTCGTTCTCCTTGCACAGCTCGGAGATTGAAGCGGTCAGCTTATCCTGCAGCTCCGGTGTGAAGCCGCCGTCTTCATAGCTGAACGAAATCGTGAGGCTCTTGAGGTTATCAGAACCGATCGCCTCACCGGTCTGAATGGTAACAGGCGTTCCGAGAACGGATTCTGCCTTCTGGTCTACTGCAGTGCTGTCGATCTCACCTGTGTAGGAATAGGAGATGATTGTACCGCCCTTGAACTCAATTGCAACCTCTACACCGAATACAAAGGCGCTTGCAATGGAGATTACGAGCAGGATTGCGGAAAGCGTAAAGAAAATCCGCTTGTTGCCGCAGAAATCTCTGATTTTAGTCATTCGTAACACCTCCGTACAGTTTTTTGTTCTGGAGTGCCTTGAAGTTGGACAAGGACATTACCATCAGTCTGGAGGCAACTACGCCGAATACGAAGTTGAGGATGACACCGACCAGCAGCGTATAGCCGAAGGAGTAGATGACGCCCTCTGTGGTTGCGCCGAAGTGGGAGAACAGGAAGCTGAGCAGCTTTGCGAATACGCTGTCCGGAACACCGAACGCACCCATCAGGATGATTGCAACGATGACAACGGTAAGGTTACCATCGAAGATCGAGGTGAACGCACGATTATATCCGCTGCGGAGTGCCGCGTTGAGCGATTTGCCGAGTGCAAGCTCTTCCTTGATACGCTCGCCGTTGATGATACTCGCGTCAACGCCCATACCGACTGCAAGGATAATACCTGCGATACCGGGGATGGTGAGCGTGGCACTATTCATAAAGCCGAACCAACCGGTGATTGCTGCAAGCGTACCGGAAACCTGTCCGACCAGAGCGATGACAGAAACCACGCCGGGGAGGCGGTACAGAACGATCATATAAACAGCGATCAGGCAGAAAGCAATGATACCGCTGAGGACCATCGCGTTCAGTGCGCCCGTACCCATTGTCGGGGAGATGGTCTTGAAGCTTGCGGTGGTAAGGTTGAAGGGCAGTGCGCCGGAGTTGATCTTGTCCGCAAGCGCCTTTGCCGCATCGTAGTCCATATTACCGCTGATCTGGCATTCGCCGTTGCTGATTGTTTCGTTAACGGTCGGAGAAGAAACGCAGATATCGTCCATCCAGATGCCGATCGAGCCATTCTTGCTTGCCTGTGCCGCAGTTGCGGTTTCAAACGCAGATGCACCCTTTTCGGTCATCGTCAGAGCAACGACATACTGACCAGCTTTTTCCTGATCGGGATATACAGTTGCGCTGGTGACATCCTCGCCGCTGAGAATGATCTCTCCGTTGGGGAGTCCGTTCTCGTCAATCGCAGTATAGTCGCCGTAGCGGAAGGTCAGGACTGCGACATCGCCAAGCTCCTTGACAGCAGCCTCGGGATCAAAATCCTCCTCGCCTGCCTGCCACGGGAAACGAACGATGATACGGTCGCTCTTTTCGTCGGAATAAACCTCGCTGTCGTTGATGCTGAGTGCCGCAAGACGGAACTTGATGACCTCAGTTGCAGCGTCAAGCTCTTCCTGCGTTGCGTCGATTTCATCCTCGGGTGTAAAGGTGACATCTACACCGCCCTGGATGTCGATACCCAGACGGATATCATCCAGACCGTGAATGTAGGTGGTGATGATGTCGCCGTACTGATAGTCAAAGCCGCAAACGGTGGATGCCGCAAACGCGCCGATCAGCACGAACACAAGGAAGAAAACAAACTTTTTTCCTTTTTTCACTGTCAAGCCTCCTAGCTTTCAATATATGTAATTCTGTGTCGGTTCCGCCGTGTTGGGAACGTGTGCGCCGAAAGCCGACAATCACTAAATATTATATCCTATTTTGCAGATGCTGTCAAGCTGTTTCAGACAGAAAGCTCCGCAGTTTCGTTGAGAATGTCGCGGTTTGCGTCCAGGATCGGCTGAACACAGTCGCGGAGGAATTCCACAGTCTGCTCCTCGCTTCGTCCGGTGAAGTTTTCGGGGCGGAGGATCTTCTCCATTCCCGCAGCGTCGATCATGAATTCGGGATCTGCCAGAATCAGCTCGCAGAGATTATTCTCCAGACCGCGCACCTTGACGTTTTCGCCCGCCTGCATCGAATACTGGCGGATTTTCTCGTGGAGCGCCTGACGGTCGCCGCCGCGCTTGACTGCGTCCATCATGATGTTCTCGGTCGCCATAAAGGGAAGCTCCTGCATCACGCGGCGGCGCACCATTTCAGGATATACCACAAGTCCGTCGGTGACATTGAGGAGGATGTTGAGAATCGCATCAGCGGCAAGGAACGCCTCCGCAACGGCAATTCTCTTGTTTGCAGAGTCATCGAGCGTGCGCTCAAACCACTGTGTGCCTGCGGTGAAGGCAGGGTTGAGGCTGTCGATCATCAAATAGCGCGAGAGGGCGGAAATACGCTCACTGCGCATCGGGTTGCGCTTGTACGCCATCGCGGAAGAACCGATCTGACCCGCCTCGAACGGCTCTTCCATCTCCTTGAAGCTCTGGAGGATACGCATATCGTGCGAGAATTTGCTCGCCGACTGTGCAATGCCGCTCAGGGTTGCAACCACCTGGCTGTCCATCTTTCTGGAATAGGTCTGACCCGAAACGGGAACAACAGAAGAAAAGCCCATTTCCTCTGCGATCATCTGTTCAAGCTGTGTAATCTTTGCGGTATCGCCGCCGAACAGCTCCACAAACGACGCCTGTGTACCGGTCGTGCCCTTGGAACCGAGCAGCTTGAGCGACGCGATACGGTATTCCAGCTCGTCAAGATCCATCAGCAGCTCGTTCATCCACAGCGTTGCACGCTTGCCGACGGTGGTCAGCTGTGCAGGCTGGAGGTGGGTATATGCCAGCGCGGGCATCGCCTTGTATGTATCTGCGAACTTCGCAAGGTTGGCGATTACGTTGATCAGCTTTCTGCGGACGACCTGCAGCGCGTCGCGCATGATGATGACGTCGGTGTTGTCGCCGACATAACAGGAGGTTGCGCCGAGGTGGATGATGCCCTTTGCATTCGGGCACTGTACGCCGTAGGCATAAACGTGGGACATGACATCGTGGCGGCAGACCTTCTCACGCTCGCGTGCGACGTCGTAGTCGATGTTCTCGATATTTGCTTCCAGCTCCGCAACCTGCTCCGCAGTCACGGGCAGTCCGAGCTTATGCTCTGCACGCGCAAGCGCCACCCACAGACGGCGCCATGTGGTGAACTTCTTGTCCGCCGAGAAGAGATACTGCATCTCCTTGCTGGCGTATCGGGTGCAGAACGGAGATTCATAGCTGTTAAGGTTGGACATAATGAAATACGCTCCTTTAAATAGGTATCAATATAAATACACGCATGAATTTATTATACCATGCTGTCCCCTGCGCCGTCAATCGTTTCACCAAATTTTCACTGTTTTCCGCAGATTCCGACCCCGAAGAGTCCAAGTGCAGAAACCGCAGTCCGCGGCCGTCTGTGCAATTTGACGAAAATACAGGATAACCCTTGACAAAGGGGGTAAACAGTGGTATTCTTACTTTAGCACTCAAACACAAGGAGTGCTAACACCCGAACCGATCGGGTGCTAAATCCGACAGAACAAGGAGGGAGAAATGGATAACCGAAAGCTTAAAATTCTCGCGGCTGTGGTAGATGAATACGTCCGCACCGGAGAACCGGTCGGCTCCAAGGTAATCGCCTCCCTGCCTCAGATCCAGGTGTCCGCAGCAACGGTCCGCAACGATATGGCGGTACTCGAACAGCTCGGATATCTCGAACAGCCGCACACCTCCGCGGGTCGTGTGCCGACCTACAACGGATACCGCCTGTATATTGACGAGCTGATGGCTGCCGAGCCGCTCCCTGCTGAGGAACAGCAGCGGCTGGATGATATGCTTGCCGAGCAGGGTGCCGTTACGGAGGAACTGCTGATCCAGAGCGCAACGACAGCCCTTGCGGAGCTGACGCAATGCGCCGCCGTCGTGTCCAGCGCGATGCCGAAATTCTCGATTATCTCCAAGGTCGAGGTAATCCCCACGGGAAAACGGCTGTATGTGATTTTGCTGATCACCTCCAGCGGAAGCATCAAAAACAAGGTCTGCCGTCTGGAATTTGATCTCTCGCATGAGCAGCTCGACTTCTTCACCCACTTTATGGAGGAAAACCTCCAGGGCGTATCGGTCGAGGCACTGTCTGAGGATACGATCGCACAGCTGATCACCGCACTCGGCGCGTATATGACCACGCTTTCCCCGCTGGTGGAGGGCATCTGTGAACTGTCGCGTGATCTCGCGCACAAGGAACTGACGGTCAGCGGCACAAGAAACCTCCTCTCTTGCGCGGAGCTTGACAAGATGGACATCGTCCGCTTTATGGAAGAAACCGACACGGTGATTCCGCTTCTGGACGACGCGTTCGGTGATATTCAGGTCATGTTCAGCGAGGAGAAAAGCAATTTTGTCATCGGAAATTCCAGCCTGATTGTTTCCAAGTATAAAAAAGGCGGGAAGATGGCAGGCTCGCTCGGTGTCATCGGCCCGATGCGGCTCGACTACAAGAAGATCATCCCCTACATCCAGTACTTCAGTCAGAAGCTAACCGATCTGGTGTCTGATGAAGAGGAAGCATAAAGAAAGGACGAAACCATGAACGAAAAAGAACTGACGCCGGAAGAGCTCGAAGAGCAGTCCGCGCCCGAAACCGCCGAGGCGGAGGCAGAAGAGACCGCAGCAGAAGCTGAGATTGTCGAAGAAGCCGCAGAAGAACCCGACTTCGACGCAATCTTACAGGAAGAAAAGGATAAATATCTCCGTCTCTGCGCGGAATATGACAACTTCCGCAAGCGCACCGCCAAGGAGAAATCCGAGCTTTATGCGATGGCGACCGCGGCAGCCGTGGAGGCGATCCTGCCTGCGATCGACAGCTTTGGTCTGGCGCTTGCAGCCAACTGTACCGATGAAGCATATAAGACCGGTATGGAAAAGATCTACGCACAGCTTGAAACCTCGCTGAAAAAACTCGGCGTGACCGAGATCGAATCTCTGGGCAAGGAATTTGACCCGAACCTCCACAATGCGATCAAACAGGTGGAGGATTCCGACTACGCAGAGGGTTATATCTGCGAAGTATTCCAGAAGGGCTATATGCTCGGTGACCGCGTGGTACGCCATGCGATGGTTGCCGTTGCATCCTGATTGATAAACATACGCAATCCCAAATTCAGTCGAATGACTGCGATATAAGAAAGGAAGATGTATCATGGGAAAGATTATTGGTATTGACCTCGGAACCACAAACTCCTGCGTTGCAGTAATGGAGGGCGGTAACGCTACCGTCATCGCCAACGCAGAGGGCGCAAGAACCACCCCGTCTGTTGTCGCATTCTCCAAGACCGGAGAGCGTCTGGTCGGTCAGGTTGCAAAGCGTCAGGCAATCACCAACCCGAATAAGACCGTAAGCTCCATCAAGCGTCACATGGGCTCCAACTATAAGGTGGAGATCGACGACAAGACATATACCCCGCAGGAAATCTCTGCAATGATTCTCCAGAAGCTGAAGTCCGACGCTGAGGCATATCTCGGCGAGCCGGTTACCGAAGCAGTCATCACTGTTCCGGCATACTTCACCGACAGCCAGCGTCAGGCAACCAAGGACGCAGGACAGATTGCAGGTCTGACCGTAAAGCGTATCATCAACGAGCCGACCGCTGCTGCGCTCTCCTACGGCATTGACAAGGAAGAGTCCCAGAAGATCATGGTATTCGACCTCGGCGGCGGTACCTTCGACGTATCCATCATCGACATGGGCGACGGCGTTACCGAGGTTCTTGCAACCGCCGGCAACAACCGTCTCGGCGGTGACGACTTCGACCAGAGAATCATCGACTGGATGACCGCTGAGTTCAAGAAGGCTGAGGGCATTGACCTCACCACCGACAAGACCGCAATGCAGAGACTGAAGGAGGCGGCTGAGAAGGCAAAGATCGAGCTTTCCTCCACCCCGACCTCCAACATCAACCTGCCGTTCATCACTGCAGATGCAAGCGGCCCGAAGCACCTCGACCTCACCCTGTCTCAGGCGAAGTTCAACGAGCTGACCGCTGATCTTGTACAGGCAACCATGGGTCCGGTGGATCAGGCACTCCGCGACAGTGGTCTCAAGACCTCCGAGCTGGATAAGGTTCTCCTGGTCGGCGGTTCTTCCAGAATCCCGGCTGTACAGGAAGCTGTCAAGCAGAAGATCGGCAAGGATCCGTTCAAGGGCATCAACCCCGATGAGTGCGTTGCACTCGGCGCAGCATATCAGGGCGGCGTGCTCGGCGGCGATGTCAAGGACGCACTCCTCCTCCTCGACGTTACCCCGCTTTCTCTCGGTATCGAGACCGCAGGCGGCGTATGCACCAAGATGATTCCGCGCAACACCACAATCCCGACCAAGAAGTCTCAGGTATTCTCCACCTATGCAGACAATCAGCCGGCGGTTGACATCAACGTCCTCCAGGGTGAGCGTGAGTTTGCAAGAGATAACAAGCAGCTCGGCACCTTCCGTCTCGACGGCATCGCACCGGCTCCGAGAGGAATCCCGCAGATCGAGGTTACCTTCGACATCGACGCAAACGGTATCGTTCACGTTTCTGCAAAGGATCTCGGCACCGGCAAGGAGCAGAACATCTCCATCACCGCATCCACCAACATGAGCCAGGATGATATCGACAAGGCTGTTCAGGATGCAGAGCGTTACGCTGACGAGGACAAGAAGAGAAGAGAGGCTGTTGACGCAAAGAATGCAGGTGAGAACCTGGTATTCCAGTGCGAAAAGGCACTCGCTGACTTCGGCGACAAGGTCACCGACGCTGACAAGGCACCGATCACCGATAAGTGCGAAGCACTCAAGGAAGCACTCAAGACTGATAACACCGACGATATCAAGGCAAAGACCGATGAGCTCCAGAAGGCGTTCTACGACCTCTCCTCCAAGGTATATCAGCAGGCTGGCGGACAGGGCGCGCCGGATATGAGCAACATGGGCGATATGGGCAACATGGGCGGAGGCGCCGCTGATGACGGCGTTGTAGACGCTGACTACACCGAAGCATAAGCTGCCGAACCGCATCCACCTTGCGCTGCAGTTTTCCCAAAAAAGAGAAAAAAATTCTTTACAGACGGCTTGATCTGTGGTATACTTGAAACTGCAAATACAGTACAGATCCGGGGCGGACTTCCGCCCTGCCGCTGTTTACGGGAACAGGAGCGGCGAATGGATTTTATCCGGAAAGGAGTGCTGTTTTCCGCACTGCGGCTAACGGCAAACGTGCAAGATTATGGCAGATAAACGAGATTATTACGAGGTGCTCGGCGTTGATAAGAACGCGGACGAAGATACCCTCAAAAAGGCGTATCGCTCCCTCGCGAGAAAATATCACCCCGACCTTCACCCCGGAGATAAGGAATGTGAAGAAAAGTTCAAGGAGCTTTCCGAGGCGTATGAGGTCCTCTCTGATCCCGACAAGAAAAGCACCTACGACCGCTTTGGCCACGCCGGACTCGACCCGAACTACGGCGGCGGCGGAATGGGCGGCGGAATGGGCGGCGGAATGGGCGGTTTCGGCGATGTTTCAGACATCTTCGAAAACCTCTTCGGCGGCGTATTCGGCGGCGGAATGGCATCCTCGAACGCGAATGCACCCAGACAGGGCAAGGATGTCAACGTCGGAATCAACATCTCCTTTATGGACGCGTGCAACGGCAAGCGTGAGGAGATCAAGATCCAGCATATGGAAGGTTGTCCCGACTGCCACGGCACAGGATCTGCCGGCGGCAGCAACGCAGAGCTTTGCCGCGACTGTCAGGGACGCGGCGTGGTCAAGGTGAATCGCCGTACCCCGTTCGGCGTGATCTCCCAGACGGATACTTGTCCGAAGTGTAACGGTAAGGGCAAGGTCATCACCAACCCCTGCGGAAAATGCCGCGGTGTGGGACGCGTTCGCGTGCCCAAGACCGTAATGGTGGATATTCCTGCGGGTATTGATAACGGTCAGACGCTCCGCGTCGGCGGACAGGGCGACTGCGGTATCAACGGCGGCCCGAGCGGAAACCTCAATGTCAACATCAAGGTGCGTCCGCATCCGCTGTTCCAGCGTGATGGCTTCGACGTACACTGCGAAATCCCGATCACCTACACACAGGCGTGTCTGGGTGATGAGATCACCGTTCCGACCATCGACGGCAGTGTGAAATATAACATCGGTGAAGGCACCCAGACGGGCACCGTATTCCGCCTCAAGGGCAAGGGAATCCGCAAGCTCCGCAGAACCGACAACGGCGACCAGTATGTCCGCGTGGTTGTCGAGGTGCCGAAAAATCTCTCCAAGCACCAGAAAGAGATGCTGCAGGAATTTGAAAAATCCCTGTCGGAGAAGAATTATGCCAAGCGTCAGTCGTTCTTTGACAAGCTCAAGGAAAAACTCAGCGAGGCAATGCAGTAAACAGAAAAACCGTCCTGTATGGCTTGATACAGGACGGTTTTTTGATTTCTCACACCAGTTCAATATACGTCATCATCCCCTGATAGCGCACCAGCTTGATACGGCGGCATCCCGAAACCGTCTGCCGCAGGATATATTTCCCCGTGGGGAGATAGAGGATGAGATAGTTTGAAATACTGGTGCTCCCTTTCTCGTGCGATTCTTCAACGGAATAATAGCCGCCGACCCGCACCTCTGCGCACATTGCGGAGTCATCCACACCGCGCCACAGCTTGTCCTGCATATAGACAAGAACAAACAGAAATCCGATCACCGCAGCCGCAACGGCAATATACGGCAGACGGCGCGGAACGCCTGCAAGGTCGATAAACTCCTCGCCCATCACATCAAACAGGCCGACCAGGAGGAGCAGAACGGCATATATCACATAGCCGACGCTGAATTTCGGCGCTGTCTGCGCAATCTGCTGCCGCTCCGCCTCTGTCGCAGGCAGCCAGAGCAGATAATCCGCCGCGTCGATCTGTGCACGGTCATATTCCGACAGACGGTTGCACCAGAGAAATCCACCGCACAGGCACACAATCAGCGTTACCAGAAGCGCGGCAAACAGATTCCAGTCCTGGAACGCAGCAATAATACTCATCGTGAGCGCCGCAACCCACGACACCAGTGCCACGCGCTGGCCGTATCCGCCAAACGGACACGACAATCCAAACCGCAGCTGAACTCTGTTCATCCCGCCCTTCCCCCCTTCGTTTTTTTCATTATAGCAAACGGCGCGGTAAAAGTCAATAAAAATAAAAAACGCTGCCCATTTGCTGAGCAGCGTTTGATTGTTATGGATTGCGTGGATTAGTATGCAACACCCTGCCACTTCATCGCTTCAGCAACCTTCAGGAAGCCTGCGATGTTTGCACCTGCAACGAGGTTGCCCTCAACGCCGTATTCCTTGGATGCGTTGTATGCGTTATGGAAGATGCCCTTCATGATGCCGTGCAGCTTTGCGTCAACTTCCTCAAAGCTCCAGCTCAGACGCTCGCTGTTCTGGGACATCTCCAGACCGGAGGTAGCAACGCCGCCAGCGTTTGCAGCCTTTGCAGGTCCGAAGAGGATGCCAGAAGTGAGGAACTTCTCGATCGCCTCAGGAGTAGAAGGCATATTCGCGCCCTCAGCGACACACATTACGCCGTTCTTGAGCAGGATGTCAGCAGATTCGCCGTCCAGCTCGTTCTGGGTTGCACAAGGCAGAGCGATGTCGCACTTGATAGTCCAGATACCCTTGCAGCCTTCGTGATATTCAGCGCCCTGTACACGGTTGCAGTATTCCTTGATTCTGCCCCGCTCTACTTCCTTGATCTGCTTGACAACATCGAGGTTGATGCCGTTCGGATCGTAGATGTAGCCGTTGGAGTCGGACAGTGCAACGACCTTACCGCCCAGTTCAGTAGCCTTTTCGGTTGCGTAGATTGCAACGTTACCGGAACCGGATACTACAACAGTCTTGCCCTTGAAGCTGTCGTTCTTCATGCAGCCCAGCATTTCCTCGGTGAAGTAGCACAGACCGTAGCCGGTTGCTTCCTTTCTTGCGAGGGAGCCGCCGTAGGACAGACCCTTACCGGTCAGAACGCCGGTGAACTCATTGCGGAGACGCTTGTACTGACCGAACATATAGCCGATCTCTCTTGCGCCGGTACCGATATCACCTGCAGGAACGTCGGTGTCAGCACCGATGTGCTTTGCAAGCTCGGTCATGAAAGCCTGGCAGAAACGCATTACTTCGCCGTCGGACTTGCCCTTCGGATCGAAGTCAGCACCGCCCTTACCGCCGCCCATCGGCAGTGTGGTCAGGCTGTTCTTGAAGATCTGCTCAAAGCCGAGGAATTTAATTACAGAAGCATTTACAGAAGGATGGAGTCTGATACCGCCCTTGTACGGACCAATTGCAGAGTTGAACTGTACACGGTAGCCGCGGTTCACCTGAACCTTGCCGTTGTCATCAACCCAGGATACGCGGAACATAATCTGGCGCTCCGGCTCTACAATACGCTCGAGAATGCCAGCCTCCTGATATTCGGGGTGCTGTTCGATTACCGGCTCAAGACTCTCCAGAACCTCTTTTACTGCCTGAAGATACTCTTTCTCATTTCCGTTGCGTGCAACGGTTGCGTCATATACGCTCTGAACATAGGAACTTTTAAACGCCATCGTTTAATCCTCCATCAATAAATTTCGTCGAAACTCCGACTTCATAATTATACAACATCCCGCCGCAAATTTCAAGCAGTTTTTTAAAAAACTGTCTGTCACAACAGAACACCTGTACGCAGAATATTCCGATTTGACAAATCCGTCAAAAAGTGATACACTGAACAAACAAAGCCTGCACGGAGGAAACGATATGCACTGCAAATACTGCAACAAGCCCGCGGAAAAGGGCGGTGATCCCGATACTTTTTTCTGTTATTCCTGTCAGAGGATTCTCACGATCCATGATGTCATTATGGATTCTGCGGATCCGCCGCCGAAGCGCGACTTTGACGAAATGGATTCGATTTCTCTGGAAAAAAACCAGCCGCAAGCACCACAGCCGCAAGCCGGACAGGAGGCCTATCACAAGGTCTGCCGCGTCTGCAGATGCCGCGTGGATTATGCCGACGACGGCAGCTACTACTGTCCGCAGTGCGGTATGTTCAAGGACGAAAACGGCGTCGAGGTCGGCTCTGAGCGCATCATCCCGCAGCCGAAGGGATTCAGCCAGAGCAATGCCGCGTCAAACAGCACACCGTTCGGCAGTCCGGGCGTCACACAATCTTCCATCGCCGGCAAGGCACAGCTCGTTCCGTTCATCGCGCTGGCGTTCGTTTCCATCATCAGTTCCATCATCACCGCAGCCACCGGCACCTTCACGATCATCCCCGTGGTGATCTCCATCTCCATGTGGAAGCGCTATGCTTCGCTGACGCCTCCGCGCCATGTTGTTGCGCTCATCTGCTCTCTGATTTCTGTGGCTGTCCTCCTACTCTGCGCTCTTTCTGTATTCGTCATCCCGTTTACACCGGGGCAATGGTATTACTAAACAAAAACCGCATTCCCAGATACAAGGGAATGCGGTTCGTTTTTTTATTCCGCCTGCATCACTGCAAGCTCTTTGTTCTCCGCCTGACCGGAGATATTCTCGCCAAGAATACGATCGTAGGTGAGAAGATCCAGCTCCTCATTCGCCGGAACATCGGGCGCGTAGTTGGAGGAGTAGATCGGGCACTCGTTCATCTGATCAAACATCAGCTGGGTGAAATTCGTGCGCTGTGCGCCGGTCAGGTCCATCACCACATAAGGCAGATAGAAGGTCGAGATCTTCTCCTGCGGCACATCGGAGAAATCGAGTCCGCAGTTGTTCCAGATGTAGTAATTCTGCTCGTAAAGCACCTCGCAGTTGTCGCCGTTCATGCCGAGCTGATCGTACACGCTGTTCTCACCCTTGAGGGACGGGAAGTGGTCGCCCACAAACAACACCACGGTCGGCTCGTCGATCGAGGCGAGGAATTCAGTGAACGTATCGCCCGTCTCGGAGATCCAGGTTAGATAGTTGTCAAACTCCGCCTCGGGATCCTCACCCTGATCATAGGGCTGGTGGTTCTGCATCGTTGTGCAGTGGATGTACATCGGCTGTTCCGATTCGCTGATGAGCGCACCCGCCTGACGGAATACGGTGTCGTCGTCCACATAGGTGCCGAAGTAGTTGACATCGACAGTGAAGTCGTCCTCAAAGATCATCGTATCAAAGCCGAACTTGTCGTAGATTGTGTCACGGTTGTAGAACGAGGACAGGAACGGGTGGATGTACGCCGTGCGGTATCCCTGTGCCGCGTAGTTGCGGATGATTGTGCTCTGCGGATCATCCTGGATCAGCTGCTGGGGCGTGTTGGGATCATTCAGCGCGCGCACGGGGAGTCCGAACATCAGCTCAAACTCGGTGCGGACCGTATAGCTTGCAAAGGTCGGAACGATCGCCGTTCCCTGATAGCAGTTATTCTGTGCCGCCAGCGCGTCGAACTGCTCATATGCACCGCTGCAGTCACCCAGAGATTCAAACACACGGAAATCCGCAAATGCCTCAGACATGATTGTGATCACGTTCGGAGAAACTGCGTTGCCATTTTCATTCAGCACGGTGACATCGTCGAGATAGCCGTTGACCGTCACTGCGTCATAATTTTCAGGCTCTTCGAGACGGTCTGCAAGATTTGCAGACGCGGTCTGGAGGAAGAACGCGAGGAAGTTGTTGTTCTCAAACTTTTCATTCAGCTGGAAGGTGTTGTCAGCCTCAGAGGTATCCACATCAAACAGCGCATAAACGGGTGTGGAGATTCCCGGCACAAGAACGATCGAGCAGCAGGTCGCAAGACACACACCTGCGGTCGCAAAGCGGTGCGAACGGCGGTGCATCCCCTGTTTGGGATTGAACCAGAATGCGATCGCCAGAAACGCCAGGACGATCAGCACATAAGTCACAAGCTGCGGCGTAATCTTGATATAGGCAAAGGACGCGACATTCTTCACGTTCTTCGCAAGCTTCATGTCGGTTAAAATCAGGTGGTTGCCATTCGTGTTGAATTTGAACAGCTCCACAATACTCAGCGCCATGTAAAGGACAGACTGCACCGCCATCGCGCGCCATGCACGCTTGAACAGCAAAAGCAGCGCGCCGAAGATGAGCGAAGCGATCAGCACATTAAAGACCATCACACTCGGACGCTCCGCACAGAACAGGATGAACTTCGAAGGATATTTCCCCTGGTTCAGCTCCGCCATGGATACGATAAAGAGCGGAAACAGCGCAGTCAGCAGGAAGTTGAACGCGCGGTAGTGCGTGGTGTTTTCGTCGCGGCGATCGTTCAGCTTCTGGATGTATGTATGTACGCGCTCCTTCAGTTTTACGGCGCGTTCTTTGAATCCGGTTTTCTGTTCCATTGCAAAGGATTCCTCCAATCTTTCCCCGGTCACGCGTGAAAACGCGGTCATATCTCTTTTTATACTCTATCAATATAGCACAAATTTCAGCACCGTGCAAGCGGATTTTGCAAACTATCACAGTTTGTTCACACGATTTGGCGAATATGCAAAAGCAATAAGATTGCCTGCCGGATTTTTGTGCTTTTCCACAAAAACCAATTTTGTTTTCTGTTTCCCGGTTTAAGAATCATTTAAGGAACGGGTGATATATTGATAGCGATGGAAACCGCAGGTCTGACCACCCTGCTTCCTGTACATACAACCGCGAAAGCTCTGTATGACAAGAAAATCGCCCGTATCCGAAGCAGATACAGGCGATTTTTCTTTTGTTCAGACCGCTTTGCGGCGATATTCCGTCTGGAATGCCCGCGCGGCGCTTTGCAGGCCGACCGGGTTGATTTCATTCCGGCGCAGATATCTGACGAAGTTTTCGGCGTCTTTCACATTCGGAAAACAGCTCGGCAGCATCGCAGTGTCTCCGCTTCTGTGAACGACGCTGACACCATATCCACCCGTCTTGCACTTGTAGACATAGTAGACAATCTCTTTGGATCTCCGCTCATACACGATAGACATTTCTCTACACCTCATCTGAAAGCTCAACAAACTGAGCCGAATAAGCAGATATATTATAGCGCAAAATTGTCAAAAAGTGTATAGTATTTTTACATTTTTTGAGATTTCATAGGGCTGCCGCAAAATTTTTCAACACTATTTTTTCTTTCTGTGTAGATTGTTCAAAAATCAAACTGCACGGTGCAGGCTTCTCCCGCTTTGAGGAATACTCTGCGGAAATCCAGCAGACGCTTATCGGGTGCAGGCGCGAAATGCAGAGCAACATAGCCCGTGTCCGCATCGCCGCAGTTGGTGAGCTTCAGTTCCCGCTCTGACAGCCACTCCTCACGGATCTCGGAATAGGTCAGACCATAGCCGAACGGATAAAGCGGCTCGCCCTCGAAGAAACGATAGGTGCGGCCCTTCATGCTGTAATCGGCAAAGGGCGGCAAATCCTCCGCACTCTTGTAGAAGGTCACAGGCAGACGACCCGAGGGGGATACTGTACCGAACAGGATGTCCGCGAGGGCATCGCCGCCCTCCGCGCCGGGATAAAAGCACTGCAAGACCGCGGCGCACTGCGCGTCCTGCTCCGTGAGATTGATACAGCTGCCCGACACGTTGACAAAGACGATCGGCTTTCCTGTCTTCACAATTTCCGCAAACAGCTTTTTCTGCGGCGGCGGAAGCTCCAGATCGCGCTTGTCACCGCTCATCGTACCGTTGTATGCGTCACCCTCCTCGCCCTCAAAGGTCGGGTTGAGTCCCATGCACAGCACGACCACATCACTCGCCCTTGCGGCAAGGATCGCCTCACGCAGCGGCTGTTCCGCCCACGGACGGGGTGTGTCATCAAAAATATCACAGCCGACCGCATAGCGCACGTGGATTCCGCGCGAATCGGCGGCGGACCGGATGCCTGCAAGCAGGGTGGAATAGCGCGAGGGCGTGCCGTTATAATTGCCAAGCAGAACACTCTTGTCGTCCGCATTCGGGCCGATTACGGCAATCTGTCCGCAGGAGCCAAGCGGCAGGATGCCGTCATTTTTCAGCAGAACAATGCTCTCCTGTGCAAGCCGGCGGCTGATGGCGCGGTGTTCGTCGCATTCCACCACGCTGTACGGGATCTTGTCATAGGAACAGTCCTCGTCGAACATACCGAGACGGAACCGCGCGAAGAACAATTGTTCGCACGCTGCCGTAACGGTTTCTTCGGTAATGAGTCCCATCACCGCGGCGGTCTTGAGATATTGATATGCTGAGCCGCAGTTGAGCGTACAGCCGCTGTTGAGGGCGAGCGCGGCAGATTCCGCGGCGGTTTCGGTGAGATGGTGATGCTCGTTGATGTCGCAGATCGCACCGCAGTCGGATACCACATAGCCGTCAAAGCCCAGCCTGTCGCGCAGGATGTCCTGCAGCAGCCACTTGGATGCACAGCACGCTTCTCCGTTGACGCGGTTATATGCACCCATCACCGCGGAGGGCTTTGCGTGGGTGATGCAGTACGCAAAGGCGGCGAGATAGGTTTCAAACAAATCCTCCTCCGACACCTCGGCGTTGAATCCGTGGCGATCCGCCTCGGGGCCGCTGTGTACCGCGTAATGCTTTAAGGTCGCGTCCAGCTTTCTGTATCTGGGGTCGGGATTTTTTCCCTCCTGCAGACCCTTGACAAAGGCGGTGCCCAGTCTGGCGGTCAACAGGACATCCTCACCGTAGGTCTCATGTCCTCTGCCCCAGCGCGGATCGCGGAAGATGTTGATATTCGGACTCCAGTAGGTCAGTCCCTGATAAATCTCCGTATCGCCAAAGGTGCGGTATTCGTTATATTTCGCTCTTGCCTCATCGGAAATTGCGTTCGCGCAATCAAAGACGAGGGCTTCATCAAAGCTGGCAGCCATCGCAATCGCCTGCGGAAAAACGGTTGCCGCGCCTGCCCGTGCAACCCCGTGGAGTCCTTCGTTCCACCAGTTGTATGCAGGGATTCCGAGGCGGTCGATTGCGGGTGCGTCATATCTTAACTGGGTCAGCTTTTCGCCGAAGGTCATCTTTGCAACAAGCTCTTTTGCACGCTGTCTGAATTGTTCCATATCTGTTCCTCCTTACATCTGATGGCGTACCACGCCGTATTCGTCATCCAGACGGAAATAGGGACAGCCGTCGCAGTTTCCTGAAAGAAATCTGCCCAGCTCGTCCTCGTCGAGATTCACAAGGCACTGATAACACTCGTAATCCTCATCATAAACATAGTTTACACACATCTCACAGCAGTCCATACAGTTTCACACTCCTGTTTTTGCAAAAAGGGCGTCCTGGAATCAATCGGGGACGCCCTGAATATTTTTATGCAGTTTCGATCTTGTTCGCCTTCTGGAGTCCGAGCTGTTCCACAGCCGCCTCACGCATCTTATACTTGAGGATTTTTCCTGCCGCATTCATCGGGAAGGAATCCACAAAGCTCACATAACGCGGAACCTTATGCTTTGCCATATGGTCGAGGACAAATTTCTTCATCTCCTCCTCGGAGCTTTCCTCACCCGGATTGAGGATGATGCACGCCATGATCTCCTCGCCGTACTGTGCGTCGGGCACACCGATAACCTGTACGTCGCGGACCTTCGGGTGGGTGTAGAGGAAGTCCTCGATCTCCTTCGGGTAGATATTCTCGCCGCCGCGGATGATCATATCCTTGATACGGCCTGTGATCTTGAAGTAGCCGTCCGGCGTTCTGCGTGCGAGGTCGCCCGTGTGGAGCCAGCCATCCTTGTCGATTGCTGCTGCGGTCGCCTCGGGCATCTTGTAGTAGCCCTTCATGATGTTGTAGCCGCGCGCAACAAATTCGCCGTCTACGTTATCCGGCAGTTCTTCGTTCGTTTCGGGATCCACAATCTTGCACTCTACGCCGAAGATCGGGCCGCCGACGGTATTGACGCGTGCCTCGATCGAGTCAGTCGTCTTGCTCATCGTGGTCGCAGGAGATGCCTCGGTCTGTCCGTAGGTGATGCAGATTTCAGACATATGCATCTTCTCGATGACGTCCTGCATGGTCTTGATCGGACAGGGCGAGCCTGCCATGATGCCGGTACGCATATAGGAGAAGTCGGTCTTGTCGAAGTCCTCGTGTCCGAGCATCGCGATGAACATGGTCGGAACGCCGTGGAAGCAGGTAATCTTCTCCTGATTGATGCACTTGAGTCCCTTTCTCGGAGAGAAGGCAGGGATCGGGGACATGGTGACGCCGTGGGTCATGGATGCGGTCATTGCAAGTACCATGCCGAAGCAGTGGAACATCGGCACCTGAATCATCATACGATCCGCGGTGGAAAGGTCCATACAGTCACCGATCGCCTTGCCGTTGTTGACCACGTTGTAGTGGGTGAGCATAACACCCTTGGGGAAGCCGGTGGTACCGGAGGTATACTGCATATTGCACACGTCGTGCTTGCTGATCTGTGCGCGGCGCTTTTCCACCTCGCTGTACGGAACATCCTTGCCGCACGCGAGCGCCTCATCCCAGGTGTAGCAGCCCGGCTGCTTGCTCTCGATTGTGATGATATTCTTGAGGAAGGGGAACTTCCTGGAGTCCAGCTTGCCCGGCTCGGCGGCTGCCAGCTCGGGGCAGAGCTCCTTCATGATCGCAACGTAGTCAGAATCCTTGCAGCTGTCAACCATGACGAGCGTGTGGGTATCCGACTGACGGAGGAGATATTCCGCCTCGTGAATCTTATATGCGGTATTCACAGTAACCAGCACTGCGCCGATCTTGGTGGCTGCCCAGAACGTGATGTACCATGCAGGCACGTTGGTTGCCCAGATCGCAACGTGGTCGCCCTTCTTGACGCCCATGCCGATCAGTGCGCGTGCAAAATCATCCACATCCTTGCGGAATTCGGGATAGGTGCGGGTGTAGTCCAGTTCTGTATAGCGGAACGCATACTGCTCCGGGAACTCCTCACACATACGGTCGAGGACATCAGGGAAGGTGTAGTCGAGCAGACGCTCCTTCGGCCAGACATATTTGCCTGTGCCGCGCTGATTATCCTGCAGCGGATGCTTGTGCTTTCTGCGGTAAGGACGCATATAATCCGCAAACTGCGGGAACACGATGCCGGCATCAGACAGCTGGGGCGCCCAGAGCTTGACCCATTCGAGGGATACATAGCCCGGATAGCGGAGCTTCTCCAGCTCTGCCATAAAGTCCGCGATCGGGAGATCACCCTCGCCCATCAGCTTGTAGGAGGGCTTTCCGTCTACCATCACACTGTCCTTGATGTGGACATATTTTACATAGTCACCGAGGTTTTCGGCTGTCTGTGCGGGGGGTTCGTCCGCAAAGCGATAGGGGTGATGTACATCCCACAGTGCGGCAATGCGGCTGGAATTCACAGAGTCGAGCAACGCGCGCAGCCGCTTTGTGTCGGCATATACGCCATTGGTTTCTACAAGCAGGGTGACATTATACTGTTCCGCAATGGGTACAAGACGGAGGAGCATCGCGCGGATCGCATTATCATCCACTTCGCCGTCGGGCGCAGCCTTTTCATCCGCCAGAACGCGGATATAGGGCGCGGAGATCTGCTCTGCCAGCTTGCAGTATTCGGTCAGCTCGCGGATGGTTTCCTCTTCCTTGTCAGCATCCTTCAGGCAGCAGCCTGAGGACAGACAGCAGATTGCAAGACCCAGACTGCGGAGCTTTTCCATCGTCTTGGGGCGGTT
>SVNN01000025.1 GCA_015066905.1 Ruminococcus sp.
TAAAGCTTCCCATCCTTTGCCGCGCAGAATTGCCTTGCAAGCTTCGCGGAAAAGGATGGGAAGCTTTATATCGCGGTCTGTGCAGGCGGCGTGGGAAAATGGCACGCCGTATATGACACGATTACGCTCTATGATAATTTTATCGACTACAAGATCGGCGACCCGATTACGCCGTTCACCGGACTGAAATAATCCGCAGGAGAATAATAATACTATGAAACGACGCCACTTTGACTGGGGACGGCTTGCTGTCGCCCTCGCTCTGCTGATCCTGATTATATTCGGCGTGGATTATCTGCGCCGCTGCATTGTCGGACTGTTTGTCGGACAACCCGACCTTAATATCACCAATGATCCTGCGTCATCGGTTTCTCAGTCGGATCAGACCGACTCTGCGAATACGACCACGGATTCTTCTGTGGAAAGTCAACCGGACGATCCGCTTGGCTACGATACCGAGCAATATGTCACGGTCAGCATGACCGCGGCAGATGTCGGCAAGGGCGAACTAATCCTCGTGGATGCACAACACAAGGACACCTCCAACGCGGCGGCATCGCTCCGCAGCTTTCAGGATCTCAAAAACGACTGCTATCGTCTTCGCAACTTCGATCTGACCGTGCGTGAAGAGGTCATCACCGCACTAAACGCGATGTTTGCGGATTTTGCTGCAGGCACCGGACTCAAAAACGTTGTGATCTATATGACCACGGTGAATGATTCTGCGAGCTTTTACAGCACTGTGCTCCCCGAGCGCACCGCAGGATACAGCGCGGATTTCGCACTGCTTGGCGATGACGGCTCAATCTCGACCTTTACGGGCGACGGGAATTACAGCTGGATCGTAAACAATGCTGCAAACTACGGTTTTATACAGCGGTACACGACGGAATGGGAATCCAGAACCGGCGTCACTGCGCAGCCGTGGCATTATCGCTATGTCGGCGCACCGCATGCTGTGCTGATGCAGCAAAATGGTTTCTGCATGGAAGAATATATCGACTATCTGCGTGATTTCACTGTGGACGGACAGCACGCCAGTGTATCAGTCGGCAGTCAGTATTATGAAATCTATTTCGTTCCGGCGGAAAGCGGAAATACCGCTGTGCCTGTCCCGAAGGATGGCAATTATACAATCTCAGGCAACAACGTAGATGGCTTTATTATTACGATGGAGCTTGCACTGACCTGATTGAATTCGCCAAAAAGCACAAAAAAAGCCGATTTAGTGGGATTTTCACTGAATCGGCTTTGTTAATCTGCATAAAATTAAAAATTTGTCATCATAAACCTTGTGATTTCTTCCACTTGAATTTTCCTCTGTGGTATGATAAACTATTCACAAGCGAAGATGTCATACACGTTCGCCGCGCAACTGGGTCCCCCTACGTTGTACTGTAAACACGCCTGTTTCTGCATACCCTCGCAGATGTGTGTTCCCCGACAGTCACGACTTCCCTCTTGCGTTTTCTTTTTGCTCATAATGATTAAATTATTTGCAATTAAAAAGGCACAGGATTGATTTCCTGTGCCTTTTTCTTATGTGCGGCGAAACACGATCTCTCCGCCTATATAACAGGCGCTCACGGGCTGCGTCCGGAAATATAATTCCGTGACTGTCGTTTTTCCGTAATGCAAACGACTGATCCCTTCCTTGTCGGCACACGCCGCCCAGACAGAAAGCCGATATGGATATCCGTCATTCGTCACGCCGTCCACGCACATCATACCGAGCGGGTAGGGCGCAGAGAAAGCAGGTGCAAAGACAGGATTATTTGTGTTATAGGGGTATCCGTCATTCACACCGCTCTGAATCTGCCAGCTCATGACGCTACCTCCACACAAGGAAATCCGATCGACATCAGATAAGCAGCGTCCTTGCACTGTGCAGTCGTGAGTCCTAAGAATGCGTTCATATTGTTGCAAAGAAAGCCGACGCCTTCCCCGAGCAGATCTGCGTCATAAAAACAGATTGTCGGATATCTGTCTGCATAAAACCAGATCTTCGGAGAGGTGGTATCGCCTTCGGGACGCAGGAACTCCACTGCGAAATAGGAGCTGTCAAGCGAGCCTTTGTCTATCATCTTCAGATTCGAGGAACCCGAAATATAAACCGTTCCGCGGACAGAGGTGCTTTTCATCGAGGTGTTACTGAACGGAATGCCCGAATATGTGAAATACATCTCCAGATTACAGGTGTTCAGTACGCCGTAATGGAACAGATTGGTCATCTTTCCGTTGAACTGCACATAGAAGGAGCAGTTGATAAATTCTGCATCTGTCGTTCCCTTGAGCAGATAGCCGGATGCACCGCCTGTACTGATGACTGAAGAAATGCTGCTGTTTTTCCAGCACATCCCATTCGGCGCGTAAATCAGCGCGTTCTGCGGGACGGATACGACTGCATTGATCAGATGGAGCGCGTCGATCTCCGTACCGCTGATCTGGAGCGCGTGCGCCTGCGCAGTGAAATAGAAGTTGCGGATCGTCCAGCCGTTGCCGCGGATCTGCGCCGCATTGATGAACACCGTTTCGGTCAGACCGTCTGCATAAGGCGTGTCGTTGAGATCCAGCACCTTGTTTTCCGCATCGGGATCGAACGCAATATACGCATCCGTCATCGCTGCCGCTGTCAGAAAATCCGTGAAATTATCCACGATATAGGGATCTGTGCTCGTTCCTGTACCGATCACTGCGCCGCCTCCTCTTCACTGATGATTGCGTAAAGACAGTTTTCGTCCACGTTTTCCAACGCATCATACTCCGCCTGCGTCAGCGCAATGACATCCGTTTGCGCCGCACTGTCCGCCTCCAGATCATCCAGGCGCTCAGACAGCGCAGTCAGACCAAGTTCGCTTGCCTCCTGCGCGATAGCGTCGAGCGCATCCTCCAGCAGAATCGCCAGCTGATCGAGCGACTGTGCGATCAGATCAGGCGTCGGAAGCCCCTCGGTTCCGCTGACAGCGGAACGGACAAATACGGGAGAAAGTACATATTTCAACACCACCGCCGTTTCGTCATATTCCCCTGCTGCGACCGTCTCTCCCTCACGCACAGCGCGCAGTCCCAGATCCAGCAGTCCGGGAACAGCAGTGAAATAGCCGTTGATCTTCCATGTCAGGGTAATGCTGTCCGCGCCGATTTCCTTCGTCAGAACCGCCTCCAGCTGTGTGCCTGCCGCATTTACCGCTGTCAGCACAAAGGTGCAGTCAGACAGATCCTGTTCCTCATAACTGCGCGGAACGACAAATTCAATCAGATCGGCATTCTGTTCGCCCTGCGTCAGAAAAAAGGAAAGCGGAAAGCTGTTGATAAATTTTCCTTCTGCATAAATTTTCATTTGTTTCAGCTCCTTGCTCAAAAATCGGAGCATCCGACCCCTGATGCTCTATAAACAGGCTGAAACAGAAAAAAGATGTACGGTTTTGTACATCTTTTTTGAAACTTATTCAGTTTTTCTTCGTTTGCGCTCCTCTGCCTCCTGTATACTGAGCAGACAGCCGCAGTAATCCTGGCGGTAGAGGTCGTATTGCTTTGAAAGCGCGATCGATCGCTGATATCCGCCGCGTTTTTTGAAATCGGACGGCAGAAAGCGGAGGTCGTACCGCTGTGCAAGCGATGTTCCGCAGTCGTTGATATACGGCGCGTTTTTATGCGGACTGATCGTCAGCGTCGTGGTAAACCACTTGCATCCATGTCGCTCCGCCTCCTCCGCTGCAATCTGCAGGCGATGTGCAATACAGCGTCGGCATCGTTCACCGCCCTCGGGCGAGGTTTCGGTTCCACACATCAGTACGGAAAATGCATCTGGCTCATAGTTTCCTTCCACGAGCGTGATGGGATAGATCGGATCCAGCAAAGAAATCAGGCGGCGCTGTTCTGACAAGCGACGCTGATATTCCTCCGCAGGCGCGATGTTGGGGTTGTAGTAAAACAGCTGAATCTCAAAATACTGCGACAGATATTCCAGCACATAGCTGCTGCACGGCGCACAACAGCTGTGCAGCAAGAGCTTTTCACCGCGTGGAATCTCTGCAAGCAGCTGCTCAAGCTTCAGCTGATAATTCTCACGCTCCGCCATTGGTCGTTGTTGTGGTGGTGGTACTGTCAGACGCGTCTGTTGTGGTGGTGCTCTGCGGCATAGAGGACTTCAGGCTGTCGCGATAGATCATAATTCCATCGGCGATCGCCTTGCCCAACGCCTCTGTGTTGTTGATGATCCAGGACGCAAGATCGGTCTGGTCGTGGAACTCAACCTCCAGCAGACAGCAAGCCATCTGCGGATTGATCACCTCGTACAGCTCAGCATTCTCACCGCCTGTTCCGAGTTTCATACCGCGGTCTTCGGTCGGTGTCAGATCTGCCACTGCGTTATAAACATTTTTTGCAAGAATACGGCTTCCGCTGATGTCTACGTTATAATAAATCTCCGTACCTTGTCCGTAGCCGGAGCTTCCGCCTGCATTTGAGTGGATCGCAACATAGGTACCCACACGCAGCCCGTTTGCTGTGTTCACCTTGTCAGCCAGAGAATCCTCTTCTGTTGCCATATAGACCTCAACGCCCTGTTTTTCCAGTTCGCGCTTTGTAACCTCGGCAATGGCACGCATCACCGACGCTTCTGTATCCGTCTGTCGTCCGGCATATACATTATCCGTCTGGTTGGATGGGCTGAGATATACCGCCAGCGGTTTTTCCTCAACCGGCGGCAGCGTTGTCTGAGGGGTCGTGGTCGTGGTTTCAATCGATGCATCTGCAGGTTCGGCATCATCTTTCCCCGCCTTGCTGCAGGTCACAAGCAGGCAGATCAGTGCAACCAGAACTGCAGCCGCCATCACGATCCGGTCATATCGAAGCCGCTGTAAAACACTTTTTCTTCGTGCCATCCGGCACACTCCTTTCCGTCGAAAAAATACGTTGTGTTTATTATATCAGAAAAATGCCGTTCTGTAAAGAGTTTGTCTTTATTTTATTCTGTTTTATCTATCTTCTCCTGCGGTCTGGGAGGATGGTTCTTATTCCGCTGGGGTCTGGGTCTGCGCTCACGATTTTCCTTCGGCGCCTGTTCCTTGGGCTTTGCTTCGGTCTGGGGTTTTGTCTCGCGCGGCTCCTTTGGCTGCTTCTGACGCGGGGGATTCTGCTTCGGTTCCTTATCCTTGCGGAGCACCTCGACCGATTCGCGATCGACAACAACCAGTTCAGACTCCTCCTCCGAAACAGGAATGCGCACCTTGAGTTTTCCGGTCAGCAGGCTGACTTCTTCAATCACGCCCTGTCGTTCATCCTCCAGTCTGACCAGTGCGCCCTGCCGCGGTGTGACCTTGAGCAGCTGTTCATAAGTATACTGCTC
Organism: Ruminococcus sp.; assembly: GCA_015066905.1. Taxonomy (GTDB): domain Bacteria; phylum Bacillota; class Clostridia; order Oscillospirales; family Ruminococcaceae; genus Ruminococcus_F. The sequence goes on from SVNN01000025.1 coordinate 5,351, forward strand.
ATGCTTCAGACAACACATCAGTCTGCCGCAGGTACCGGAGATCTTGGTGGGATTCAAAGAAAGCCCCTGCTCCTTCGCCATCTTGATGGATACAGGCTGAAAATCGCCGAGATATCCCTTACAGCAGAATTCACGGCCGCATATGCCGAGACCGCCTAAAATTTTCGCCTCATCACGCACGCCGATCTGCCGCAGTTCGATTCTTGTGCGGAACACGCCTGCAAGATCCTTGACCAGTTCGCGAAAATCCACACGCGCGTCTGCGGTAAAATAGAACAGCATCTTCGTGTTGTCAAAGGTGCATTCCACATCCACCAGCTTCATGTCCAGATTGCGGAAGCGGATCTTCTCCTCACAGATGCCGAACGCCTCCTGCTCTCTGCGGCGATTGCGTTCCAGCGTCAGCAGATCCTGCTTGGTTGCAAGGCGGATCACAGACTTCAGCGGTGCGGTGATCTGCTCGTCGGGAATCTCCTGGTTCGCGAGCATGACCTCGCCGCATTCGATGCCGCGGGCGGTTTCCACCACAGCAGTATCCCCCACGGATGCGGTGATGCCGTTTGCCGCAAAGTAATATACTTTTCCTGCGCCCTTAAAGCGGACGCCGATGATTTCTGCCATATATACCTCCAAATATTAAAGTCCGCCCGCCTGCATCACAGCACCGCAAAGTGCGGATACCGCCAGCGCAGGGCTGACATTTCCTTCGATCTGTTTCATTGTATCGCTGATTGCACGATGCATCCGTTCTACACGCTTGAGCGTCAGCCGGCTTGACAGCGCCATTGCGCCGTGCGGATCACAGCCGATACAGGTGCCGCTTCCTGACCGCAGAACAATCGCATCTCGCAGCAGACGGTCAAACAGATTCAGACAAAGCCGCAGTTCCTGTTTATCTCCGCTTGCGGCAGTCAATGCCACCAGCAGTCCATATTCATCCCGCCGCACCAGACAGTCAGAAAGCACACGGATTCGCTCCACCGCGCGTTTGGTATCCTCTGAGGTGAGATAGGAAAGACACTGCCCCAGATTTCCGTGAAAGGCAGTGATCGCCTCAGCCGCGTCAGTATCGCTGTATCCCAGCTCTGTCAGAGCGGTTCTGCATTCTGATTCGCTGCATGGCATCACGCCGATCGAACTGACACGGGACAGGATCGTATCCAGAAACACGTGCTTGTCCGCCGCTGTGAAAATGAAATAGGTGCAGTCGGGCGGTTCTTCCACGAGCTTCAGCAGCGCATTCTGTGCCTGCACGGTGATACGGTCTGCGTCCTCGAACAGATAGACCTTCCGTGCGCCGTTATTCGGAACAACATAAGCGTCGGAACAGACATGACGGATCGTATCTACCGAAAAACCACCCAGCTTACCGCTGTGTGCGACCGTGATGACATCCGGGTGCTGATCGCTGCACACAGTGCGGCAGGATCGGCACAAAAAACAGGGTGCTTCCTCCGCCTCGCAAAGCAGCTGTGCCGCAAGATAACGGGCAAGCGTTTTCTTTCCTGCCCCCGTCGGGCCATACAGCAGAAAGCTGTGCGGCAGCCGATCACTGCGGCGCATCGCCTGCAGCAGACCGAGCGCCTGTTCTTTTCCGTAGATCGTCATATCTTCAAACTCCGTATCTGTATATGTATCAGCAAAGCGTTCCTTTCTATTTTACCACATCTACGCGTAAAATGCCATACCTTTTGAAAATATTTACGCAGGTATCGTCAATTACTTCTCCGCTGACAGCGATTGGCAAAGCAGGCGGACAGGGCACGCGCACACCTGCACAGATCCTGCCGGACGCTTCCTCCACAGAGATTGTTTCATATTCGCCCAGTGCAGCATTCCGCATGGAACGCGCGGTAATCAGCTGCGGCGCACAAAACGGTTCAGCTTCCAGCTTCTCTCCGAGCAGCGGAATGATTCCGCACAGCGTCTCCTCCAGTTTTCCAAGCTCCGAATCCGTTGTCGCAGGCGAACAGAGTAATACGACAAACTCGTGATCATAATATTCGGGGATCATACCCTGTGCGCGAAGCAGCTGTGCCAGACGATGTCCGTCGATTCCGCTCTCCGCCGCACAGATCGTCAGATGAAGCTCTTCACCGGGATAAAACACAAACGGCGCACAGCGTTCACGCAGCAGCTTCAGCCGGCGCAGAACAGACCGCAGCGCAGGACGCGCCTGCACCTCCAGATAGCGGTTGCAAAGATCCAGCGACGCCAGTATCAGATAGGACGGGCTGGTCGAGCCGAACAGTGCCATTGCAGCCTTGGCGCGATCAGCATAGTCGGGATTACCGACATGGAGATATGCCGCTCCTGTCAGCGCTGGCAGCATCTTGTGGGCAGAATCACAGCACAGATCTGCGCCGAGGGCGATCGGGTGCCGAGAAGGTTCAAACAGCGCAAGATGTGCACCGTGGGCATTATCCACCAGAAGCGGCGCCTGATAGCGGCTGCAGACCGCCTTGATCGCCGCAATATGGGCGCATTTTCCAAGATAATCAGGCGAGGTAAGATAGACGCAGGCAGGACCGTCCACCTGTCTGAGTACCGCTTCTACGGCCTTCGGTGAGATCTCACCGGACAAGATACCGCCCGTATATTCCGGATAGACCCAGCGGACATTCAGCCCCAGCAAAACACAGGCAGACAAGAACGAACGGTGGACATTCCGCACAGCAACCACAGTGCGCCGCTCCTGCTTCATCATCGCCAGCATCGCGCGGATTGCCAGGCTTGACCCCTCTGCGGAATAGCAGGTCGCTGCGGTGCCAAACAGCGCAGCAGCGTTCTGTTCGCTCTCGCGGATGATACCATCCGCGTCATAAAGCGAATCTGCACCGTCGATCTCGGTAATATCCAGCGGATATACAGCGGAAAGCCAGTCTCCGCCGATCCCGCGTCCTTTGTGTCCCGGCATATGCAGCCGTACCGCATCCGCCTTTGCGTAGGTACGCACATAGTCATAAATCGGTGTCTGCATCGTAATACCTCCAGAAAAAATCTCAGAAAGATGTACCCAAACGTACATCTTTTGCAGTATTTATACCCGTTTATAGGAGAAAGCGCAGCCGCTCATAAATATTCCGCCTTGCCCGTGTCAGGGTGCGGGATACGGTGGTGGGATCCACCTCCAGCAATGCGGCGATCTCCTTCATTTTCATTCCCTCATAATAGTATAACACAACCATCTGATTTTGTCTTGGGGTCAGACCATTTTTTATCACATCTGCCAATGCTTTTTTTACAATTGCCAGCTGCGGCGCATTGGTAGCGCTGTTTTTTTCACGCATCAGCGCGATCAGTTCCTGTTCATAGGCAGGATTGGATAATGAAAGACGTTTCGACATTAGATTTCCTCCTCTGATGCATTGAAAGATAAGAACATATGTTCGACAGTTTTAGTGTAACACATATTTTTCCAATTGTCAATAGGTTTCTGCCATTTTTTGTATTATTTTGTCGAATTCATCCACTTGCGATGCAGAGTGTAAACAATATGTGAACATTTTATGAATCCTCTTGCAATTTCTCCGAAACATGGTATACTTATTTTAGCACTCAAAGACGTAGAGTGCTAATTTCTTTCTGAGGAGATGTATCGGATATGGAAACAAAACAGTTCCAGGCGGAATCCAAACGCCTGCTTGAGATGATGATTCATTCGATTTATACACACAAGGAGATCTTCCTCCGCGAGCTGATCTCTAACGCCAGCGACGCGATGGACAAACTCTATTTCAAGTCGCTCTCCGACAACAATGTCGGACACAGCCGCGACGAGTTTGAGATTATGCTCACCGTCAACAAGGATGCACGCACGATCACAATTACCGACAACGGCATCGGTATGACCAAGGACGAGCTGGAGAATAACCTCGGCATCATCGCGAACAGCGGCTCACTGAAATTCAAATCTGAAAACAAGCTGGATGAAGATGTTGATATCATCGGTCAGTTCGGTGTCGGATTCTACTCCGCGTTCATGATCGCCAAGAAGGTGACAGTCCGCACCAGAGCGTTCGGCTCCGATCAGGCTTACGAGTGGGAATCTGAGGGCGTAGACGGCTACACGATCGCAGAATGCGACAAGGAAACCGTCGGCACCGAGATTATCCTCACCGTCAAGGATGACGCAGAGGAGGAGTCTTACAGCGAATTCTTAGAGCAGTACCGTCTGCAGGGCATTGTTAAGAAGTACTCTGACTACATCCGCTATCCTATCAAGATGGAGATGAAGCACAGCCGCAGGAAGGAAGGCACCCCCGAGGGCGAGGCGCCTGAGTTTGAGGATTATTTCGAGATCGAAACCCTCAACAGCATGGTTCCGCTGTGGAAGAAGAATAAGAACGAACTGAAGGATGAGGACTACAACCAGTTCTATAAGGAAAAGTTCTACGACTACACCGATCCGCTCCTCCACATCCACTCCAAGAGCGAGGGTACCGCAACCTATAACGCACTGCTTTACATCCCTGCAAAAGCGCCTTACGACTACTACACCAAGGAGTTTGAAAAGGGACTCCAGCTGTTTGCAAACGGCGTTATGATTATGGAAAAATGCGCTGACCTGCTCCCTGATTATTTCAGCTTTGTCCGCGGTCTGGTGGATTCTGAGGATCTTTCTCTGAATATCTCCCGTGAGATGCTCCAGCATGACAGACAGCTGAAGATCATCGCAAAGGCGATCGAAAAGTCGGTTAAGAATGAGCTGACCAAGATGCTTCGCAACGACCGCGAGCAGTATGAGAAATTCTTTGAGGCATTCGGCCTCCAGCTGAAGTTCGGCGTTTACAACGGCTACGGCATGAACAAGGATACGCTCAAGGATCTGCTCCTGTTCCACTCCTCCTCTGAGAACAAGCTGACCACCCTTGAAGAATATGTCAGCAGAATGCGCGAGGGACAGACCTGCATCTACTATGCAACCGGCGAGACCATCGCAAGAATTGATCACCTGCCCCAGACCGAACTGGTCAAGGATAAGGGCTTTGAGATTCTCTATCTCACAGAGAATGTAGATGAGTTTGCGCTCAAGATGATGCACGACTACGACGGAAAGGAATTCAAGTCCGTTTCCGCCAGCGATCTCAACCTCGAAACTGAGGAAGAAAAGAAGGAGATTGAAAAGAAGTCTGAAACCTATAAGGATCTCTTCTCCTCGATGAAGGAATCACTCGGTGACAAGGTTGCAGCTGTCCGCCTGTCCTCTCGTCTGAAGAGCCATCCGGTCTGCCTCACCAGCGACGGCGAGCTCTCTCTGGAGATGGAAAAGGTGCTCAACGCGATGCCGACCGATCAGAAGGTCAAGGCTGACCGCGTGCTGGAGCTGAATGCAGATCACCCTGTATTCGCTACGCTGACCGCACTTGCCGAAACCGACAAGGAAAAGCTGGCAACCTACACCTCCCTGCTCTACAACCAGGCACTCCTGATTGAAGGTATGTCGATTGAGGATCCGGTTGCATTCTCCAACGCAATCTGTGAACTGATGAAATAAACCATAATAAGCCGGAGCTGATCGTTATATCAATTCCGGCTTATTTGTAAATGGAGGTATTGTTTATGAGATTGGACGGATTCGGACTGTTTGTCCGCGATATGGGGACCATGATCCGCTTCTACCGCGATGTCCTCGGTTTTGAGATCCAGGAAAGCGAAGATACATCCAACGTATTTCTGCGCAAAGATGATACCCTGTTTCTGCTCTACGGCAGATCAGACTTTGAACAGATGACGAGTCGCAAATATGAATATCTCAAAGGGCTGAACGGCCATTTTGAGATCGCTTTGTATGTGGATACCTTTGAAGAGGTGGACGCCGCATTCGACCGTGTGGTTTCGCTGGGCGCAACGCCTGTGCTGGAGCCGACTACCGAGCCGTGGGGACAGCGCACCTGCTATATCGCAGACCCGGAGGGGAACCTGATCGAAATCGGTTCATTCAACAAGCCCTACGGAACGTAACATAGCTGCATGATTGACTGTTTCGGCTTCCATTGTTATAATCAGTGAGCCAAGAGAAGGAGTGTGCCTATATGCAAGATCCGTCTAATCGCGCTGATTCCGATGATACGCTGCCGTTTCTGGAACCGCTTGCACCGGGAGAAGATATGCCCTGTTCTGCTCCGCCTAAACCCGAAGACCGCCGTCAGAAATCCGAAGAAAGAATGGCGGAAATTTTCGCACAAGCAAATGCCAGAAAGGATCGTGCAGCATACAAAGAAGAAGGAATGGATTGGCAGACCCTTCTTCTGCTGCTAGTCTTTCTGGGATTGCTCGTACTGATCATGGAAGTTGCTATTTTGCCTGACTGGCTAGTCATCCCCGCAATGCTGCTGCCGCCTTCGCTTGGAATCGGAACGCGTGTTTGCAAGCACGGCATGCCGTTTCAGCAGGCTGTTGCGGATTGCAAGGTGCATATCGTCCTGTCGATCGGATTCCTGTTTATCGGCATTCTATTCATCTGGTAGCATCACCTGTTTTTCTGAATATTCTCTGTCCGCAAACAGAAAAAGCCTGAGAACATTGTAATTCTCAGGCTTTTTTGTTTATCTGTTTTCTTCCAGCCAGCGGAATGCAAAATACGCATATGCGGCGATGCCGTTCGGCATTGCATTTTCATCAAACCGCACCTTCGGGTGATGCTGGGGATAAATATATCCATCCTCCGGCCGTCCTGCAGCAAGTCCGAACATCACCGACGGAACAGCGTGGCTGATGTAAGAAAAATCCTCCGAGCCAGAAAGCTGCTGGGTACGATCCGACGCGTGCTGCGCGATCATATCCGACGAAAGCGCCATTGTTTCACCCAGCAATTCCGTTGCGTACCGATTTGCAGCTTCGCTGAGCCTGGTATCATTTTTCAGCGTCGGACAGCCGCGATCAAACCGCACTGCCGCTCTGGCGCGGAACGCCGCCGCAGTGTGCTCTGCAATCTCCGTCAACCGCTGTTTCAGATAGCACCGCGTATCCTCGCTGTCGCTCCGCAGTGTGCCGCAAAGCTCCACCTGATCAGGGATCACATTCGCCGCCGTGCCGCCCCTTAGCATACCGATCGTCAGAACAGCGCGTTCCGACACCGAAAGCTCCCGCGCATGGATCTCCTGCAAGGCAACCAGAACATGCGCCGCTGCACAAAGCGGATCCACGCCTGCATGCGGCATCGACCCGTGGCACCCTTTTCCTTTGACAGTGACCGTAAAATAATCTGCGGCAGGTGCGCTGATTCCGGGTGCAGATACGATCACCGTTCCGCTCTGGAGCGGCAATGCAGCAAGCGCATGAATCATCATTGCAGCGTCAACCTTGGGCGCGTCGAGCGCGCCGTGACCGATCATATCCGCCGCACCTGCAAGCGTTTCCTCTGCCGGCTGAAACATCAGTTTGACTGCACCGCAAAGCTCTGATTCGTGCTGCTTGAGAATCTCTGCCGCACCCAGCAGCATCGCCGTGTGCAGGTCATGTCCGCACGCGTGCATCATACCCTCGCGGTTTGAAAATTCCTCGCCCGATTCTTCCGAGATCGGAAGCGCGTCCATATCACTCCGCAGCAAAATCACCTTACCGCGCGACGGATCGCCAATGACAGCGGTCAATCCCGCCTGTCCGCAATCCTGCACCGCACAGCCGATCGAAAGCAGCCGCGCCTTGACATATGCCTTTGTCCGAAACAGCGAAAATCCCGTTTCCGCATGGCGGTGGATATAACGGCGATCCTCCTGGGCGCGCGGAAAAATATCTTTTGCCGCACGCAGCAATTCTTCTTTCGTCATAGCATCAACCTCCCGCTTTTCATCAAAGGGAGTATGCCCGAACAACCGGCATTCAATCAAGCGGCAGGATTTTTCTCAGCCGACGTGCAAGAAAAAATGCCAGCACGCATTTCAACAGATCCGGAATCACAAAAGGCAGCACACACAGTGGTAAGATATCGCCGACCGCAAGCACCGCGCCATATTGGCTCTGCGACTGCCATACAAACAGCCACATCGTTCCCGCGGTGTAGCATCCCAAAATCCCAAAGATCATCCCGAGGATCTGTCCCCAGAGCCGTTGTCTGCTCAGTGCGGTAATCAGCCAGTAGATCAGACCGGTCAGAAGAAAGCCCCAGAGATAGCCGCCCGTCGGCTGCGTAAAGACTCCAAAACCGCCCTGAAACCCTGCACACACGGGCAGACCGATCAGCGCAAGAGAAAGATAGACGCCGACTGCCGCCGTGCCGCGCTTTCCGCCAAGAAGCAATAGCGCAGTCATCACCCCGAAGGTCTGCATCGTAAACGGCACCAGCGCAGGAATCCGTATCCACGCACAGACAGCAATCAGCACCGCACACAGTGCGATGTATGAACAGCTTCGGATATTTGTTTTTTTGTTCATTTCATCACCATCCCAAGTATAGCACAGGCAAAGAAAAACGTCAACCCGAATATAAATTCAGGTTGACGTTTGATTGATTTAGTTGAATCTTCCCGCCTCATCCTTGATGTGGCTCCAGACATAACGGAGCATCCAGCCGTCGAAGTCGGTAATCTTGCTTGCAGAGCCTGCCATCATCAGCGAATTTTCACCGCCGGGGAAGCCTCCGGGCGGGAATCCGTCCGATGCGCCCTCTCCGCCGTAAAAGTCGGTCAGACCGAACCCATGTCCAATCTCATGCTCCAGCACATGAACGCCGAAGCCACTGTTGATCATATTCAGATATGCGTCATCCGACAAACGCTGTCCCCAGTCACCGCCGCAGCCGCCGATCGACGGGAAACCCTGCGTCGCCCAGAGGTACATATCAAAGCGCTTATCCAGTCCGCCCGGATAGTCGTAACCGATACCCGAAGAGAAGTGATCAAATCGGGAAAGTTCGGACGGTGCGCTCGGAAGCAGATTCGGAATCTCCTCCACGCCGTTTGAGGTGTCATAAGAAGAATCGTAGTCACTCAGCAGATAGTCGTAAACAATCTCGTCCTCCTGCAGATCCAGCAAACAGTTCTTGTCGAGTACCGCCCAGCCGACGATCTTCACGTCAACGTGGTCATACTCCCAGCCATCATAATTCACGAGCCAGTCTGTCCAGCCGTTGATCGCCTCATCAAGCATAACCTCCAGCTTCTGACGCTGTTCCAGTGTAATCGTCTTGTAAGACTGCCAGCGGACAACGTAGTTGATTGTTCCCTCGCCCGCTACAATCTGATCGAAGATCGTATTTCTGCGCTCGGTCGATCTTTCATTCTGAATACGGTTTGTCCAGATCCAGTCCAGCGCATAGGTATAATCGGACGGTACATCCGCCAGCGTCAGCTCGGTCTGCGGTGTTTCGGGTTCAGTAGAATCCGGCTCTGCCGCAGCAGCTGTTGTCATTTCAAGATCCAGATAATCCAGATTCGGACCGCCGTTATCCGTGGAAGAGGTCAGGCGGATCGTGTTGATTCCTGCCTGCAGCGGCACGATGATCTCTGTATCCGTCCAGTTTGTCCATGCACCTGTGGACGGGAATGCAATCGTCCATGTATCAGCACCGCCGTTCAGGGTCAGCTTCATCGGACGCTCTGTATCTCCGCCGTTTGCATTACGGAACAGAAGCTGATAGTTGCCGGCATACTCCACCTGCACAGTCCACTCAACATAACTGCCCGTCATGTTGTCGAGGTTGAGATATGCCTCGTTCAGATAGCCGGCATTCGTTGTTTCTGACGCACCATTCTGATATGCCGCGTCTACTGCAAAATACACATCATAGCTGACCGGAACACTGCCCTGCATCGGAAGTGAAGCGGTTTTTCTGACGAGATAGTCCTGCAGTGCCTGCAGATCTGACTGATCCACCACGCCGTCGCCTGTCACATCAGCAGCCGCATCTCCCTGCGCGGACGGATAACCAACCATTGTACCCAGCAGATTGCCATGCACAAAATACAGGTCATATGCGTTGATCCTTCCGTCACCTGTCACATCGCCGTAAAGCTGACCGCCCTCCACGGCAGCTGCAGCGGTTTGGGTCGGAAATGCAGATCCAAGCCCACAGAGCAGACAGACGCTCATCAAAAATGCGCAGCGCTTACGAGCTGCGTAATTCGGATTTCTCATAAGTAATATCCCCCTTTGATATCAAATTCTATAATCTTCCGAATATAATGATTATACAACCTATCTGTAATTTTGTCAACTCGATAGATAGAATTTGGTACAATCAACAGGTGAATCTCTCATTTTACACTACTCCGAACGCAGATGATCGATGTGTACCGCAGCGGTCACGGCGGTTCCAAGACCAATCACAACACGGTCTCCGCAAATCTCCAGCACTGTATATTCTGTCTGATAGACAAACGACGCCAGTTTTCTTCCGTCATAATCCCGCGCACCTGACTGCACATATACCCTGTCGCCGATCTGCAATCCGAGCCGCTCTGCCTTTTGCTGGCTGTCCGTCAGCTTTTCCAGATAGCCGTCGGTATAGGTTCCCTTCACATTCGGGATGCCCGAAATCGTACAGATGTCACCGTGCTGCCCCTTGATTCCACCGCGGCGCATGCAGTAGTGACAATGGCTGCCCGTAGAACGGCCTGTGCTCCCTTCCACACCGATCACATCGGTGATTTTCACCTCATCGCCCGTTCTAACGCAAATCTCAGAAAGATGCCCGAAATAATACACCTCATCCGTACCCGTCTTTCTGATCTTCACATATCTGCCAAAGCCCTGTGCGTGATTGTTTCCATTCTCCCAGCCGGCATACAGCACGGTACCATGGACGGTGCTGTGAATCTCCTTGCTGTCGATGCCGACCAGATCAAGTCCGTCATGTACACTGCCCTTATAGCACTGCGACACGCGGAATCTGCCCATATATGGACTATTCATCCTTTTGTTCCTCCTTCTCCTGTCTGTGAATCTGAATCAGAATCTGCCGCAGTCTGCGCGGCATCGGCAATCCCAGTGTACCGATATTTTCGAGAATACTGATTCCCTCGTTTGCGAGATAAAACCCTTCGACCGCTGTGCGAACGGCATTTCCGCCCGAAAGCACATACATATCCAGAATATGTCCGACTGCAACAAGAATCAGAATCAGCAGCTTGCGGCAAAGACCGCGGAAGCTGATGCTACTTGAAAGTCGTTTCTGTACCGCGCCGCAGAGCAATCCACTGCAATAGTCCAGCGCCATCATCGCAATCAGAGCATACAGCAAACCATCGGGCGCACCAAACAGCAATCCGCCGATCACGCCCAGCAATCCCGTCAGTTTATAAACCAGCTTGTCCGTTCCGTTTCACCTCCTCTCCCCTCACAAACAGGCAAAAACGAAAAAAAGATGTACATTTCTGTACATCTTTTCAGAATTTATCCGATCAATCAGAATTTATCATCTACCTTGATCACCACATTGCACCCACTCTGGCATGACATGATCCCGCCGCGGATGGCTTCAATCTTTTGCGCACGCACTGCCGCAGGCACCTCACAGGGAATCTCAAGATCGAACAGGATGTTCATATGCTTTTCTCCGTCCGTGATACGGAAATCGTGAATCGAATAGTTTTCATCCACGCTTCTGACCGCGGAGATGACCATCGCCTTCAGACGATCGACCTTTTCATTATTCACCGTAACAGGATCCATATGAATGACCATCACGATACCCAGTTCAGAAGTGATCTTTTCTTCCGTCGCGTCAATCACCTCATGGATATGTACGATATTGGCATCATCCGGCACCTCCGCATGGCACGACGCCATGATTCTTCCCGGACCATAATCATGCACCACGAGGTCGTGAATGCCGACAATGTTGTCGGCGCACAGCACGGTTTCCTCAATCTTCCGCACAAGCTCCGCATCCGGGGCAGAGCCAAGCAGAAGATCGACCGTCGATTTCGCAACACCGTAGCCCGTGTACATAATCAGCAGAGAAACAATACCGCCCGCAATCGCGTCGATCGGGAACGAAACGAACTTTGACACAACCGCAGAAACGATGACCGCGGCAGTTGCAAGGACATCGTTGAGGCTGTCAGATGCCGCGGCAATCAACACTGCGGAATTGATCTTCCTGCCCATATATCGGTTGTAAGCAAACATCCACGCCTTGATCAGCATAGAAAGCACGAGAATGATCACAAGCGGCAGCTTCAGTGCCACCGGTTCGGGGTGGACGATCTGTCCCACCGAGGTACGAAGCAGCTCAAAGCCGACAATTACGATAAGAAATGAAACGATCAGCGCAGAAACATATTCCATTCTTCCGTGCCCGAATGGATGTTCCTTGTCCGCGTGTCGATTTGCCAGCTTGGTGCCGATAATCGTCACGATCGACGATCCCGTATCAGACAGATTATTCACCGCGTCCGAAATGATCGCAATACTGTTCATCAACAGACCGATCGTAAGCTTGACAGCAAACAGGAATACATTACAGATCACGCCGAGCGTTCCTGCCAGCGTCCCATATTGTGCGCGGACGCGCTGATCCGCCACATTTTCGCTGTCGCGGATAAACCGCCGGATGATAAAACGGATCATATCATGCCTCCTCTCAAATCGTTCCTGATTCCATACAATGCAGCTGTGCAGAGAATTATTCCGACAGCGCAAAAAAGGCGGCTTTGTGATACAAACCGCCTTTTGCATAATCAGTTCATTTTTGCAAACGCCTGTTCGATATCTGCAAGGATATCCTCGACATTTTCCAGTCCCACAGAGAAACGGACCATGCCGCCGTTGATGCCGCAGGCTACCAGCTGCTCATCCGTCAGCTGACGATGGGTTTCGCTTGCAGGATGGAGCACACAGGTGCGGATATCCGCAACGTGAACCTCATTAGACGCCAGCTTGAGCGAATCCATAAACTGCATCGCCTTCTCGCGGCCTCCCTTTACAACAAAGGAGATGACACCGCTGCAGCCCTTGAGGTACTTCTCAGCAAGCGCGTGATAAGGATCGTTTGCAAGACCCGGATAGCTGACAGATTCGATATAGGGCGACTTTTCAAGATAAGTCGCAACGGTCATTGCATTCTCGCAGTACTGCTTCATGCGGATTGCAAGCGTTTCCAGACCAAGGTTGAGCAGAAATGCGGAATGTGCCGCAGGATATACGCCGAAATCGCGCATCAGCTGCATTCTCGCCTTGATGATATATGCAGCCTTGCCGTAGGTTTCGGTATAACGCAGACCGTGGTAGGATTCATCCGGCTCGGTCAGCTCAGGGAAGTTGCCGTTTGTCCAGTCAAACTTTCCGCTGTCAACAATGACACCGCCGACCTGCACTGCATGACCATCCATATACTTGGAGGTGGAGTGGATGACGATATCCGCACCGAAATCAAACGGCTTGCAGAGGATCGGAGTAGCAAAGGTATTGTCCACGATCAGCGGCACATTGTGCTTGTGCGCGATCGCTGCAAAACGGGAAATATCCAGAACCGTGAGTGCCGGATTTGCAATTGTTTCGCCGAA